>JADHYK010000022.1 GCA_016782485.1 Candidatus Omnitrophota bacterium
AGCCTTATACCGCGGATCTGGCTGTCGGATTCTTGCGGAAATATCGCCTTCAAGTTCGCCTTTACCCTGCGGTGGTCCTTGAAGGCAGCCAGATAATGTAAGTCAGAAATAATACTTGCTATGAAGTAGGCTATCCTTAACGGGGTGTGTAAGGCGATAAACTGGCCGAGCCTGTAAAGTAAGTAGCTGAACATCAGGATAAATGCAGTAACATCCTTGCTATATCTAAGCTTGCGTTGGGTTTGCTTATGCTGCGGGCAGCTAAAGCTAGCTTCTTTAATCTGGCCGGCTCAGCCAATAATTCCTCCATAATCACATTTATCTCTTTGGGGTCATCGAGCCTGATCGCTACTTTTTTTTCGATAAGATACGCGGCGTTACTTGCCTCCTGCCCGGGTATGGGCTTGATTATAATCATGGGGATTCTTTTCGTTAAGACCTCGGCGGTAGTTATCCCTCCGGGCTTGGTAATAATAACGGTCGCGACACTCATCAGCTCGTCTATCTTATCGGTATACCTGAAAAGCAGGATTTTTTTCCTGGATTTCTTCGCCTTTCTTTTCAGCGACCTATACAGTTTTTTGTTCGTACCGGTAACGATTATCTCCTGTATATCTCTGTTTAGCGTCTCCAGCGACTTGACGATCTTCTTTATCGGCCCCAGGCCCTGGCCTCCCCCCATAATCAGGATAACGGGCACCCCCGGCTGCAGCCTGTATTTTCGCATAATCCTGCCCCTATCCAGCGGATTGTTAAATTCATGGTCAATAGGGATCCCCAGCGCCTTAATCTTTTCGGGAGGAACGCCCTTTTTCTGTAAGCGTAACGATATGTCTTCGGCGGGAGTGATAAAATAGTCCACGGAATTATAAATCCAGTAAGAATGCGGCACAAAATCAGTCAAAACCGCAACCAGGGAAAACCTGGCGTTAAAGCTTCTCTTATAATCCGCCACCATCCCGCAGGGAAATGCCTGAGTGCACAAAACAACATCGGGATTAAATTTATTAAAAAGCCTTTTTAGTTTCGGGGAATTGAATTTATGGATGGTATCTTTGATTTTTTTTGTATTCTCCAAAACTTTGGGGTTGTCGTAAAGATAATCCCATATCTGGGGGGTTGCCTTGATAATCCCCATATAAAGGCGGTTAACAATCTTTTCCGAGATAGGATTAGTATAATGGAAGGCGTTTATATTTAATATTTCCGTATCCGGCCGCAGGGCCTTAAGCGCCTTCTCGATTGCCAGGGTAGCACTGTGGTGTCCGGAGACTTCAGATATGTACATTAAGATGACGCGTTTGGCCGGCATAGTTTAACTTTAGATTTTCTCCTCGTCATAGAGCTTGACTAAAACCCCGGCAATCCGCGCGTCAAACTGTTTACCGCTAACGCGTTTAATTTCTTCAATCGCTTCCTTCCTGGAAAGGCCCTTGCGGTAAGGCCGGTCCGTAATCATTGCATCAAAGGCATCGGCGACTGAAATTATCGCTGCAATCAGGGGGATGTCTTCTCCTTTTAATCCTTCGGGATAACCGGAGCCGTCATATCTCTCATGGTGACACTTTACGCCCTGAATTGATTCCTCAAGCTCTTTTATCGGATCCAGAATTGTAACGCCCACCAACGGATGCTCTTCCATACGCCTTCTTTCCTCTTCGTTGAGCGGGCCATCTTTGTTCAAAATAGATTCGGGAACGCCGATTTTACCTATATCATGCAGAAGGCCTGCAATATGCAGGTCTTCCATGAATTTTGCATTAAAAACCTCTTTATTGCCTTCGTTTAGTCTTAGGGCAATCTCAAGGCTTAAGGCGGTTACCCTTGAAGTATGCCCGTGCGTATAGTGGTCTTTGGCATCTATGGCCGCTGCCAAAGCGATGGTCGTCTGTATGAAGAGCCGGCGTTTTTTCTCCAGCTCTGCCTCCAGTTCCTTGAAAAGCCGGGCGTTGCGGATTGCCATTGCTACATCAGAGGCAAGTGCGCTAAAAAAATCTATCTCATCGCGGCCGAACTTTTTAGCATTTTTCTTTTCACCCAGCAATAACAGCCCCAATAAATCACTGCCGAAATAACTGGGAATACAGACCAATGCATCAAATATTTCCATCTGGTATAATGCATTTTTCAAAAGCTGCTTTTGCTTAGCGGTAATTTTATTGCTTTTTAAGAGCTTTTTACCTTCGCCATATACCAGCGCACCGTCATTAAAAAGCCTTTTATCAAGGTGCTCCCTGAAAAAACGGATAAGCGCATTATCGGCATCCATGCGCGCAAAACCCTTCGGTATCTTTAAACCCGGGGCCCCGCGTGAAACCGTCAGGATATAGCTGTCCCTTTCTTTATGATGAAGGAGTATTCCGGCATGCCTTACCCCGACCTTCTGCACTATCATACGCACAACCATTCTAATCAAGGTATCCGGCTCATGCACCAGAATCATAGTCTTGGATGCGCTTTCGAGCTCCTTTTTATAATTGACCGCCATTTCCCCCTATGCTTTCTTTTTGGCGCGCCTTAACTCCTCTATCACTATGCGCTCCAGTTCGTCCATCTCCAGCGGTTTATGGACATAGGCAGAAGCCCCTGCCTGCCGGCACTTTTCGGATATCTCCTCTTCTTCGGGCTTTCTTCCGGTAACCATGATAACCTTAATATCCTTATCCTGTTCCTTGATGCGCATTAAGGTCTCCTGGCCATCAATACCGTTCATTCTGATATCCAGTAAGACTAAATCCGCTTTTTGTTTCTGGAGTAAACTCAATGCCTCTTCTCCGCTTGAGGCGGTAATACATTCAATGTTACGTCTGCGGAAAAAATTGGCGGCAAACTCCCTTACATCGGCTTCGTCATCAACTATTAATAACCTGGCCATTCTGGCTCCTTCCTAAACAAAGATGCATCCTGCAGGCACACTTTTCCCCCGTAAAAACAAATTATACATTAATATCTTTAAATGTAAAGGGTTAAAGATGGCGTATCTTTATGGTTGTTATTTTACCGCGGGCAGTTCTATGAGGAACCTGCTGCCGGCCTTATGCCGGGATTCAAAGGAGATTGTGCCTTTGTGGGTGTCGGTAACGATGCGCTGGATAACATAGAGCCCTAATCCTGTGCCTTTACGGGCGGAGGTCTTGGTGGTGAAGAAGGGGGTAAACAACTTTTTATAATTTGCCTCTTTTACTCCCATGCCGTTATCTTCAATAATAATCTCCAGCTTGTCATCTTTTGGCTTAGCGCTGATAATGATTCTCCCGCGATAACCGGGCTCTTTCAATGCCTCCCTCCGCTCAACCGTTGCATCATAGGCGTTATCGATAAGGTTGAAAAAAACCTCCTGCAACTGCACCATGTTGCCTTTTATTTTGGGAATATTACCGGGATAATTACGCACGATATCAATCTCTTCCAGTTTGACCTTGTATTTGACCATTTCTAACGTATCGTCTAATATCCGGTCTAAAGAAAGGGCCTCAAATTTTTCCTCGCCCTTACGCGTATACTTAAGTATGCCTTTAACCACTTCGCCGCCCTGCATAACGTTTACCTGAATGCGCTTCAACGCATAGTTAATCTGTTTAATCATCTCTTTTATTTCCGGGGTACACTTGCTGGTATCGGCCGTGCTGATAGTGTCCAAAGTATCGCCGGCAATTAAGGAAAGGGCATAAAACCGGTTGTTTATCTGGTGGGAAAGCCCGTCTGCCATTGTCCCGACGGTAGCCATCTTCTCTGCCTGGGCAACCTGCTGCTGCATCTCCTTTGTCTCTTCATAGAACTGGGCATTTTCAATCGCCAGTGCCGCCTGGCTGGCAAGCACGCGAAAGACATTAAGGTCATCAACGGTATAAATCTGCCCGGAAAGTTTATCCCCCAACACTATAAAACCCATAAACCTGTCTTCAAGAAAACTGGGGATAACCACAGAGGCGGTTAAGAGGTTCATGTTTTCTTCCAGCTTTTTAAAGGCCTCATCGCCGGAATCTTCGAATTGACGCTTGACCTCTTCGTAAATCAATGGCTCGCGGTTAATAGAGAGCCAGTTAATCAGCGGGTTACTACCATCCAGCTTGGGCAAGGAGATTCTATGCTTGTCGCGGCTGACCTGCAGGAAGAATTCATTTGTCTCGCTGTTATAAAGATATATCGCCGCATATGATATCCTGACGGTTTTGGTAACAATATGGGCGATCAATGATAAAAGCCTTCTTAAGTTACGTATGCGGGTCATCCCTACAGAGGCCTGTTTCAGTGTTTCCTGGTAGCGCCTCTGGTCTTTTAACAACCTGTCTTCAGCCCTGCGTTGCAGGAAAATATAAATAAAAGGCCCTACCGTCGCCAGAACAGCCATTAAAATAAGCGGTATCATCCACCAAGCCGCACCGAATGCCTCAATAAGCCAACCCTTGGCTAATATCGCAAGGGCAAACGGGACCCCTAAAACTAAAGTATAAACCGCGATAAATATGCCCGTCCGCGTCACCGCCACACTAATATCCATGAGGCGATAACGCAGGATGGCGTAAGTCATAATGATAGGATAAAGAAAAACGGCAAAATTAAATATCGGGTAAAAACTTATACCAAAACAAGGCAAAAAAGATGTTCCCCCGCCAGCAAAACCAATCGCTGTGGCCAAGACAAAATATTTAATCTGGTTACGTTTAACCTTATCTGTCTTATGGTAGTTTTTAAATACCTCAATATGTGCATAAATGACTGCTCCGAAAAATGCATAAATTATAAAATAATAAAGTAAAAAACCGGGAGGGAAAACAAAATATATCGGTTTTACCCATTGCATTTTCTCAAAAAATAAAGCGCAATTATTAAGAAAGATTCTTTTAAAAAAGAAATTGGATACCAAAAAGAACGCTGTTAAAAAAGCCAATGATCTGATAAACAGGGGATGTTTAATATTTAAGAATTCAAAAATAAAAAATACAAAAAAGAAAGGTATTGAAATAATACCTATATAGGCAACCTGCCACCAGAAGAAAGCCTGTTCTGCATTATGCGCTATAGTGACCATATACGCCCCGAATGCGTATATGGCTACGCTCAAAGAAAAGAAAGCCCAAAGCCTTGTCAGGCGGAATTTATATCCTTTTATAAAAACAAAAACGGACATGCTCAGGCTCGTAAAAAACGCCAATAGATTTGAAATACCGTATAGATTTATCATTTATAAATTAACTTACTTCCATGATTAGTTTCTTTGCCAGCCATTTTGCCAGAGCCACGATTGTCAAAATAGGCGGCGCACCGGGGCTTTCCGGTAAAACGCTGGCGTCACATACGTATAAATTCTCTATTTGCGTCCTCAGGTTATTATCGACGACTTCGCCTATGGCGGCAGTACCTCCAGGATGAGCACCCCGGGGTTTGGTAACAAAAATATCCTGTCGCTTTATACCTGCTTCCATAAATATCTGTCTTGCTATCTCTGCGCCGGCATTAAGCTTTTCATAATCTTCTTTTGAAGGGATTTTAAAGAATCTTTCCTTCTCGGTAACCTTCCCCTTATTGTCATCTTTAATTTTAGTCATAATCCCAAGAAGGTTCCTGTGCCTGTGCCCCCTCAGATGCTTATGCCGGGGCATTAACCACCTTAAGACAAGAGGCACATCAATAAAAGGTGCGATTATAAATCCTTTTTCTTCGGCGAACTTAGTGCTGACTACAGCCATACTCGGCTCTTTATATAAATTTATGTCTTTATTTTTCAGAACGCCGTAAGTTACATTAAAAAGGTCAACAAAGAATTTATTTCCGGCATTATCTATTCCGCTTCTCTTTAAAATCACCGCTGAGCCAAAGCCGCCCGCAGATAGTATTATTTTATTTGCGTATATCCTGAATTCTTCCCGTCCTTTTCTGGCAACCAGGCCTATGGCCTGTCTTTTATGTATCGCCACAGTTTTTACGTCCAATCCCGTCAGTAATTTACCGCCGTGCCTGCGCATCTCTTCAATAAAACTAACTGAAGACCATTTTGCGCCTGTCCTGCACCCTAAAATACATAAACCGCAGGAAACACATTTTTTTGCGTTAATAAATTTCGTCATCGGCCGCATCTCTAAATTAAGACGGTTACCGATATCCATAATAAGCGTTGAGCCTTTACCGATAAGATTGTCCGATAAAGGCTCAACGCCCAACTCTCTTTTACTCTCTTCGAACTCCTGCGATAAATCTATTCCTGAATCTTTTAGCTCTTCCTCCAAAGCAACTATTGCATTACCGCAACTTACCACGGTCGTGCCACCGACCATCAATGTCCTGTATACAATCACTCCCTCTTTGCTGGTGCGTAAACCGCAGCGGTCATAGAACCCCAGACCTGCCCTTTGCGTCCCTAGGTCCTTATCTTTTACAAAATTCCCCCTCTCAATAACCAATACTTCCCTGCCGCTTTTAGTTAATTCCTTAGCCAGGGCAGCTCCGCCTGCCCCTGAACCAACTATGACAATATCGGCCTTAATTTTCATAAATTTTTTAGGCGATGCGCGACATTCTCACTTTTTCTATCTGCTCTTTGGTAATTTTTTTATTAAAGCTCGTCAATTCCGCGAGCTCAAAACCGTGTTTTTTTGCAAACTGCCCCATCTCCTCTGCTTTTTCAGCCGTAATATTGCCACCTATCGAATAATTCTCATAGCGTCCTTCGAGGGTTAGAAGCATTGTTTCGGCGATGCAGGCGTATGCCAGGCCCGGAGGCAGGCCGAATGAAAAGTGGAAATCAACGTTTCCCGGGGGTTTGACTATCCCGCCCTCAATAACCAGAATATCTTTTCTGTCTTCTATTAAACTTTCTGAAATGTTTTTGGGCCGGGAAATATCGCAGACAATCGTCCCGGGTTTTAAGATACGGCCGTCTATCAAATCCATAGGCGTGCTTGTGGAGGTCAGAATAATATCGGTATCTTTTATTGCCTCATAGATGTTGGTCTTGATATCTACGGATGCCTGCGGCATGGTGTTGAGTATCTCTTTTTTTAGCCCGATAAGTCGCCCGTAATTCCTGGCTACTATAATCAAATGCGCTCCCTGCCGGACTAATAATTTGGCGCATACACTGCCTATGGCTCCCGTCGCGCCAATTACGGCAATTTTGGCCTGCGCAAGATTAATCCCTACCAGCTCAGCTGCTTTCATTGTCGCCTCAATAGCCACCGTTACAGTATAACTACTTCCTGTGGTTACGGGAATTTTCAGGCCCCTTGCTATCAAAATGCCTTTTCTGCCGACCTGAGATGCATAAGCGCCCAAACCGACAATTTTATCCCCCAGCTTTTCGGCAACCTTTCCCGCTTCTACAACTTTTTTAAGAACGAAATTACTATCCAGCGTTAAAATCTGGTCAGGTAATAAACTTACCAGAACCATATCCCCTTCTATCTCTTCTCCTGTCAACGACTTTATGCCGGTGATACTGGCCCTTTTAAAAGGCGGTAGCCACTTCATTACCCCCTCGACCAAGGAATGCCTTTTTTTCTTCAGATCGGACTCGGAAAACCCGTCTGCGTAAAGGTTTAAATCAAGTGGATGGAATATAAAACCGAACCTTTTCATGATAATTTAAGCTGCCTCTGCCTTTTTCTTAATCGCCAAGAGCATCCCTTTAAGCGATAAAGCCGTTTTCTTTTCTAATATCCCGCCTATAAATTCCACAAGCGCAGGCGCCCCCCAATCAATCTTAACGGTTAAGATAACCCGGCATCCTTTTCCATAATCTGCAATATCCCAAGTGCCCGTATACTGGGCATAGTCACCTTCCAGCATACTAAAGTCAATCCTGTATTTTTCATCATTAAAAACATCCTCTTGTTTCCAGAGCACCGTTGCGCTATCTACCTCTACTTCCCACGCAGTCACGCACCTATTTGCACTCTGCCGTAGGATATTTATTTTTTTTACCCCCTTCATAAACTCAGGGAACCTCCGTATATCTTTTATGATCGCGTAAACCTTTTGCCTATCCTCTTTTATTATTTCAGATACCTTGATAACTGGCATATAGCATTCTCCTGTAGAAGATTACAGCTTACATTGATGTTACAACGCCGGAAATTCCGGGGCATATACCTCAAACCCATGCCAGGCGGCGATATCGGCAATCTCCTCCAATTTATCGGGATTTATGCTGCCTACCCCGGAATAATCTACAAACCTTTGTTCAAAAGTCAAAAGCATGGTCTCGGCCATGGCAGCAGATATTACCTGCCCGGAGGGTAACTTTATTAATCCCGCTTCTATAACCGTAATATCATCGCGCAACTTTGCCTCTCCGGTTAAGCTGAATAATGAAACGTCGCAGAAAATTGCGCCGGGCTTAAGATCCTTAACTTCAATCAACTCGTCCATTGAAGCAGCGGCATTGATTACGATATCGGCTTTTTTAAAAGCCTCCCGGCTGCCGGTTATAACCGCTAAGCCAAATTCTGATAATTTTACCGCACAAAGCCCGCCAATGCAAGTATGATTACCGACTATTACAGCGCTCAAGCCCTGCAGGGCAATCTTCTTTATCCGCGCGGCCCTATACAATACTTCAATTACCGTCCAGGCGGTTAAAGCATTGCCGCTTGTGACGGGAATTTTCAAGGTTTGCACAATTCTATCATATGCCGGCAATGATAGAATAGAGCCGTATCCGCCTAATCCCAGGATAGCGCAGCGCATCCGTTCGGCAATATGTCCGGCAGCAATAACCTTATCCAGAATAAATTCTTCATCCGGGCTGCTAAACTGCCTGCGCAGCATCGGGCAGAGAATAAGATACCCCTCAATCTCCCTGCCGCGCCTGGAACGGACCCACCTGATACGCGAAACCTTAAACTCAGGCAGATTGCCTGCCGATGATTTAACCAGAAAATCAGGGACCAGCCTGAGCACAGGCCAGGCCTCCTTTAATTGCCCCGCGGTTATGGGGGTGGACATAAAACTAAAATTATTAGCTCGAGGCAGCATATTGCAATAAAGAACCCTTCTTTTATCAGAGAAGGGTTCTTTTTTCTTTCCCGCCGAAGGCACTATAGGAGGACTTTTCCCTTATCCATCGCTCTATATATTTCCGGTGAAATCTCCAGTCCGTCCCGATTTTAAATGCCGGGATTTTGCCCTCACGCGCATATTTATGGACTGTAAGTGGATGGATATTCAGGTACTCCGCAACCTCTTTAGCGGTCAAAATCTCTTTATTCTTGACCATAATATACCCCATATTTACGCATATTTACGATAGTTATAAGTATACTAGTAAAATCAAGCATTGTCAATAAAAATGGGGTCAGATCTATTTTTCAAAAAGAAAAATAGATCTGACCCCATTTTTGTACCATTTTTACTCGATAATCGCTATTTTTTCTCCGACTTTTACCGTATCGCCTTCATTAAAAAAGACCTTTGAGAGTATCCCGGAAAAAGGGCTGGGCAGGTTAAAAGTAGCCTTGTCTGTAGTAAATTCGGCAAGGTCATCTTTTTGGCTTATCTTATCCCCCTGCTTAAAATACCAGTAGGTAAGTGTGGCTTTTTCAATTCCCTCGCCCAGGCTGGGCAAAACTACTTCAGGCATACATAACCTCCGCTTCTTTAAAAGGCCGGTAATTTAATAAATAAAAGTTGCGGAATTCGCTGATTAAGTCCTCTTTTACTCTGCAGATATTGATTTCTTTATCGCAAAAATTTTCAAGCGCGGCCATCCTGACCTCCATGCCGCAGGGCCTGATAAAATTAAAATTAGCCAGGTCGTCTTTCCTGAGATTAATGCTTAAACCGTGAAAGGTTATCCAGTTTTTTACCGCTATGCCGATGGAGGCAATCTTAAATTTACCTGCCCAGACTCCGGTAAGGCCCTGCCGAATATGCATATCAATACCAAATTGCGACAGGCATCCTGTAATTATGCCTTCCAGCTGCCTTAAGAACCAATGAATATCTTTTCTTAAAAACTCTAAGTTAAAAACCGGGTATGCCGTCAGTTGCCCCGGCCCATGGTAAGTTACGTCTCCGCCTCTTTCCACTTCGTAAATTTTTATTCCCCGGAGATTCAGCTCTGACTCCGAAATAAGTATATTTTTCCTCTCGGCCTGCTTGCCCGCCGAACAGGCGGGCCTGCCCAGAGTAATGACCGGATAATGGCTGCAGACCAAAAGTGCCGCATTAAGGCGGCCGTCTTTTACCTGCCGCAACGTCTCCTTCTGAAGTTCCCAGGCGCTCTTATAGTCAATCAAACCCAAATCCAGAATCCTAAAATCCATCACTTTTCCTCTAACGCCTCCCCTATGGCCTCTGAAATAGTAGGGTGGGCAAAGATAGTATTACGCAGTTGGCTAATCTTCAAGCGCGCGGTAACTGCTAAAGTCAGGATACCGATAATCTCGGTGGCGCGCGGGCCGATTAGCGATGCTCCCAGTATTTGGTTATTTTTGGCGCCGGAGATTATCTTAATAAAACCTTCGGTTTCCTCCAGGAGGCGCGCCATCCCCGAACCCAGAAAATCGAATTTATGCACATTTATTTCTATAGATTTCACTAAAGCAGCCTCTGCGCTTAAGCCTACACTGGCAATCTCGGGTTGGGTAAAAATGCAATTTGGGACGCAATCGTTGTCAGCTTTTTTCAAATGCGATGGATCCGCTAAGTTCTCTGCTGCAATCCTGCCCTGATAAGCGGCAAAATGCGCAAGCATAAATTCTCGCGTACAGTCTCCGGCAGCATAAATATGCGGGATACTGGTTCTTAGGTAATCGTCTACTGCAATCCTGCCGTTTTCGATTTTAACCCCGGCCTTTTCAAGCTCCATGCCCTGAATAACAGGCTGCCTGCCGATACTGAGCAAAACCAGATCATAATCTTTAAGGTTTAGCGCAGCGGAGTCGATGCCGGTCATTACTTTTATTCCTCTTTTTTTAAATATACCTTCTAATTTTCCGGCGATATCTTTATCAATACCGGGGATTAATTGCGGCATCTTCTCGGCTATGGTGACCTGCGTCCCTAAACAGGAAAACAGGCTTGCAAATTCGCAGCCTATTGCCCCTGCGCCGATAATTAAGAGGGAACGGGGAATTTCCTTTAATTCCAGGACCTGGTCGCTTGAGATAACCTTTTTGCCGTCAAACTTGATATCATCAAGCTGGGAAGGATAAGAACCTGTGGCGATAAGGAAAGACTTTGCCTGGAAAGCTTTATTGGCCGCCAGGATATCGGAATCCGAAAGGAATTTTGCTTCGCTATTTATGATTTCTGTGCCTCCAAGCATAGACTCCATGCCTTGGCGCAGTTGCCGGACGATCTTTTCTTTTCTTTGCTGCAATTTACTGAAATTCAGGGCGGGAGGGTTTGTGTTATCGATTCCAAAATCAGAAGATTTCCTGGTAAGATTATATATTTTTGCCGACTGGATTAAACTCTTGGTAGGGATACATCCGCGGTTCAGACAGGTCCCGCCGATTTGCGCCTTTTCAATCAGGCAGGTTTTCAGGCCCAGTTTTTTTGCCCTGATTGCAGCGTTAAAGCCGGCCCAACCGCCACCGATAATGATTAAATCGTACATAACTTAATTGAGATTGCTTCGTCGCCCCCTGTGGGGGCTCCTCGCAATGACTTATGTCCCTGTCTTCGGTAATTGTTTTATCAGTTGTCGCAGGCGCTCGGCGCTATGATGCAGTTTTTGCTTTTGCTTCTCTGACAATTGCAGCTCCACAATCTGCTCGATCCCGCCTTTGCCCAAGCGGCAGTTGACACCCAGGCAGATATCTTTTAGCCCGTACTCGCCGTTTAAATAAGCGCAAACTCCCAGTATCCGTTTTTCATCCTTGGCAATTGCCCTGACAATCTGGGCTATTGCTGCCGAAGGCGCAAAGGATGCACTGGCTGTCCCCAATAAAGATACGATCTCGGCGCCGCGTTCAACCGTCCTGTTAACCAGGGCTTCTATTTTCTTCTCGTCCAGAAACTTATCGAGCTTTACCCCCTTTATGCTGGTGTGGCTGGCTAAAGGTAGCATCCCCTGGCCATGGCTGCCGATCACATTTACCTCGATATCGGTAACCGGGATATTCAATTCCCCGGATATTAAATTGGCAAATCTTGAGGCATCCAGGCTATTGCCCATCCCGAACAGGCGCTCAGGCGGCAAACCCGTTGCCTTTAATGCGACATAGGTCATCAGGTCAACCGGATTGGTAACTATGATAACGATGGCATCGCAAGCCTTTTCCTTAATCTTTGCGCAGACCTCTTTGAGTATTACGGCATTCTTATTTACCAGCTCTTCGCGGGTCATGCCGGGTTTGCGCGTTATCCCTGCGGTTACCACGATAATATCGGATTTGCTTATTTTATTAAAATCTTCGGTCCCTTCTATGTTATAGTGGCATTTCAATATCTGACGGGCATCCTGCAGGTCAAGGGCCTTGCCTTCAGCCAATCCTTTTATTATATCGACCAATACGATATCGCCCGAACCTTCCTGGGCAATCCGCAGGGCCGATAAACTGCCAACATTGCCTGCGCCGATTATTGAAATTTTCATTTTAATCTGCGGATAATGGCATCAGCCATCTCTTTAGTTCCAACTGCAGTGGGGTCGTTGGGAGCGGGCTTTAAATCGTAGGTAACATCCCTGCCTTCAGAGATAACTTGCGCTACCGCACTCTCCAGCCTCTGGGCCGCCTTGTCTTCCTGGATATGCTTTAACATTAAGCTCGCGCTTAAAATCATCGCTGTCGGATTAGCCTTATTCATCCCTTTATATTTGGGAGCAGCGCCGTGCACCGCCTCAAAGACGGCAATATTCTCGCCGATATTGGCTCCGGGGGCCACCCCCAGTCCGCCGACAAGTCCGGCAGACAAATCTGAAATTATATCTCCGTAGAGATTGGGTAATACCAGGCAGTCAAAATTATGCGGCTTCTGAACCAACTGCATACACATATTATCCACTATTGCCTCTTCAAAGGCAATTTTTCCGCTATAATCTTCTGCCACCTTCCGCGCTGCCTTAAGGAATAACCCGTCGGTGAATTTCATGATGTTTGCCTTATGCACGACCGTTACTTTTTTGCGGTTGTTCTTTATGGCGTATTCAAAGGCAAACCTTACAATCCGCTCTGAGGCATATTTTGATATGGGTTTGATTGAGATCCCCGAATCCGCGCGGATTTTCTTTAACGTGGCTTTTTCTATCTCTGCGATCAGTTTTTTTGTCTCCGGCCTGCCCTCCTCGAATTCGATGCCTGCATATAAGTCTTCGCTATTTTCCCTGATTACCACCAGGTCAACATCCTTATAACGGCTTTTTACGCCGGGGTAATATTTGGCCGGGCGTAAACAGGCATATAAATCTAAAACCTGCCTGATTGCTACGTTGACCGAACGAAAACCTTCGCCGATAGGAGTGACTATCGGGCCCTTTAAAGCAACCTTATTCTTCCGGATAGATGCCAGGACATTATCGGGTAAAATGCTGCCGGACGCATCCAGGGCGGCCTGGCCGGCGTTAACCTCCTCCCACTCTACCTTAACTGCGGTGGCCTCAACGCACCTTCTTGCCGCCCGGGTTACTTCCGGGCCAATCCCGTCTCCGGGTATTAAAGTTATTTTATGCATCGTCTTTTAAATTACTGCGGGTAAACCTTTATGTTTCCTGAAATAATTTACGATCCCGTTATTCTTCAATAATTCGCGCATAAATTTAGAAAAAGGCTTAAACTTGGCTTGCGTCTTTTTAGTCAGGTTCCTAACTATCCCCTTATCTAAATCGATGCTTAAGTTGTCGCCTTCGCTAATCTTGTCCGAATCCAGCTCAATTAAAGGCAGCCCGATATTGAAACCGTTACGGTAGAATATCCTGGCAAATTGTTTGGCTATTACCGCCGTAATGCCTGCCTCTTTGATTACCAGCGGCGCCTGCTCGCGTGAAGAGCCCATCCCGAAGTTTCTTCCCGCAACGATAATAGTTTTACCGGGAGTAATTTTTTTGGGAAAATCCGGGTCGATATCCTCCATAATATGCCTGGATAGCTGCTTTATGTCGGTTATCGAAAATTTATACCTGCCCGAGATGATAAAATCGGTATTTATATTATCGCCTAATTTTATCGCCCTGCCGGATATCTTCATAACTGCTTAAATTCTTCGGGATTCTTTACCTTTGACAATGCAACCTCGCGGGTAATCAGCCCTTTCTGAACAAGCTCCCTTAATGATTTATCCATTGTCTTCATCCCGAACTGGCTCCCCGTCTGCATCATCGTAGGTATCTGTTCAATCTCTGACTCGCGGATAAGGTTTCTTATGCCGGAGGTCCCGATCATTATCTCGGTAGCAAGCACCCTCCCTTTTCCGGAAGCATGAGGAAGCAATAACTGTGAAACTACCCCCTGTAAACAATCCCCCAGCTGCAGCCTTACCTGCTGCTGTTGATAGGGGGGAAATACGTCTATAATCCTCTCGATGGTCTGCGGAGCATCAGGGGTATGCAGGGTTGCTAAAACCAGATGCCCGGTTTCTGCGGCGGTAAGGGCGGTAGATATGGTTTCTAAGTCGCGCATCTCAGCGACCACGATTACATTAGGGTCCTGGCGAAGCGCATGCCTTAAGGCCTCGGCAAAACTATGGGTATCGGAAAAAACTTCCCTTTGCTTGATTATACTTTTCTTGTTGTGAAAAACGAATTCAATCGGGTCTTCAATGCAGACAACCAGCGCCTCTCTTTCGTTATTGATAAGTTCAATCATAGTAGCCAGAGTGGTGGTCTTACCCGTGCCTGTCGGTCCGGTAATTAATACCAGGCCGTTTGACCTGCGCGCAAGCTCGGGGATTACGGGGGGAAGCCCCAAAAAATCCATACTCGGGATTTCCAGCGGTATGCGCCGAAACGCCGCCTCGACGCAACCCCTCTGCGTATGCACATTGATCCTGAACCTGTCCATAGACGGCAGGGCCAGGGAAAAATCCAGTTCCAGGTCACGCTCAAATGTCTCTTTCTGGCTATTGGTCAAGATCTCATAAATTATCTTTTTTAATTCCGCCTTATCAAGAGGAGGAAACTCCGTCCTGTAAAGCCTGCCGTCTATCCTCAAGATCGGCGGCTCACCGGATGTGATATGTAAATCCGATGCCCCCTTTTTAATACACAATAAAAGCAATTCCCGTATCTCCATACCGGCCTCCTGTTATTTAATTATAAGCACTCTCTCGGATCACTAATATAGCCTTTTATCGCTGAGGCAGCCGCTGTCGCAGGCGAAGCCAAATAGATAAAGGCATTGGGATTACCCATCCTGCCTTTAAAATTCCTGTTTGCCGTAGATATTACGATTTCGCCGTCAGCCGGCACCCCGTTATGCGTGCCAACGCAGGGGCCGCATCCGGGCGCTACGATTACCGCGCCTGCCTTGATAAATATATCGACCAGGCCTAACTTTAGCGCCTCTAAGTATACGGCGGCTGAACTGGGCGCTATTATAAGTTTAACCCCGCAAGCAACTTTCCTTGATTTTAATATGCCGGCAGCGGCTTTTAAGTCGTCTAACCTGCCGTTAGTACAGGTGCCTATAAACGCCTGGTCTATTTTTACCTTGTCTAATTCAGTCACTGCCCTTGCGTTATCGACATGATGCGGCGCCGACACCTGGGGTTTAAGTTTCGAGATATCAAATTCCAAGACTTTTTCGTAGCATGCCCCTCTGTCGGGATTAACCGGCCTTATCTTCTTTTTTGTCCTTGTTTTTAGCCAGCCAAAGGTTTTTTTATCCTGCGGCATAAAACCGGCCTTTGCCCCCATCTCTACGACCATATTGCATATGGTAAAACGGCCGTCCATGTCTAACTTGTCGATAACCGGGCCGGAAAATTCCAATGCCCTGTATGTTGCCCCGTCCGCCTTTATCTTTCTGATAAGGTAGAGAATTATGTCCTTTGCAAATACCCCTTTGGGGGTCCTCCCCGTTATTATCAGCTTAAAGGTTGCCGGCACTTTAAACCAGTTTTTTCCCGAGGCAAGCGTAATCGCAAGGTCCGTGGAACCTACGCCCGTTGAAAAAGCACCCAATGCCCCGTAAGTGCAGGTATGCGAATCTGCCCCCAGGACTAAATCTCCGGGTAAAATTTGTCCCGACTCCGGGATTACCTGATGGCAGACGCCGCATCCGATATCAAAGAACATGCTCTTATAATCGCTGCAAAAAAAGCGCATCTTCCTGTGTACCCGCGATACGCCTTCATTCGGAGACGGAGCACTATGGTCGATTACCATACA
Source organism: Candidatus Omnitrophota bacterium (assembly GCA_016782485.1). Lineage (GTDB taxonomy): Bacteria > Omnitrophota > Gorgyraeia > Gygaellales > Profunditerraquicolaceae > BS750m-G77. The sequence goes on from JADHYK010000022.1 coordinate 16,271, forward strand.
GAACCTGGTTTTTAGTTTCTTTAGCCTGAGCTCCTTTATCCTGTCAATGATAATAGACGATGTACCGTCCTGTCCGAACGTAAAATCAACCCTGCAGACCGCTAAATCATCAGCCTTTAAATCTCTGCCGGCATGCCTGCTGAGTATCTTTTCAGCAATAGTCTTGCCCATACCTGCTACTGCTTTTTTAACCACTCCTCCATCCTATCCATGCCTTTTTCTAACTGCTCGGAAGACGTCGC
>JADHYK010000023.1 GCA_016782485.1 Candidatus Omnitrophota bacterium
ATTTAACAATCCGCTGGATAGGGGCAGGATTATGCGAAAATACAGGCTGCAGCCGGGGGTGCCCGTTATCCTGATTATGGGGGGAGGCCAGGGCCTGGGGCCGATAAAGAAGATCGTCAAGTCCCTGGAGACGCTAAACAGAGATATACAAGAGATAATCGTTACCGGTACGAACAAAAAACTGTACAGGTCGCTGAAAAGAAAGGTGAAGAAATCCAGGAAAAAGATTCTGCTTTTCAGGTATACCGATAAGATAAATGAGCTGATGACCGTAGCAACGGTTATTATTACCAAGCCCGGAGGTATAACTACCGCCGAGGTTTTGACCAAAAGAATCCCTATGATTATAATCAAGCCGCTACCGGGGCAGGAGGCAAGTAACGCCGCCTATCTTACCGAAAAAAAGGTTGCCATCAGGCTTGAAGACCCCAAAGAGATAAATGTTATTATGGAGGAATTATTGGCTGAGCCGGCTAAATTAAAAAAACTGGCCTTAGCTGCACGCAACATAGGCAAACCCAATGCCAGCTTAGATATCGCAAGGCTGTTACTGCATTTATCCTGATGTTCAACTACTTACTTTACAGGCTCGGCCAGTTTATCGCCTTACACACCCCGTTAAGGATATCCTACTTCATAGCAAGTATTATTTCTGACTTACATTATCTGGTTGCCAATAAGGACCACCGCAGGGTAAAGGCGAACCTGAAGGCGATATTTCCGGATAAGTCCGACAGCCAGATCCGCGGTATACGCTTGCGGATGTCGCGGAATTTTGCCAAGTACCTGGTGGATTTCTTCCGCTTTGAAAAAATCGATAACGAGTATATAAAAAAGAATATCCGTATCGAAAACCTGGATTACTTTACCCAGGCGCTTTCTAAAGGCAAGGGCGCCATTGCCCTGACTGCACACCTGGGGAATTGGGAACTCGGAGGCGTGGTTATTGCGCTGCTGGGTTATCCTTTCTGGGCGGTTGCCCTTGAGCATAAAGATAAAAGAGTTAACGAATTCTTTAATTTTCAGCGGGAAAGCAAGGGCATGAAGGTCATCCCCTTAAGCAAGGCGGTAAGGGCATGCCTGAACCTTTTAAAGGAGAATAAAATAGTGGCCCTGGTAGGCGACAGGGATTTTAGCCAGAAAGGGATTGTCATTGATTTTTTCGGTAGGCCTACCTGCCTACCCGAAGGCCCGGCCGCCTTTTCATTAAAGACCGGGGCGCCGATTGTGCCGGGTTTTATGCTCAGGAATAAAGACGATACATTTACCTTGACAATAGAAAAGCCGATTGAATTTACGCCCTGCGGGGATAAAAATAAAGACTTAAAGGAGTTAGCGAGCCGCTATGCAAGAGTTATCGAAGGCTATATCCGCCGTTATCCTGACCAGTGGTATATGTTCAGGGCGTTCTGGAAAGATGCTTACCTATGAAGGCCTGTGTTCTTATTCCGACATTTAACGAAGCCGGGGCAATCGGGAGCCTGATTGAAAAAATCCTCCGGCACGATCTAAGTGTTATTGTCGTAGATGACGGTTCCCGGGATAATACTTCTGTAATTGCCCGGGAAAAAGGAGCTGTTGTTCTAAGAAACCCCGCCAATGAAGGCAAGGGCGCCTCTTTAAAAAAAGGGTTCAATTTTGCGCTGGAGCAAAATTATGATGCCGTAATAACCATGGACGGAGATGGCCAGCACCGGCCGGATGATATCCCTTATTTTATGCGCCTGGCACAATATTCGCAAAGCGGTATATTTATCGGCAACAGGATGTCCCGGGCGGCAAATATGCCTTTACTGCGCCTGTTGACCAATAAATTCATGTCCTGGCTGATATCGGCTATTGCAAAACAGAGGATTCCCGATACGCAGTGCGGTTTCCGCCTGATAAAAAAAGAGGTCCTCGAAAGGCTTAAACTTAGAACCTCCAAATATGAAACCGAATCAGAGATACTGATTAAGGCCGCGCGCGCCGGCTTCAAGGTTGAATCCGTCCCCATTAAAAGCGTGTATTCCGGGGAAAAAAGTAAAATTCACCCCTTCGTAGATACTTTACGTTTCGTCCGTTTTATAATTAAAGAGTTATGAATTACGAAGCGCCAAGAAAAGCCATGGTCGAAGAGCAGCTCCTCCGGAGAGGGATAAAAAATGAACGCCTGTTACGGGCCTTTAGCAAAGTAGAGCGGCACAGATTTGTCTCCCGGGATTTGATGTCCAATGCCTATTTGGATTTTCCGCTTTCCATCGGAGAGGGACAGACCATTTCCCAGCCGTATATTGTCGCTTTAATGACCGAATACCTTGAGCTGACCGGTAATGAGAAGGTTCTGGAGATAGGCACGGGTTCCGGTTATCAGACGGCGATACTGGCAGAGCTGGCAAAGGAAGTTTGCAGTATAGAGCGGCTTTCCGGCCTGGCAGCAAAGGCAGAAAACCTGCTTAAGGAAATGGGGTATACTAACATTAAAATAAAAGTTGGCGATGGGGCATCGGGATGGCCGCAGCAGGCGCCTTTTGACAGAATAATTATTACCGCTGCCGCCCTGCAGGTTCCGTTTGCTTTGCGGGAACAGTTGAAAGAAACAGGCAAAATTATTGCGCCGTTAGGAGAAGCTTTTAACCAGGTATTGACGTTAATCGAGAAAAAAGAGGGGAGATTCGAATCAACCGATATCTGCGGCTGCGTCTTCGTGCCGCTTATCAGTAAGAGCCCCGAAGAATGATTCATTTAATTGTCGGCTGGTTAAAAGATATTCCAAAGGAACTCATAGTGGTTATTATGGGGGCGTTGCCGGTTTCTGAATTAAGAGGGGCAATCCCCCTGGCATTATCATTCGGCATGCCCGCTTCAAAGGCCTTCTGGCTGTCGGTAGCGGGAAACCTGGTCCCCATCGTTCCGATACTATTTCTACTTGAGCCGGTTTCTAACCGCCTGCGCAGGTTTAGAATCTGGTCGCGTTATTTTGACTGGCTTTTTGAACGCACCAGGAAAAGGGCAAAGCAGGTGCAGAGATATGAATTCCTCGGCCTGATCCTGTTTGTTGCTATACCGCTTCCGATGACCGGGGCCTGGACCGGGGCTGTGGCAGCTTCTTTATTCAAGGTGAAATTCAGATATGCCCTTGCGGCAATAGTTTTGGGCGTGCTTATCGCCGGGGTTATTGTCTTGAATGTTTGCTACCTGGGGATAAACGGGTGGAGGGCGGTATCAGGATGATACAGATATATACAGGTAAAGGCAAGGGCAAGACTACGGCGGCATTAGGGCTGGCCCTGCGTGCGGCAGGCGCAGGCAAAAAGGTCTATATCTGTCAATTCTTAAAAGGTAAATACTGCTGCGAGCACATTTCTTTAAAGGCCCTCAGGAATATAAAGTTTAAGCAGTTCGGCAGCGGTTCCCTGATAAAAGATTCTCCGGCAAAAAAAGATTTCGCCCTGGCTAAATGCGGCCTTGAGGCGGCAAAGAAAGTCATCAGGGATAAAAAATGCGATGTGCTTATACTCGATGAGATAAATGCCGCCCTGAACCTCGGCCTGATTAAAACCAAAGACATCGTCGAGCTGATAAAAAAGACGCCCAGGGAAACAGAATTAATACTTACCGGCCGATCTGCTCCGGCGCAACTGCTAAAATTGGCCGATTTAGTCAGCGAGATCAGGGAGGTAAAGCACTATTATAAAAAAGGGGTACGGGCAAGGAAGGGCATTGAGTTTTAAAAATCTACTTGACAATCCTGCTCGGCCGTTATATCCTAGTTTTGACAATTTGATATATAGGTTTAAGGGAAGGCTGTGAGAATCAGCCGCGGTCCCGCCGCTGTAAATAGGGGAGCAGAATCTGCATTAAGCCACTGGCCAAAAGGCCGGGAAGGCGCAGAGAGATTAAGCCCTAAAGTCAGAAGACCTGCCTATATATAAAAGTAACCTCGCGGAAAAGGGCCAGAGTAAAATGAGGGTGCAACCCCGACCAGTTAGGCCGGGGTTTTTTATTGAGTGCATAATTTAATGACTAGAATTATTTTAATCAGGCATGGCCAGACAGAATGGAATTTAAAGAAGAAATACTGCGGCCTTACGGATATAGGCCTAAGTAACAAAGGCAGGTTGCAGTCGGTCCTTTTGAGGCGAAGGTTTAAAAATGAATCAATTGATAAGGCCTATTCTAGCGACCGCAAACGCGCGATAGAGACCGCTAGAATAGCTTTTAGCGGCCATAAAATCGAAAAAGTTGCGGATTTAAAGGAGATGCATTTTGGCGTCTTTGAAGGCCTGACATATTCCATGATTATGAAGAAATACCCCCAGCTCTATAGCCATTGGCTAAAAGACCCTTTCGGTGTCAATATCCCGCAGGGAGAAGAGTTACCCAGCGTAAAAAGGCGCGTAGTAAAGGCTATGAAAAAAATTGTTACATCAAGTGGAGTTAAAACAATTGCCGTCGTCTGCCACGGCGGGGTAATCAGCGTTTTTTTAAACCATATATTAAAGTCGCGTAACTTCTGGAAGTATATCTCAGATTCATCCGGTATCAGCATAGTTGAATACGCTAACGGAAGGGCCCGGTTGAGGAGCTTTAACGATACCTCGCACCTATTGAAGTCCGCCAAAAGTTACAATTATTGGCGGAATTCTTCCAAATCAATTAAGGAATGAAGCATTAATGGGCAGGATTACTTTTATTCTGGGCGGGGCCAAAAGCGGCAAGAGCAGTCTTGCATTGGAGTTGGCAAAGAAAAGCCAGAGAAGGGTTGCTTTTATTGCCACCTCCCAGGCGCTTGATAAAGAGATGAAAAAACGTATCGCCATCCATAAAAGGCAGCGGCCGCGCCACTGGAAGACTTTTGAGGAGCCGGTCCGCTTACCTATATTATTGAGGAAAATCGGGAATAAATTCGAACTGATCATAATAGACTGCCTTACGCTCCTGGTTTCTAATTTATTGTTGAAAGGCATTAAAGAAAAAGGCATTGAAGAAGCTGTTAAAGAACTCTGCCTTATACTTAAAGAAATTAAAGCTAATGCGATTATCGTCTCAAACGAGGTGGGGATGGCAATTGTGCCGGAAAATAAATTGGCCAGGCAGTTCCGCGATATAGCCGGAAAAGTGAATCAGGTTGTGGCGGACAAATCCGACGAGGTATTCTTTATGATTTCAGGGCTACCGTTAAAGTTGAAATAGATCTATAGGGGGAAATATGGATAAAATTCCAAATACCGTTAAAAGCATAACCGGAATTAATCAGGAACTTATGCAAAAGGCTCAGAAGAGGCTTGATAATCTTACTAAACCCCTCGGTAGTTTAGGAAGGTTGGAGGATATAGCGAAATTAATCGTCGGTATTACCGGCAAAGAAAACCCGCAGCTTAACAATAAAGTCATCTTTACCCTGGCCTGCGACCACGGCGTTACCGAAGAGAAGGTCAGCGCCTATCCCAAGGAAGTTACGGCCCAGATGGTCTATAATTTTTTAAACGGCGGCGCAGGCATAAACGTATTAGCCAGGCACGCAGGTGCACGGGTAATCGTGGTGGATATCGGGGTTGCCGCTGATTTAAAACCTGATCCTCAGCTGGTTATCAAAAAAATCGGCTACGGCACCAAGAATATGGTTAATGGTCCTGCAATGACAAGGGCGCAGGCAGTAGAATGTATTGAAACAGGGATAGAGGTCTTTGAGGCAGAGTTTAAAAAAGGAATAGATATAGTTGGCACAGGGGAAATGGGCATTGGAAATACCACTCCTTCAAGTGCAATAACAGCTGTTTTTACAAAGAGGCCTGTTGAAGAGCTTACCGGCAGGGGCGCCGGCATTGATGATGCAGGTTTAAAGAATAAAATTGCCATAATAAAAAAGACGTTACAGATTAATAACCCTGACCCCAACGACCCGATAGATGTCTTATCAAAGGTCGGCGGTTTTGAAATAGGGGGCTTAAGCGGGATAATTCTGGTAGCAGCCTCCCGGAAGATACCCGTGGTAATAGACGGTTTTATCTCCGGGGCAGCGGCATTAATCGCTTATGCATTAGCCCCCATGGTAAAGGATTATATGATTGCCGCGCATTGTTCAGTGGAGAGGGGCCATAGGGCAATCTTGGACTATATCGGCCTTAAGCCCCTTTTAGACTTTGATTTACGCCTCGGCGAAGGCACGGGCGCGGCATTAGCCATGAGTATGGTGGAGGCCTCAGTAAAAATTTTAACCCAGATGGCTACCTTTCAAAGCGCATCCGTTTCGCAAAAGAAAGCATAATGAAAAGACTGTTAATCGCACTGCAGTTTTTGACTGCCCTGCCTATAAAAATCCGCTCAGAGATACAACCGCAGGAGTTTGGCAGGTCGCTATTGTATTTTCCGGCGGTAGGCCTGTTTATAGGAATAATATTGGCTTGCCTTTCATCGGCGCTGGTTTTTTTGCCTCTTTTGTTAAAAGGCGCCCTAATTCTGGTAACCTCAATTATCATAACCGCAGCAATGCATCTGGACGGCTTTGCAGATACCTGCGACGGTTTTTACGCCGCCAGGTCCCGCGAGGATGCCCTGCGCATAATGAGGGACAGCCGTATAGGCGTAATGGGGGCGGTTGGGATATTCTGCATCCTGCTTTTAAAATTTACCCTTATTGTAAGCCTGCCTGAGAATATACTTGGCAGGTCTTTGATTATGATGGCTGTATTCTCCAGGTGGTCTCAATCACTGGCCTGCGGTATGTGCGGTTATGCGCGGCCGGCGGGCAAGGCAAAATTCTTTTTAGAATACGCCCGCAGCAGCGACGTTATCATCGGCGGGATAGCCACCTTCCTCTTGTTTTTATTCCTCTGCGGCATAGGGGCGGGTATCTTGTTTATCGCCAGCTTTATCAGCGTATTTTTATTCATAACTTTTGCAAGGGCAAGAATCGGCGGGATGACCGGCGATACCATCGGCGCTACAAACGAAATCGCAGAGCTAGCCGTATTATTTCTTATAGCCGCGAAGTGCGCATTTTAGATGCTTTTATTAGTTTCAGCATATATCCTTGATTTAATCATAGGTGACCCGGAAAATTTTCCTCACTCCGTAAGGCTAATCGGCAAACTGATAAATTTCCTGGAAGCCGGCCTAAAGATAGAGCGCTGCTCTGAAATCGAAAAACGGATAAAAGGGATAATCCTTGCGGTTTTAACCGTCGGTTTGACTTTTTCCCTGACAAACTTATTAATAACCGCCCTGACAAAGATTAATCCGGCTCTGCCGGCAATAGCCTGGATTTATTTAGGATATACCGCCATATCAGTAAAAGATTTAAGGGTTAAGGCAAAGAGCGTATACCGGCAGCTGGAGAAAAATGATGTTGTCATCGCCAGAAAGGAATTATCCAAAATCGTAGGCAGAGACACCGAAAATCTATCTGATAAACAGATTATAACGGCAACCGTAGAGAGCGTAGCCGAAAATACTAACGACGGCATCGTAGCGCCGATACTTTATTTAGCGCTGGGAGGGCCGGCACTGGCGTTAGGTTATAAAGCGATAAATACCCTTGATTCCATGGTCGGGCATAAGAACGATAAATACAAAGAGTTCGGTTGGTTTTCGGCTAAACTGGATGATGCAGTTAACTATATTCCCGCGCGTATAAGCGGGTTTCTGATTTGTGTTTGTTCTTTTGTTACCGGCAGGGGGTTTAGAGAAGCCCTTAGAATTATGTCCAGAGACGGCCGTAAGCACTCTTCGCCGAACAGCGGAATATCAGAAGCAGCTATGGCCGGGGCGCTGGGTATACGTTTGGGAGGGAATTGGGTTTATCAGGGTAAAAGCGTAACAAGGCCTTATATAGGAGAAGAAAAAAAAGAAATACAGCTTTCTTTAATAAATGAGGCATTGTCAATAAGCCTGCTGGTTTCGGTTCTTATAGTCTGGCTGGGGGTAATTATAAGATGGCTGGCCTGAATTTTTCACACGGCGGGAATATTTATAATTTCAAGAAAGAAGTGATTGATTTCAGCGCAAACATCAATCCGCTGGGCCTGCCCTTAGGCATAAAAGGATCCATTTGTAAAGATTTAGAGAGCATCCTTCATTACCCTGATCCGCAGGCAAGAGGATTAACCGCGGGGATTTCCAGATACTGGGGAATAGGCCGGGAAAATATCCTTGCCGGAAACGGCTCGATAGAGTTAATTTATCTTATCCTGCATGCCTTAAGGCCGAAAACTGCCGTTATTCCCGTTCCCAGTTTTTCAGAATATGAACGCGCGGCAGGAATTGCAAATTGCAAAATAAGGTTCCTTAAATTAAAAGAAAAAGAGGGTTTTAAGCTTAATTTGGCCTCTTTAGGCAATGCAGATATTCTTTTTGTTCCCAATCCCAATAACCCTACGGGGAACCTGCTTTTGCAGGAACCCGCCGATAGCAAAAAATTTTCCGGCAGATTACTTATTGCGGATGAAGCCTTTATGGATTTTCTGCCTGATGAAAAAAAACATACTTTAATCTGGCGGGCAGTAAAACATAAAAATCTTATTGTTCTGAGGACATTCACCAAATTTTTTGCCCTGCCGGGATTAAGGGCAGGGTATCTGGTAGCACATCAGGATATAATCAGGCGCCTAAAACAATGCCAGCCGCCCTGGAGCGTCAATACGCTTGCGCAAGATGCGGCAGAGATGATTTTGCATGAGAAAGGTTATATCAAAAAGACAAGAATATTTGTTGAGAAACAAAGGGGCCATCTCTTTAGAGAAATTTCTGCAATTAGGGGCTTAAGGCCCTATCCTTCCGAGGCAAATTTTATTTTGATAAGGATAGAAAATGAAACCAGCGCAAGTTTATTGGCAAAGAGGCTTATCCAAAAAGGAATTCTCATTAGAGACTGTTCCAATTTCAGGGGTTTAGGGAATAAATTCATAAGGGTTGCCGTGCGTTCGCGCGCTGAAAATTCAAAACTTATCCGCGCCATGAAAGAATGCATATGAAAAAAGAAATCCTGGAGTTAAGAAGGAGAGTGACTGAATCGGTTAAAAGAAACGCCGTAGCAGGCCTGCTTTTTTCCGGGGGCCTTGATACATCGGTGCTGGCGGTTATTAATCCTAATGTGGCGGCAGTTACGGTAAGTTTAAGAGGCGCTGCCGACGATCTTTATTATTCGGGGCTATTGTCAAGGGCCCTTAATTTAAAGCAGATTCACCGCGAGGTCAATATTGATGAAGCATTGGAAGCTGTGCCCGAGGTAATAAAAATATTGCGTTCTTTTGATCCGGCTATTCCTAATGATTTAGTGGTATACTTCGGCCTTAAAAAGGCCGGGGAATTGGGAATATCCGGAATATTGACCGGTGACGGCAGCGATGAGTTGTTTGGCGGCTATTCATTTATGCGCAAGTTAAAGGATTTGGAGGGCTATATACGCAGGATCGCCAAGTCGATGGTTTTTAGTTCCAATGAAATAGGCGGGTTCTTAGGAATAGAGGTGATTCAACCGTTTATCGACAAAGACGTCGTTGATTTTGCCTTGAATCTGCCGAGAGAGTTAAAAATCCGGGAAGATAACGGCAAGATATGGGGGAAGTGGATTTTACGCAGGGCCTTTGAGGATATTTTACCGAAAGAGGTTGCCTGGCAAAGTAAGAGGCCGCTGGAATTCGGTTCAGGTATGAACAGGTTAAGGGCTATTATTTCTTCCAAGATTTCGGATAGGGAATTCGAAGAAAAAAAGAGGCTTTATCCGGTAAAGTTTATGAATAAAGAACACCTTTATTATTACGAAATTTACAGGCAGATATTCGGGGATATTCCGAAAGCGCCGGATAAACAGGATTGCTGCCCCGGCTGCAATGCCGCATTACAGCCGGCAGCCTTTCACTGCCGTATTTGCGGATGGGCGGGGCCTATAAAATGAAGACGGGCAGGAAAGCATTTTGCTGCTGGAGCGGAGGAAAAGAAAGCGCCCTGTCATTATATCGGGCGCAGCAATCAGGTTATAATATTTGTTGCCTGCTGAATATGGTTTCGCAAGACGGGAACCATTCGCGCACGCACGGAATCAATCCTGGTTGGCTTAAACAGCAATCCCAATTATTGGGGATTCCGATAATCCAACGTAAAACCTCTTGGGAGAATTATGAAATTGAATTCAAAAAGGTTATTTCCGGCTTTGGACAGAGCGAGGGTTTAAAAACAGGCATATTCGGCGACATTGACCTTCAGTTACACAGGGATTGGGTCGAGAGGGTCTGTAAAGAGCCTGGTATTGAGCCGATATTGCCTTTGTGGGGAGAAGAAAGAGAAAAGTTGCTCAATGAATTTCTGCTGGCTGGTTTTAAAACCATAGTTGTAGCCACCCAGGCAGATTTTTTGGACAGTTCTTGGCTTGGCCGTGAAATCAATAAGGAGTTTATAAATGACCTTAAAGCGCATGGCGGGGTTGACCTCTGCGGCGAAAAAGGGGAATTTCATACCTTTGTCTATGACGGGCCTGTATTCAAAGAGCCGATAAAGTTTATTACGGGCAAAAGGATTAGAAAGGATAACCATTGGTTCTTAGAGATTTTGCCATAAAAACGCTGCTGGCGGCAGTTTTATTTGCAGGTTCTTTGGCTAACGGGTATGCGCAGGATACCTGCCCTCAGAGGATAATTTCTCTGGTCCCGACGATAACCGAGGAGATATATCTTCTCGGCGCCCAGGATGGGCTTGTGGCCGATACTGTATATTGCAGGAGGCCGCCTGAAGCGCAGGATAAAGAAAAGATAGGGACGGTAGTTGATGTAAATCTTGAAAAAATCATTGCCTTAAGGCCCGATCTGGTATTAGGTTCGACGCTGACAAATCTAAGGTCGGTTAGGAAGTTAGAGAATTTAGGGATAAGGACGGTAATTTATCCTTCGGCAAAAAGTTTTAATGAGATTTGCGCTCAATTCCTGGAGTTGGCGGTGTTATTAGGGAAGGAAAAAGAGGCGCAAGAGATTATAAAAGAGGTAAGATTTAAAACGGATGCAATAAAAGAAAAGTATGCGGCTTCCGGCAAACCAAAGGTCTTTTTACAAATAGGGGCAAGGCCGTTATTTGCCGCCAGCCGCGGTTCTTTTCTTAATGATTTTATAGAATTTGCCGGCGGGGTTAATGTAGTCAGCCAGGTAAAGGCCGGCCTTTATAGCCGCGAGCAGGTGCTTGAATCCAATCCCGATATAATTATCATTGCCAATATGGGCATTGCCGGCGAAGAGGAAAGAAGGGCCTGGCAGAGGTATAAAGATTTGAAGGCAGTTAAGAATAACAGGATTTATATTATTGATTCTTACAGGCTTTGCAGCCCGACCCCGGTAAGTTTTACGCAAACCCTGCAGGAGATAGCCGCGATTCTGCATCCTGATAATGAATAAAAAAATATTTCTTTGGATAATCTGGATTTTGATTCTAACGGGGATCCTCGCGGGAACAGCTATCCTTTCTTTCTGTGTAGGTGCAGCTAGCATACCCCTTAAAAGGATTTTTTCTTTAATCCTTGAGGGCGGCGGCTCCAGCGAATACAGTATCCTTTTTGATATCCGGCTGCCGAGGATTTTATTGGGTTTTGCCATTGGCGGGGCATTAGCTTTATCGGGGGTAATCCTGCAGGGGATGTTTCGCAACCCGTTAGTTGAGCCGTATACATTAGGGATTTCCGGGGGCGCGGCATTAGGCGTATCCCTGAATATGCTTTTGGGCCTGCAGCGTAGTTTCGGGGCCTTAACCCTGCCTTTTTCCGGTTTCCTGGGGGCGATATCAGTTATAATTCTGGTTTATTCTTTAACTGTGAGAAAAGGGGCATTAAGGATTCAGGGCCTGCTTCTTTGCGGGGTAATGATAAGTTTTATTTGTTCGTCATTAATAATGCTGATAATGGCGCTTTCCCGCACAGAGGACCTGCACGGAATTGTATTTTGGGTAATGGGGTCGCTGGAGGAGCCGAGCTGGTTTTTAATAAAGACAGTTTCCTTAGTCTCTTTCTTAGGGCTGGTTATTTCTTATTTCTTCTGTTTTGACCTGAATGCCCTTTCTCTGGGGGAGGAGGAGGCGCAGCATTTAGGGATAAATATAGAACGGAGCAAACGGCTGCTTTTTATCCTGGCATCTGTACTTACCGGTTTTAGCGTATCTATCGCCGGAATTATCGGATTCGTAGGGCTGGTTATACCTCATTTCGTGCGCATGGTTATCGGCAGAGACCATCGCATACTGCTGGTTGCCTCTTTTTTAAGCGGCGCGGCATTCCTTATCCTTTGCGATACCTTAGCCAGGACGATAATTTCACCGCTGGAATTGCCGGTGGGGGTAATTACCGGCATATTCGGAGGCGGCCTTTTTGTCTACCTTTTAAGCAAAAAAGGCCACTCATTTTAGGAGTTGATAAATGCTCCAAGTGCATGATTTAACCTGTGGCTACGATACAAAGTTTTTCCTGAAAAACATCAACTTCAAAATTAAAGAAAAGGAGTTTGTCGGGATAATCGGGCCTAACGGTTCAGGCAAGACTACATTATTGCGCGCCTTGACCAAAATAATCAGGCCGCGGCAGGGAAGTATTTATCTGGAAGGAGACAATATAGAGAATTTGACTTTTAAAGAACTGGCAAAAAAAATTGCCGTGGTTTCGCAGGGCCTTGATATGGAATTAAGGATGGAGGCAGAGGAATATGTTTTACTGGGCAGGATTCCCTATCGCAGGGGCTGGCAGTTCATAGAGGCGCATTTTGACCGGGATATAGCAGAAGGGGCGATGGCCTCAACAGATACCCTTAAATTTAGAGACCGGTTAATGGAGAATTTAAGCGGCGGCGAGAGGCAGCTTGTAGTCATTGCGCGGGCGCTGGCGCAGCAACCAAAATTAATGCTGCTTGATGAACCGACGAGCCACCTGGATATTACCCATCAGGTTGCGGTTTTGGACCTTTTAAAAAGGCTCAACAGTAATAATGGCCTTACGGTTGCGGTGGTCTTACATGACTTGAATCTTGCCAGCGAGTATTGCGACAGGTTAATTTTACTGCAAGACGGCCGAATTTATAAAATCGGAATTCCGCAGGAGGTATTGACTTATCAGACCATAGAAGAGGTTTATAAAACAGTGGTGGTGGTAAAGCAAAATCCGGTTTCCTTAAAACCTTATGTATTCCTGGTTTCACAGGAGGGCCAGAAACAGAGAAAATGATGCAGAAGAATTCAACGATTATTACTTTCTTTTTTTTATTTACCGGCATTATCGGCTACGCTTATTGTGAAGATATTAATCTGGATAAAATTGTCGTTACCGCTTCAAGGACAGAAGAGGAGATGGGGAGTATTACCCGCCAGGTGGATGTGATTACCTCAAAAGAGATATCGGATTCCGGGGCAAAGACTGCCGCGGACGTATTGGGCGATATCAGTTCGGTTGACATAATGGATTATGGCGCCCTGGGTGCCAGAAAAACCGTACAGATGCGCGGTTCAACCGATTCCCAGGTTTTAGTAATGATGGATGGCAGGCCGATAAATAATGCACATTCCGGCTATGTAGACCTGAATACTATCGCATTAGAGAATATAGATAGAATTGAAGTAATGCGTGGAGCAGCCTCCGGCCTTTATGGCTCTGATGCTATGGGCGGCGTAGTAAACATTATTACCAAGAGGCCGCCGAAAGAAGGATTCAAAACCACCGCATCAACTAATTTCGGGACCTTCCGGACCTATATTGAAAAATTAAATCAGGGGGGGAGGCTAAAAGGTTTTGGTTATCTGCTTAGCGGGGATTATCTTGCTTCAGAAGGATACCGTAACCACAGCGCCTATACCGCAAAAAATGCCTCCTTAAAGCTTGATTACGAATTTAACAGCGATAATAAATTAATCTTTAATACCGGGTTCCATAAAGGCAACGTTGAGGTTCCCGGGTCGATAACTTCGCAGAGCTATAGCGATTACCAGCAGTGGATTAAGAATTTTTTTCAGTTAGATTGGGGTTATAAAGTTTTTGATAACCTGGATTTTTCCTTTAAGGGCTATGAAAACAGGGACAGGCTTGAGTTTACCGATGCGTCGGTCCCATTGGATAAAAGTACGCATATGACCAAGAAACGTGGATGGGAACTGCAGATGAATTATACGCCTTTAGATTTTTTCAGGGCCGTCGGCGGTTTCAGTTATACCGGAAACTTTGATGACAGTACCAAGACTGCAAAGCATAAATATGATGTACGGGCATGGTTCCTGCAGAATCAACTGGAGGCGTTCGGGAAGTTAAAGGTTGATTTCGGCGCCCGTATTGATGATTATCCCAGTTTTGATAATACGGAAATCAGCCCGAATATAAGTTTTTTATACCAGCCCGACGATAAGACCGGCCTGCGCCTTTTTTACGGCCAGTCATACCGGGTCCCGACCTTTAGCGACCTTTACTGGTCGAGTTCTACTTCTCGGGGTAATCCCGGTTTAGAGCCGGAAAGGGGCAAGAGTTATGAATTTGGGATCAAAAGGGAGATTTTTAAAAATCTTAAGTTTAATCTGGCGTATTTCAGAAACGATTATAGGAATCTTATCAAATGGAACAAGGTCAACGGTATCGATCAACCAGAGAATATCAATAAGGCAAGAGTTCAGGGCGTTGAATTCGGCAATAAAATATTTTTAACTGACTGTCTGGATTTAGATATCAGTTATACCTATCAGCGGCCGATGGATAATATTTTGCACAAGTTACTTACTTATCAGCCGCAGTATAAGCTAAATACTTTTCTGGAATTCCATAATTACCGGGGTTTAAGGGTGAAGTTAAAATGGGAATTCGTAAATAGAAGCTTTGATAATCCTGCCAATACCATTTATGTTAAAAGGTATTTTCTTATGGGTATGGACGTATCCAAAAAGATAAATAAGTATGCGACTTTTTTTGCAACGATAAAGAACCTGACAAACACCGCTTATCAGGTTAGAAAGGGTTATCCTATGCCGGGTTTTTCCATTGACGGTGGTTTTAAGGCGGAATTTTGAGTATTATTTTAAGGAGGGATTAGACTTATGTGTTCAATAAAATCGCCTTCGGCGATAACTCTAATGTGCGATTTTCAGTGGTTAGGAAAGTGTTTTATACGTTCCTATACCATAAAAAAATTTGCTCTTTCTTTTGGGTCGTTGATATTTGCATTCGTATCAATAACTGCAATTATTGGTTTAGCCGAAGCTGCCGTGACTGTTACAGATGGCTTAGGCAGGAAGGTAACTGTTGAGAAGATTCCTCAAAGGATTGTATCAACAATTCCTTCTAATACCGAAATATTATATGACTTGGGCTTAAAAGATAAAGTAATTGCAGTTACATCACACTGTGAAAAAACTTGTGATATAACCGGAAAAACTGTTATAGGTGGCTGGTCTGATAAAGCCATAATTGATAAGATTGTTGAGTTGAAGCCCGATTTAGTATTGGCCTTTGGCGGATTGCAAAGCCCATTGGCTAAAGAGTTGGAAAAAATAAATATAACTACCTTCGTATTCTTCCCGGAGACAGTGGAGCAGACACTGGAGCAAATATTATTGGTTGCCAAGATTACGGGAACTGCGGAAGCAGCCGATGACATTGTGAATAGGTGCAGAGGTAATTTAAAAAAAATAGAGGATAAATTTCACGATATTCCGATGGAAAAAAGGCTCAAAGTCTTGCGCCTTATGTCTACAGAAGCAATGGTCATTGGCAGAAAATCCTTTCAGAGCGACTTTATAAAAAGAGCCGGAGGTATAAATATCTTTGAAGATATTGAAGACGACTATCCCGTTGTCAGCTTAGAAGAGGTACAGGCAAAAGATCCTGATATGATTATTTTTAATCGAAACAACGAACAAGAGGCTATTCAGTGGTTTCTGGAGCAGCCTGGCTGGAATGAATTAAGAGCGGCTAAAGAGAAAAGATTAATCTCTATCTCCTGTGACTATATATGCCATCCTAATACACGCATTGATAAAACCGTTGAAATATTAGCAGCACGTTTTTACCCAGATAGATTTAAAGCAAAATAACAATATATTATGTAAGGAATTGATTTGAAAAAATATTTCTTTGTGTTAATATTGGCCTATGAGTGGTAACAGAGTATTTCAGTTCGCCCTTTTGATTTCAGTGGCAGTGCACGGCGTTCTTATGCTGCAGCACTACGGGATTGAGGTCTCTCCCAGGAATAAAGAGGAAAAACTCGAAATCAGCTACATAAAGAAGCCTCCCGAATATAAACCTAAAC
>JADHYK010000024.1 GCA_016782485.1 Candidatus Omnitrophota bacterium
ACTTTTAACCCCTTTTACGCCATCTAAAATGCAGGTAAATCCTCCCCCAACCACCCTTGGACTTTTCCAGCCGGTTATAAAGCCGGCGGTATTGTTTCTTCTCCAGAATCCTGAGGATCTGTTTTTTCGTTTCGGCCGATGCCTTGCCATAGGCAATCTCAATGACCCTAGCCCGGTTTTTCTTTGCTGTCCTTATTACCTCAACTATCCTCTCCTGCAGGTTCTCAACAGCCGGATAGAGGTTTAATTTCAGCTTCATAAATTCAAAACAGGTCCCCCATACCTTCACCAAAGTCCTTGAATTGTTCTATCAACTCCTTGCCCTTTCTGAACAACTCTACCGGCGACTGTGAGGAAAGGCTCTGAATCGCCGCCTTAAGCACCACGCCCTTTAAATCCGCGATAGTAATCTGCGGTTTATCCAGTCTGGTATGGATAGTAAATTCCAGGTCCAGGTTCCCTTCCGGGCCAAGAAAAAGGTCGAGCGTCTTTTGGGCGAGTTCAAAAATGGAGGCGGGTGAAATCTTCTCGGCTGTCTTTTCCTGGGCATAGACTAAATCGTGCAGTTTCAGGTGCGTGTCAATCTCCAGGTTATTATCCCCGGCTTTAAGTCCGGAAAGCGTGGATAGTTTTGCCGAAAGCAGTTTCCGGTTGGAAAGAAAATTCCCGTAATAAGGGGAAAAATAAGTAAGCTCAAGCTCTTTTATCTCCAGCACGCCGTCCATATCCTTGGGCCCGAAATCAATCCATCCGGAACTGTCAATAGCGCCCAGATTATTCCTTCGGTCATCCGCCACCTCCGCCTCAATGCTAAAGTTCATTTTCAGCGAAGTCGGCAGCAGTATGTTCTTTGCAATATCTATATTTATCCCTTCGATTATAGTCTTATACCCCTGGGGCATTATTTTTTTATCCGTAAAAATAAACTTTCCGTTTTTTATGTTTAGGGCGGTCAACAAAAAGGGCGCTTTCTTGCTTTTTGGGCCCTCTTTATTCTTTTTCGCATTTTGCGGGGCCCCGCCTTGGCGGGAAAATGCAGGCAGATTCAGCTTCCCTTCGCCAGATAGCTCAAGATTAACTACAGGATCTGTTATGGTTAGCCTGCCGGGAGAAAAGGAAATTTTTTGAGCCTGCAACAACTCTCCTATTTCAAGGCCCCTGATGTTTATGGTAAGAGGAACACTTAAAGAGATGGAATCAATGCTGCTTTTTATTCCCAGAGCTCTGCTTAATTTGCGCTCAAGAAATGTTTTCCCAAACATGGAAACCGCCGCGCTCAGGGCCACAAAGACAGTAATGATTAAGATAACTATCGCAATAATAATTTTATTCTTTTTTTTCATCTTATTTTTTCTCCAACGTGCGCTCTTTCAATAAAAGGGTATAACCTAAGCCCGCCGCGCCTTTTATCTTAAGCGGCAGGCGTAATTCATCCTGGCTTATCCAGATGTCGAATTTATAAGGGTCGCTGGTAAAACGCCAGGCCCTGAATTTTCCCGCCGGGACCTCAATATCCTCCTCTGCGACTAACTTTACGCTAAACTTTTGCGGAAGGCGGACCACCATGCTCCATCCGGGATCAAGCTCTTTTATGCTGCGCAGGTAAAAAGGAAGGATTACGGCATTATAAATGGGCCCCTCCGCCTTGAATATCTGCTCCTCTTGCTTCTTGCCTTTTAATTTCCTGATCATCAGGGTAAAATTATCCGGGTCATATTCCTCGATGATCTTTTCCTTTAGCGGCCACATGGAGATATCGCGCTCCACCCTTAACGGCAGCAGGCTCTCCGGAGAGCTGTAAATCGTCTCGGTATCGTCAAAATTCAGTACCCGCGTCCTGAAGGTGCTCAATTTCAGCTGCTTGCCCCAGAGCTCCACGATGCCCAAATCGTTATACTCGGCACTCCCTACCGGCTTGATATCGTAAATGATTCTCTCTCCCGCAAACTCGCCGCGGTCAATATTGCCTGCCGGTACGGTGATATTAGGCAGCAGCCAGAAATAAGCCGCTGCAACAACGGCTGAAAAAACCAGAAGTGCAATTAAAGCTTTCCTGAACATATTTTTCTATGCCGCTCTCTGCGTTTTAAAAAAAAGAGGATAATCAAATAAAAAATAAAAGCACAGCTCAGTCCCAGGACAACGCTCCCCAAAAACAAAGGGTAATAAAGATTGAATATGCTCTGGCGGTCAAAATTTTTAAAGATCTGCCAGTTTAGAGCCGGATAACTATCGCCCAAAAAGAGCTTGCCGATGCTGTAACCGGCCCAGGTGATAAGGGGGAGCGTCGGCGGAAGGGAGATGTTCGTGCCTACGAGTATGGCGATTTTGTTGGCCCGGCGGATCATTATGGCAAAAAGGATCACTAAAAGCGTATGGAATCCGTATAAGGGCAGGATAGCAATAAAGACGCCGATGCCTACGCCGAGGGCGATTTCATGCGGCGTGGTGTTAAGCTTTAATAAACCGACTATGCGCTCTTTTAATCTTTTCATCCGCGGGGTTCTTTTTCTTCCCCGGCCAGCGGAGCGGGTTTTATCTGGTAAGATAGGAGCCTATCTTTATCGTCAAGATAAAGGTAGATCATATCCGAGGAAAAATACTCGGTGGGATGGCGGTAAATTAAAACCTCTCCTCTTGCGGACTGGCCTTCGGCGGGCCGGGAAAAGACCGGTTCGCCGTAACGGGAAAGCAGCTCCTGCCTGGAGATACCTTCTTTTAAACGCTTATCCTTTAAATCCGACTCTAATTTTTTATAGCGGGCCTCCTCTGCTTTGAGGTATTTATCCATCTGCGCGCGGTTATCCCCCAGGTTCTTTAGGTTCACCAGCGGCTCATAACCGGGGATAAGGCAGCAACCCTGCAAAAGAAGAGCCAAAAGACAGGCCGTTATAGGGGTTTTGAGTTTACTCATCTAAATAATTATAGCAGAATATTGCCAAAAAACAATACGGACGTTATTTTAAAAAATGAGGATGTTTTCCGGGGGCTTAAGCAGTGTATTTATCTAAAGGACTTTCTCTATAGTAGAGAGGATGGTTTCTTTTGTCACCGGCTTTGCCAGGACATAATGCCTGCCGCATTTTTCAGCGCTGGCAATCTCTTCTTTGGTAACTACGCCGGTTAAAAATATTATGGGGATGCCGGCCGTATCAGGGTCTTCTGTAAGTTCACCGGCTATCTCATCGCCCGGCTTGTCGGGAAGCAGAATATCTAAAATGATCAGGTCCGGGGCTTCTTTTTTGACTAGTTCTATTACTTCCGTGCCGTTAGCGGTAGAGATAACCTCAAACCCGTTGCGCTGGAGGATATTGGAGAGGTGCTCCAATACCTCCGGTTCATCATCTACCAGTAGTATCTTTTTCTGATTAGCTGACATTGTTTTTCAACATATCACTGATTATTTTAACTGTCAAGCGATTTTATCAGCAGGGGTTATTTCCTGATATCCCTGGCTAAAATTATCGCTTCGGCAACTTCGCGCATGGTCTTTCGTTTATCCATGCTCTGTTTCTGAATCAGCCTGTATGCCTCAGAGGGCAGGATATTGGCCTCCTGCGAAAGGATGTCTTTGGCGCGTTCAATAAGCTTACGGGTAGTCAATGCCTCCTCGGCGCACTTCGCCCTGAGGTCCAGTTCCGCATTCTCAATGGCAATCGCTGCCTGGTTGGCAAGGGCGGCCAGTAAGTCCAATTCGTGTTTTGTGAATTTATGTTTCTTGGAGGTATAACAATTCAGCACTCCGATTACCCTTCCCTTTACGGCCAGGGGCACGCTGGCCAGGGAACAGAGCCCCTCCTTCTTTGCGATATCCCTGCTCAGGTAGCGGGGGTCTGCTTTTACGTCCTCAACGCAGACCGCTTTATTATCGCAGGCAACCTTTCCGGCGATGCCTTCGCCCAGCCTGATATTCGGTTTTTTATTATACTCTTCGGAGATAGACTGGGTCGCCCTCACCACCAGCTCTTTCCCGTCAGGGGCAAGCAGCATCAGGGAGGAAATCTTGGAGCTCATGATCTCGGCGGTAACCTGCACGATTAAACGCAGGAGCTCCTCAAGGTATAAACCGGAGGTAATCAGGTTGGCGACCTTGGAAAGCGCCTCAATCTGTTTTAGATAAACCTGGTAACCCTTCTTTCTTGTTTTTTTCACTATAATATGGGCAGGTATTTATTTATCTCGTATTGGGTAACCTGTGCCTTGTATTCATCCCATTCCAGCTTCTTATTGCGGATGAAGAAATGAAAAAGCTCCTCCCCCAGCGCCTTCTTCACCAGCTCTGATTTTTCGGTTGCCTTTATCGCCTCAAGCAAATCCTCAGGCAGGGACCTGATCCTGGCGCGCTCCCTCTCTTCATCGGTCATGCGGTAAATATTGTCATTTGCCGGCTCGGCAAGCGCATATTGCTTCTCTATGCCCTCTAAACCCGCCGCCAGCATCACTGAAAAGGCAAGATAAGGATTGCAGGCCGGGTCAGGCACGCGGTATTCGATACGCGTAGATTTTTCCTTGCCGGGCTTATACATCGGGACCCTTATTAACGCAGAGCGGTTCATCTGGGCCCAGCAGATATAAACCGGGGCCTCATAACCGGGGACAAGGCGCTTGTAGGAATTAACCCATTGATTTGTAACCGAGGTGATCTCGCAGGCATGCTTTAACAATCCGGCGATAAATTGCCTGGCAACCTTGGAAAGATGATACTGGCCCTTCTTTTCAAAAAAGGCATTCTTCTTCTGGCCCTTCCCGCCCTTGAGGGAGAATAATGATTGGTGCGTATGCATACCGGAACCGTTTATCCCGTATACCGGCTTGGGCATGAAAGTAGCGTGCAGACCTCGGCCTTGAGCAATCTCCTTAGCCACTAATCTGTAAGTCATCACATTGTCGGCCATGGAAAGCGCATCGCTATAGCGTAAATCTATTTCGTGCTGGCTGGAGGCAACTTCGTGATGGCTGTACTCCACGACAATCCCCAGGTCCTCCAGTGCGCTGACGGTTTCGTTGCGCACATTCTGGGCGACATCCAGCGGTGTTAAGTCAAAATAACCGCCTTTATCCAGGACAATGGTGTTCTTGGGGTTGTTAAAATAAAAATACTCCAGCTCCGGGCCCACGTAATAACTGAACCCCATCTTTTTTGCGCGCTCCAGGTTTCTCTTCAGGACATAGCGCGGGTCAGCGGCAAAGGGTTTTCCGTCCGGCATATGGATATCGCAGAACATCCTGGCTACCGGCTGGTCCTTTGACTCCCAGGGCAGTATTGCAAAGGTAGAGGGATCTGGCCGGGCAACCATATCCGACTCTTCGATACGGGCAAAGCCCTCGATGGAAGAACCGTCAAAGCCCATCCCGTCGCCCATGGCGCGCGGCAGCTCATCCACGGTTATGGTAAAACCCTTCAATAACCCCAATACGTCAGTAAACCATAACCGGATATACCTTACCTTACGCTCCTTTACCAGCTTCATTACCTCGGCTTTAGTCTTGGGTCTCATTTTCTGGCTCCTCTTATATTTTTTTTAGAAACCTTCCCATCCTGAAAAATGCCTCTTTCAGCTCTGCGTAACCGGAGGCATAAGAGATGCGGATATAATCGCTGAATTGCCCGCCGAAGGCGCTGCCCGGGACAACCGCAACCTTTTCCCTCTTAAGCAGCCTTTGGGCGAACTCTGCGCCGTTCATCCCTGTTTTGCTGACACGGGGAAATACATAAAATGCCCCATCCGGCCTGATGCATTCAAGGCCGAGTACTTTAAGTTCCTGCAGGACGAACTCCCGGCGCCTTTTGTACTCCCGCTTCATCTCTTCTACGGATTTTTTTCCGGAATGCAATGCTTCGGCCGCCGCCATCTGCGAGGTAATCGGCACGCACATAATCGTATACTGATGGATCTTGGTCATCGCCGCGATGATCTCTTGCGGCCCGCAGGCAAAACCCACGCGCCAGCCGGTCATGGCATAGGACTTGGAAAAACCGTTAAGATAAACGGTATTATTCTTTGCGCCGCTTAATGAGGAAAAACAGATATGCTCAAAGTCATAGGTCAGCTCTGCGTAAACCTCATCGGAAATACAGAGTATTTTGTGCTGCAAGATGACTTTTTTCAATTCCTCTAACTCTTTTTTAGTATAAGAGACGCCGCTGGGGTTTGCAGGATAATTCAAAATCAGCGCCTTTGTATTTTTATCGATATTTTTTTCTAAATTTTTGGGCGTAAGCTTAAATCCATCCTTTTGCGTATCAATGTATACCGGCGTTGCCCCTGCCAGTTCCGAAACCGGGCCGTAGGAGACATAGCTTGGCTGAGGCACCAGAATTTTATCCTGCGGATTCACTATCGCGCGCAGGCATAAATCCAGGCCTTCGCTCACCCCCACGGTAATCAGGATTTCTTCCTCCGGGCAATAATCCAGCCCGTATCTCTCTTTGAGGTGACGGCTTATGGCTAAACGCAGTTTATAAAGGCCTTTGTTAGAGGTGTAAGAGGTAAAACCCTCCTCCAGAGAATAAATCCCCGCCTCGCGGATAGGCCAGGGGGTAACAAAGTCCGGTTCCCCCACCCCCAGAGAGATAACATCCTCCATGCCGAGCACTAAATCAAAGAATGCCCGTATGCCCGAAGGCTGCATCTTTTCTACTTTTTTGGAAATCTGCATCTTCATCCCTAACTACTAGCTACTGACTACTAACTACTTTTTTAATACGATATCGCTATCCTCTTATGCTCCTGCTTATGCTTCAGGACCACCCCGTCTTCCTTGTATTTTTTTAACAGGATGTGGGTCACTGTGCCGCGCACGTTTTCCAGGCAGGCAAGTTTCTCCGCCACAAAGTTGGATACGGCGTGGATATTCTTACCCTCTACTATCACTAAAAGGTCGTAAGTGCCGGAAATTAAATAACAGCTGTTGACTTCCGGAAAGGAATAGATGCGCTCGGCGATCTTGTCAAAACCGACGTCCTTCTGAGGGGTAATATTGACCTCTATCAGCGCCCTGACGCTTAAGTCACTATCCTTTCTCAATTCCTTATTGACCACGGCCTTGTATTTGACGATCAGGCCTTCTTTTTCGTATTTTTTTATGGCAGACTTTACTTCACTGGGTTTTTTCTTCAGCATCCTGGCAATTTCTTCGGGTGTAATCCTGGCGTCTTTTTCCAGTATCTCTAATATCTCATCCATGGTTAAAACCTCCTTCAATATAACAAATACGGGGCCCCTGCCTTTTATGTTCGGAGCCCTTAACCAGCCTCTTTACTTTGTTGACCTTATCCGGCGGGGCGGACTGCCTTCTCTTCCCCTCCGTGCGTTTTAATATGCCGTCTAATTCGTCATAGGTAATCCCCAGCTCATTCTCATCGGTCTGCCCCGCCCATAGGCCGGCACTGGGCGGTTTATCAATAATCTCTTTGGGGATCCCCAACTCTCTGGCTAATACCCTGACCTCTTTTTTGAACAAATCCCCTATGGGTAATATATCGGTTGCGCCATCGCCGTGTTTGGTGAAATAACCGACAAGAAACTCCGACTTATTGCCTGTACCACAGACCAGATAATTTAGTTTATTGGCAAAATAATAAAGGACCGTCATGCGCAGCCGCGGCTTAAGGTTATACACCGCAAGGCCTTTTGCTTTAGGCAGAATTTTAATCAGCTGCTCGTATAGCGGCGTCAAATCCAGCTGTCTTACCTTTATCTTGAGCCTCTTTGCCACCATCAGGGCATCTTTGACATCGCGGCTGTGGCTGTGGCAGGGCAAAATCAAAGCCAGCAGATTTTTTCTGCCTGCTGCCTCCTTTGCCAGGGCGGCGACTACCGCAGAATCCACCCCTCCGGAGAGCCCGAGCACAATGCCCTTAGCGCCGGAGCGCTTAAGCTCATCCTTAACCCAGAGGACGATTTTACGCTTCATAATTTTAATATGATACCACAACTGTGGCAGGGGTCAAGATGATATCTCTATTACCGCCTGAGCGACGTTATTAAGATGGTCGCCGATCTTTTCAAAGTTACTGATTATATCCAGAAAAACCACCCCGGAAAGCACGTTACACCTGCCCTCTTCCAGGCGCTTCATATGGTTATCCTTGAGCGCGTCTCTTAAGGTATTAATCCGGCACTCCTGCTCCAGGACCTGTTTTGCCTCATCGGTATTATTTAACTGCAGGGCATTGATGGAACAGGAAATCATCTGATTGACATCCGCGTACATATTCTTTAATTCTTCAACAGCATTATCGGTAAAAGAGAGGCGCCGGTCAATCTTCTGCTCTGCCAGGTCCTTCAGATTCTCCGCATGGTCACCTATCCTTTCCACGTCATTAATGGCGTGGATTAAAGGAGGAATCTTTTTTGATTCCCTTTCGCTTAATTCACGCTGCATTAACTCAACTAAATAATTTGTAATTGCCTCCCTTAAGGAGTCAACCGCCTCTTCCCGGCGGGTTATCTTCTCCAGGGACCTCTGGTTATTCTCAAGAAAACTGTTCATTGACTGCGCCACCATCTTCTGGGTCAGGCCTAAAGTCCTGACTATTTCCTTAACCGCTGCTTCTATGGCTATAGGCGGAGTGCCCAGCAGGTGCCGCTCCAGATATTTAGGCAGGTATTCTACCTCTTCCTCTTCTTTACCTTTAATCGCCCTAGTAAGGAAATTGGCAAAGGGCTTAAGAAACGGCAGAAAGATCAGCGTGGTTATGACGTTAAAGAAAGTGTGGGCATTGGCGATCTGCCGGGGAAGCGCAGCGGAGGTATAACTTACCAGGTTCCCGAAAAAGGCAAGGAACGGCAAGAAGATAATTGCCCCGGCAATCTGAAACATAATGTGGGCTGCTGCTGCTCTCCTTGCAGAAAGGCTTGTTCCCACAGAGGCGATTAATGCCGTAACGCAGGTGCCGATGTTGCAACCTAAAATAAGAGGCAGCGCCCCTTTCAAATCAATCAAGCCCGCCATCGCTAAACTCAAAATCATACCGGTGGTAACCGAGCTGCTTTGAAATATGGCGGTAACCACCATGCCTGCCAAGACCCCTAAAAAAGGATTACTGCTGAAACTCACCAGTATGTTATTTACCGCCGGGTACTGCCCCAGGGGCCTAACCACGCTCGTTAGTATGCTCAGTCCTAAGAAAAGAATACCGAAACCCATGAGGAACTCGCCGATATATTTATGCGACCTCTTCTTGGCAAGAAGAATTGTCAACATGCCTGCCCCGATAATCGGAAGGGCATAGTCAGTAAGCTTGAAGGCGATTAACTGCGCGGTGATGGTGGTGCCGATATGAGCGCCCAGAATAACACCCAGCGCCTGCACCAGCGTCATCAAGCCGGCATTAACAAAACCCACCACCATTACCGTAGTGGCGGAAGAAGACTGGACTAAACTGGTGATGCCTGTTCCTACCATTACGCCTCTTAGCGGGCTGCCTGTAAGGCCGTGTAAAATTTTCCGCATCCTCTCCCCGCAGGCCTTATGCAGCCCCTCGCTCATCTCCCAGATGCCGTAAATAAATAAACCCAATCCTCCTACCAGGCCGAAAATAATCTCCTTAAGCATCTCTTCTCCCCCTGCAGGCGCTCACGCAGACCCCGCAGATATACTGGTCTACCATATGTTTTTTCTGAAACTCCTTTAATTTCTCAAAGCATCTAATCTGGTCAAATTCTAAAGGGCTTTCCTTTATCGCCCCGGCAGGGCAGGCCTTGATGCAGCGCCGGCACTCTCCGCAATCGCCACCCCTTAAAGGCCTATCCGTTTTAAGAGGCATATCGGTCAGTATGGAAACCAGGCGCAACCGGCTGCCGGACTCTTTATTTACCAATAGATTATTCCTCCCGATCCAGCCCAACCCCGCAGAAACAGCGATTTTTTTGTGCGCAAGATGCCCGCTCGTATTCTGCCAGTCAAGGATTAAAGAGCTGGGTATCGGCAGGGCAGTAAAACCTTTTCTTTGGATAAGAATTGTTGCCTTAAGCGCCAGCTGGTCCAGAAAAAGATTGGCCGTGCGGTAGTGATGAAAGTATAACCGCGTCGGCTCCTCTTCTATCTCCTCCAGGAGCCCGCCGGATAATTCTACACCCAGACAGACCGCCCGGTCAAGTTTTCTTAGTATTGCCTGCCTGAGCCGGAAATCTTTTTTTATTTCTTTGATATCGGCAACGCCGAATAAATCCGCACCCGAATCCCGGCAGGCCTTTTTAAGCTCCAGGTAATCTTTGTCTGTGCGCATGGAACTTCCTCAGGTAAACCATAAGAATTGAGACCGCAGCCGGAGTAACCCCGGAAATTCTTGAAGCCTGGCCTAAATTAAACGGCCGCAGGCTATCCAATTTTTCCCTGATCTCCCGCGAAAGCCCGGATATAACGGAATAATTTAGTGCGGCGGGAAGCTTTATCTTTTCCAGGTTCCGGAAACCCTCAACCTGCTTTTTCTGCCTCTCTATAAAACCGGCATATTTTATCTCGGTTTCAATCTGGGGGAATACATATGCGGGCAGGTTTAACTTTATATGGTCGAGCCTGCACAGGTCCTGCAGATGTATCTCGGGCCTCTTCAGAACCTCCTCTAAAGTAAACGATTTCTTTATCGGGGCACTGCCCAGCAAAGCCAGTTTTTTATTGACCGCGGGCCCGGGTTTAAGGCGGGTGGTTTTTAAAAAAACGGCTGCCTTGCTTAACGCCTGGGATTTGCCGGTTATTTTCTTATAATCTTTTTTATCAAGCAGCCCTAAATCATAACCGATTTTTCCCAGGCGCAAATCCGCGTTGTCTTCACGTAAAATCAGCCGGTATTCCACCCGCGAAGTAAACATCCGGTATGGCTCGAGAGTCCCCCTGGTGGTCAGATCGTCAATCAGCACCCCGATATAACTTGTGGAGCGGTCTAAGACAAACGGCTCCCTGTTCTTAAGGCGTAAGGCCGCATTAATCCCCGCGATTAAACCCTGCGCCGCCGCCTCTTCATAACCGGTGGTGCCGTTCACCTGCCCGGCAAGGTATAAGTTCCTGATTGATTTTGCCTCAAGCGTTGGATTTAGCTGCGTCGGCTCAATCACCTCATGCTCTATGCCGTAGCCAAAGCGGATTACCCTGGCCCTCTCTAGCCCCTTTATGGAATGTAATATCTTAAGCTGCACATCTTCAGGCAGGCTGGTGGATAAACCGTTGGGGTAAATCTCTTTTGCTTTATACCCCTGGGGCTCCAGAAATATCTGGTGCCTCTCTCTATCGCCGAACTTGACAACTTTGTCCTCTATGGAAGGGCAATACCTGACCCCTGCCGCCCTGATTACTCCTGTATATAGCGGAGAACTACCCAGATTATCGCGGATAATATTATGCGTGCGTTCGTTGGTATAAGTAATGTAACAGGGAACCTGCCTGTTAGTTAATCTTTTTGAAAAAAAAGAGAATGCTCTCGGCGGATTATCGCCCTGCTGAATAATCAGGCCGGAAAAATCTATGCTCTCTTTATCCAGGCGCGGGCAGGTACCGGTCTTAAACCTCATCATCTTAAACCTTAGTTCTTTTAGATCCTGCGCCAGCCAACAGCAGGCGGGCTCGTTGATGCGGCCGCCGCTAAAATTTTTTAATCCGATATGTATCAGGCCGTTGAGGAATGTCCCCGGGCAGATAATCACCGCTGAGGCGGAAATCTTGTCGCCTGATGCCGTAATTATGCCTTTTACGGCGTTATCCTCCACTATTATCTTTTTTACTTCGGCTTCTTTAATAGAGAGATTCTTCCGGGCCGCAACCCGCCTCTTCATATAGCGGTTGTACATCTGCATATCTATCTGCGCGCGCGAAGACTGCACCGCAGCACCCTTGGAGGCGTTGAGCACCCTGAATTGTATGGCACAGGCATCAGCTGCCCGGGCCATTACCCCGCCTAAGGCATCTATCTCTTTAACCAGCTGTCCCTTGCCAACGCCGCCTATCGCCGGATTGCAGCTCATTGCCCCGATATTGTCTTTCTTTAAAGTCAACAAAAGGGTCTGCTGCCCCATCCGGGCCGAGGCACAGGCCGCCTCAATACCGGCATGCCCTGCTCCTATGGCTATGACGTCGTAACGGCACATATAATTAATAACTTTTGGTTTTTAATTAAAGTAATCCTGGAGAGCTTTAGTAAAAGTTCATTAGCATTTGGAGAAGCCGCAGGCGTGGCACTTCATGCACCCTTCTTCGTGGCGCAACGCCCCGCCGCAATCCGGGCAGACCCCGACGATATTGCCATGGTGGCCAAAATCAACGGCGGCAACGCCGTCATGGCTATCGCCATAAGAATGCTTCATCGCTACCGGCGTATTTTCCAGGGGCGCCTTTACGGCCTCGTTATTCAACAGCCTTGTTTCGACAACGCGGGCGATGGCGTCTGCGCAGGAAAATATCCTTTTACCCTTTTCCCATGAAGGGCTGGGGCAGCGGATATTGCGTAACTGTTCGATAATAGACTTTACTTCGATCCCGGAACGAAACCCTAAAGATACCAGCCTCCCGATTGCCTCCAGCTGCGAAGCGGCACACCCTCCGGCCTTGCCCATCTGCGTAAAAAGTTCAAAGGGCCTTTTTTCCTCGTCCACGTTGATGGTCACATAAAGGTTACCGCAGCCCGTGGAAACTTTCGTAGTCGTGCCGATAATTACTTCCGGGCGGGGGCGGGGGGCAATCTCTTCCTTTGCCTCTGCGGTTTTTTTCACCTGTTTAGTGCCGGGATTGCCTGTATTTAAAACCTGCTCCTGGCGGCTCTTATCGCGGTAAATGGTAATGCCTTTGCAGCCCAATTCGTAAGCCAGAAGATATGCCTTCCTTACGTCATCCGCGCTTGCTTCAGTCGGGAAATTGATAGTCTTGGAAGTCGCGTTATGCACATATTTCTGGAATGCCGCCTGCATGCGCACGTGCCACTCCGGAGATATATCGTGGGCAGTGACAAATATTCTTTTTACATCATCCGGGATCTCCTTAATCTCCCGGATGGAGCTGTTTTCGGCAATCTTCTCCATCAGCTCTCTGCTGTAGAAGCCTCTTTCTCTGGCAATCTCCTCAAACAGCGGGTCAACCTCAACCAACTTATCGTTATCCATCACCTTACGGTAGTAAGATATGGCAAACAGCGGCTCGATTCCCGACGAACAGGGGCCGGCAATTATGCTGATCGTGCCTGTGGGGGCAATAGTAGTGAGGGTGGCGTTACGCATCTTCATCGGCGGGCCTTCTTTTTTATCATAAATACTGCCTTCAAATGCCGGGAATGCTCCTTTACTGCTGCCCAACTCCAGCGACTTCTTAGCTGCCTCATCCAGGATGAGCCGCATTACTTTTTCTGCGAGGGCAACTGCTTCTTCGCTGTTATAAGCTATGTTCAGGCGGATCAAGAGGGTTGCCCAACCCATGACCCCTAAGCCGATCTTGCGCGTTAATTTCGTAGCCTGCTCTATTTTTGGCATGGGGAATTTGTTGACATCGATAAGGTTATCCAGGAAATGTACGGCAACCTGCGTCACTTCCCTTAATCTCTCCCAGTCGATTTCGTATGAGCCGCCGGATTTTTTATATATCCTGGAGAGGTTAATGGAACCCAGGTCGCAGCTTTCGTAAGGTAAAAGTACCTGTTCACCGCAATTATGAACTATAAAACCATTGGCGTCAAAATAATGCAGACCGGGAATCTGGGTATCATAAACTTCCTCTACCCCTTCAAAGGTTATATCTTCTATCGTTACAGCAAAAAAATCCTTGTTGATCCTCCTTTTATAATTTTTTATAATCCTCTCTAATTTACTTTGTTTATCCGCATCTTTAAAACCTATCTTCCGGGCAAATTTAACAATACTTTCATTAGAAATAACCAGTTCGTGCTGGGCGCGGATATTATACTGAGCATAGCCGCCTTTGCCATCAGGAAGATACCTAACTCCTTCGCTTCTTCTAAAGGTATAAATCTTTGAATATATCCCCAACCTGAGAAGAATCCTCTGCGCTGATTTAAGAAAGGGAAGGTTGCTCTGGGCCAACCTCAGAGAAGACCCTTTTTCTTGATTCACTAAAACCGTCCCATCAGTATCAAATAACCCCCTTAATAATCCTCTGCAAAAATCTGCCGAACCTCTTTCTATCTCTTCGGTAATCTCTTTTAGCCTTGGTTTTAAACCAAGGCTAAAGGCAAAGTGGCTCAAGGAAGATAGAGATAATCTAAACTCATCCCTCCCTTTAATCTCTACCCAACCGGAAAAATCGCTACGATGTCTAAAGCCATCCAAAGAATCCATAGCCGCTACTCTCACGCTCTCTGAACCCTCTAACCTTCCCCAGGACGACAAAACTACCTTATCCTTCTTTAGAGTACCATCGCCTATTAATAGACCTATTAAATATCCTTCTTTAAAACTATGCCTGCCTTGCCAGTCTACAGAAAGATGGTTATTGATAACTACCTGGTCTCCGGGCTCTAACTGACCTGCTTCTACCCATTCGGTCTTAACGCTATATCTTGTTCTCTTCGTAATTCTCATTAACGGATGATTTAAAGTAAGCCGTATCTCGTGGCCTTCCTTAGTTTTTAATTTATAAACGGGCTTAACCCCGGTGGGAAAAAAGCCTGCCTCCCCGCTTTTCCAATGTTCTCCATTAACTACAGCAGTAAACTCTTTACCTATAAGATCTTTCACTTGACAGGGTCCATCTTCGGTCATAATCCACGTATCGCGAGGAATACACGGATTGGTAGACTCATATTCGCCCAATTGCGGCGTAGGATTAAATTCATTCATCCGGTCCATGAAGATAATCCCCGGCTCTCCGTTTTTATGCGCCTGCCTGACTATCAACTCAAAAACCTCCCTGCTGTTAAACCGCTTTACCGGCTTTTTAGTATGGGGGTCAATAAGGTCGTAATCCTCGCCCCGAGAGAGTTTCTTCATAAAATCTTCGGTAATGGCGACGGAAATATTAAAGTTAGTAATATGGGTTTCCTTTTCCTTGCAGGTTATAAATTCCAGGATGTCAGGATGGTCAACTCGTAAGATGCCCATATTTGCCCCGCGACGGGTACCCCCTTGTTTTACGGCCTCGGTTGCGGCATCATAGACCTTCATAAAAGAGACCGGGCCCGAGGCAATCCCGCCGGTACTTTTGACCATGGCGTTCTTCGGCCGCAGACGCGAGAATGAGAAGCCCGTTCCGCCGCCTGACTGATGGACCAGGCTGGTGATTTTCAAGGTTTCGAATATAGACTGCATAGAATCTTCTATGGGTAAAACAAAACAGGCGGATAGCTGCGCCAGTTCCCTTCCCGC
>JADHYK010000025.1 GCA_016782485.1 Candidatus Omnitrophota bacterium
ATGCGTTCGGATAAGATTAAAAAAGGTTTAGAGCGGGTTCCTCACCGTGCGCTTTTGCATGCTACGGGATTGGGCAGGAAGGACCTTAAGCGCCCTTTTATCGGCGTGGCTACCTCATTTACCGATTTAATCCCCGGCCATGTGGGGATGCGGGAGCTTGAGCGTTATATCGAGCGCGGCATCTGTTATGGCGGAGGCGTGCCCTTCTTTTTCGGCGTGCCCGGGATCTGCGACGGAATTGCTATGGGCCATCTGGGGATGTGTTATCCTCTGGCATCAAGAGAGATAATCGCCGATACCATTGAGACGGTCTGCAACGCGCACCAGTTAGACGGCATCGTCTGCCTGACCAACTGCGATAAGATTACCCCCGGGATGATTATGGGGGTTACGCGGTTGAACATCCCGGCGATTATAGTGACTGCAGGCCCGATGCTTTCCGGCCGTTATAATAACCGAAAACTTGCTTTTGTGCACGATACCTTTGAGGCGCGGGCTTTGGCAAAAAAAGGCAAAATTTCCCCAAAGGAACTGGAGTGCCTTGAAATGGAGGCCTGCCCGGGTGCCGGCTCCTGTCAGGGGCTTTATACCGCAAATACAATGGCCTGTTTAACCGAGACCATGGGGTTGTCTTTACCGGGCTGCGCAACTGCCCTGGCAGTTTCAGCCAAGAAACGCCGGATTGCCCAGGCCTCAGGAGAGCGCATCGTTGAACTGGTGAAAAAAAATATCTGTCCCCGGGATATTATCAATAAACGCTCTCTGGAAAATGCAGTATTTGTGGATGTGGCTTTGGGCGGCTCAACCAACACGGTATTGCATCTAATGAGCATCGCCCATGAGGCGGGGATAGGGCTCCAACTTCAGGATTTTGATAAGATCAGCAGAAAGACCTCTCATATCGCAAATATCGAACCGGCAGGAAAACATTATATGGAAGACCTGGAATTTGCCGGCGGTATCCCTGCGGTCTTAAAGAGGCTCAAAAATAAATTGCATAATACTTTGAATGTCAGCGGAGAGCGGACCTTTGATATAGCAAAAAGAGCAGAGATTTCTGATCAAGAGGTAATCAGGCCGCTGAACAGGGCATATCATAAACAGGG
The DNA here is from genome assembly GCA_016782485.1 of Candidatus Omnitrophota bacterium. Classification (GTDB taxonomy): domain Bacteria; phylum Omnitrophota; class Gorgyraeia; order Gygaellales; family Profunditerraquicolaceae; genus BS750m-G77. Next base: position 1,107 of record JADHYK010000025.1, read on the forward strand.
CGGCATAGCAGTCTTATACGGCAACCTTGCGCCCCGCGGGGCAGTGGTAAAACAGTCGGCAGTAAGCCCCGGGATGATGAAATTTAAGGGGCGCGCGCGCATCTTTAACCGCGAAGAAGAGGCGATGGCGGCAATACTTGCCGGAAGGATAAAGAAAGGCGACTGTATAGTTATCCGTTACGAAGGACCGGCAGGCGGGCCGGGGATGCGCGAGATGCTCGCGTCCACTTCGGCGATTGTGGGCTTAGGCTTAAGCGATTCGGTTGCCTTAATTACCGACGGCAGGTTTTCCGGCGGGACCAAAGGCCCCTGCATCGGGCATATCTCTCCGGAGGCAGCCGCAGGCGGGGTGATCGCAATTATCAAAGACGGCGATATAATCTCGATTGACATCCCGGCAAGAAAACTGGAAGTTAAATTAACGCCGGCGGAAATCCAAAAAAGGTTTAAGCACTGGAAGCCGGTTGCGCCAAAAATTAATACCGGATATCTGGCGCGTTATTCCAGGATGGTCAGCTCTGCTGACAAGGGAGCAATATTAAAATGACGGGCGCTCAGATTCTGATTGAATCCTTAAAGCGCGAAGGCGTTACGGTGATGTTCGGTTATCCGGGTGGCTCTGTCCTGCCCATCTTTGATAAGCTTTATGATGCGGATATAAAGTTTATCCTCACCCGCCACGAACAGGGGGCAGCGCATGCTGCCGACGGATATGCCAGGGCAACCGGTAAGGCAGGGGTCTGTCTTGCCACCTCCGGGCCCGGCGCAACCAACCTGGTCACCGGCATTGCTAACGCTTATATGGATTCAATTCCCCTGATTGCGATTACCGGGCAGGTTAAAACCTTTTTAATCGGCAACGACGCCTTTCAGGAGGCGGATGTTACCGGCATCACCCGGCCGATCACCAAGCATAATTACCTGGTTAAGGATGCTAATGAGCTGGCCAGGGTTATCAGGGAGGCATTTTATATCGCCACCAGCGGCCGGCCCGGCCCGGTGGTAATTGATGTCCCCGTTGATGTCCAGCAGCAGGATGTGGAGTTTATCTGGCCCGAAACGGTTGAGATTAAAAGCTATAAGCCCACGCTTTTCGGCCACCCCGGCCAGATTAAGAAATGCGTAAAATTAATTACCGCTGCCAAAAAACCGCTGATTTATGCCGGCGGGGGGATCATTACCTCCGGCGCGCATCAGGAGTTAAAGGAGTTTGCCGAGAAAATCCATGCCCCTGTTACCACGACCTTGATGGGCCTGGGGGGATTTCCGGAGACGCATGAACTTTCGTTGAGAATGCTGGGTATGCACGGCACGGCTTTTGCCAACCATGCAATTATGGAAGCAGACCTGATTATTGCGGTGGGTGCGCGTTTTGACGACCGGGTTACCGGCCGGCTGGACGCCTTTGCCCCCCATGCAAAGGTCATCCATATCGACGTTGACCCCTCTTCTATCAGCAAGAACGTCAAGGTCAATATCCCGATAGTAGGCGATGCCAAAAATGTTTTGGGCCAGATCCTGGAAGAGATCAAGAAGGCACCTGACACCTCCGCCTGGCTTGAGACCATTGATTCCTGGAAGAAAAAATACCCGCTTACCTATAAAGAGGCAGGCAAGATCAAGCCCCAATATGTCATCGAGCAGATTTATGAATTGACTAAAGGAGAGGCGCTGATTACCACTGAGGTCGGGCAAAACCAGATGTGGGCCTGCCAGTGGTATAAATATACCCACCCGCGTACCTTTATCTCAAGCGGCGGGTTAGGCACGATGGGCTTTGGATTTCCCGCGGCCATGGGGGCAAAGCTTGGCTGCCCGGAGAGGGTAGTCTTTGATATCGCCGGAGACGGTTCGATACAGATGAACATACAGGAGCTGGCAACCTGCGTCTGCAATAAAATAAACGTGAAGGTCGCCATCCTGAACAACGGTTATCTGGGGATGGTCAGGCAGTGGCAGGAGTTATTTTATAAAAAACGTTATTCCCACACCTGTATCAGCGGCCCGGACTTTGTGAAGTTGGCTGAGAGTTACGGCGCCGCAGGCATCCGGGCCACCAAAAAAGAAGAGGTGCGCCCGGCGATTGAAAAGGCGCTGGCAATAGACAACACCGTCTTGATTGATTTCCATATCGAACCGGAGGAGAACGTCTATCCGATGGTCCCTGCGGGGGAGGCAATTAACCGGATGATCGGGGGTATGGCATGAAACATACCATATCGGTATTAGTGGAGAATAAATTCGGGGTGCTGGCGCGGGTTGCCGGGTTGTTTAGCGCGCGCGGATATAACATCTCGTCTTTGGCGGTAAGCGAGACGCTGGACGCCGGTGTCTCTTATATGACTTTAGTGGTGGAGGCAAGGGATGAGGATGTGCTGGAGCAGATAAAAAAACAGCTGAATAAACTGATCGATGTGCTGACGGTGACCGACTTTACCAAGAAGGAGCACGTTGACCGCGAACTTATTTTAGTCAAATTAAAATCCCCCGGCATCAAAGAAAAGGAAAAGTTAGAGAAACTGCTCAGGAAATATGTCGCAAAAATAGTGCAGCATAAAAATGATACCGCTATCATCGAGGCGGTGGCAGAACAGGCGCAGATTAAAGAGCTGCTTGAGGCACTTGAGCCCTTCGGGGTTAAGGAACTGGTGCGTACCGGCAGGGTGGCGATGGCTTATTAACGGAGTCCGCCACAAAGCATGGCGGATTCAATTCCCCGCCACGGATTATGGCGGGTCATTGAAGGAGAAAACAGATGCTGAAGATTTATTACGACAACGACGCAGATTTAGAGGTATTAAAGGACAAGACAATCGCGATTATCGGTTACGGTATCCAGGGCAGGGGCCAGGCATTGTGCCTGCGCGATTCAGGGTGCCGGGTGATAGTTTCCGAGATGGAGGGGACCCCGAATTTCGAACAGGCAAAACAAGACGGTTTCAGCCCTATCCCTGCGTCAGAGGCAGCTGCTGCCGCCGATATTATCCAGATTTTAACCCAGGACCATGTGCAGGCAAAGGTGTATAAGGAAAGCATCAAGCCGAATTTAAAAAAAGGCAAGCCAAAGGGCGGTGGTTTGGCTTCCGATAGCCAAAGCCAGAAGGCGCTCTGTTTTTCGCACGGGTTTAATATCCGCTTCAAACAGATTAAGCCGCCGAAGAACGTGGATGTTTTTATGGTTGCGCCCAAAGGGCCGGGTGCATTGGTCAGGCGGATGTTTGAGGAGGGTAAGGGCGTGCCGTCTCTGGTTGCGGTTTATCAGGATGCAACCGGCGAGGCGCTGAAATTAGCCCTGGCTTATGCAAAGGCCTTGCGCGCCACGCGCGCCGGGGTAATCCAGACCACCTTCGAAGAAGAGACCGAGACCGACCTTTTCGGCGAACAGGCGGTGCTTTGCGGCGGGGTTAGCGAATTAATCAAGGCCGGTTTTGACACTCTGGTTGAAGCAGGATACCAGCCGGAGATTGCCTATTTTGAAGTATTGCACGAATTAAAACTGATTACTGATTTAATTCAGGAGACCGGGATTTCCGGGATGCGCCGCCGGGTCTCCAATACCGCCTGCTACGGGGACCTTACCCGGGGCCCGAAGATTATCAACGAAAGGACCCGTAAGGTAATGCAGAAGATTTTAAAAGAGGTCAAGTCCGGGAAATTCGCCCGCGAATGGATTAAAGAGAACGAGGCCGGCCGGCCGAACTTCAACCGGCTGCTTCAGGAGGGCGATAACCACAGAATAGAGGAAGTGGGCAAGAAACTGAGAGAAATGATGCCTTGGATGAAAAAGCAGTAGTTAGTAGATAGTAGTTAGTAGTTAGGGTGCAGAAAAATGGAAAAGATAATTATATTTGATACGACCTTAAGGGACGGGGAGCAGGCACCGGGCGCGGCGATGTCCAGTTCGCAGAAACTGGAGATTGCCTTCCAGCTGGAGAAGCTGGGGGTGGATGTGATTGAGGCGGGTTTTCCTATTGCCAGCCCCGATGATTTCAAAGCGGTAGAGATGGTCGCCCGCAGTATAAAAAAGAGCAGCGTCTGCGGCCTGGCCCGCTGCATTAAAGCGGATATCGAGGCAGCGGCAAAATCCGTAAAAAAAGCAAAATCCCCGCGCCTGCACGTATTCCTGGCCACTTCCAAGATACATATGCGCTATAAATTCCGTAAAGTCGAGGATGAGATACTGGATTTAGCGGTAAAATCAACGCGCCTAGCACGCAGGCTTTGCCCGGAGATAGAATTCTCCCCGGAGGACGCCACCCGCACGGAAAGGGATTTTCTTTACCGGATAATCGAGTCGGTAATAAACGAAGGTGCCTCCACCATTAATATCCCCGATACCGTCGGCTACAGTTACCCGCAGGAGGTCCACAGCCTGATTACCGATATTATGGACAATGTGCCCAACATCAACCGGGCGGTAATCTCCATCCACTGCCACGATGACTTAGGGATGGCTACGGCAAATTCCCTCTCGGCAGTATTGGCCGGGGCGCGCCAGGTACACTGTACCATAAACGGTATCGGCGAGCGCGCAGGCAACGCCTCGCTTGAGGAAGTAGTAATGAGTATCAAGACCCGCCGGGACGTATTTAAAGATTTTTCTACCGGCATAAATACAAAGAATATTTTTAATATCTCGCGCCTGGTGAGCAGTTTTACCGGTTTTGTGGTGCCCCCGAATAAGGCGGTGGTGGGCAAAAACGCCTTCCGTCATGAATCCGGAATTCATCAGGACGCGATATTAAAGAAACGGATTACCTATGAAATAATGGACCCTAAGGATGTGGGCCTGGGAGGGACGCGCCTGGTATTAGGCAAGCACTCCGGAAGGCATGCCCTGGATAGAAGGTTAAAGGGCCTGGGTTTTCGGCTTACCCAATCCCGGGTGAATGAAGTATTCCGCAGCTTCAAGAAACTGGCGGATAAGAAAAAAGAGGTTTTTGATGATGACCTGATTGCCCTGGTAGAAGACCAGACCAGAGAAAAAAAGATGGCTTACCAGTTACTCTCGGTTAAGGTTACTACGGGCACCGACACCGTCCCGCAGGCAGCGGTTAAGATAAAATATAAAAAGAAGACCTTTGAGGCAAAATCCACAGGCGACGGGCCCGTAGATGCCTGCTATAAGGCGGTGGATAAGATTACGTCTTTAAGCGGCAGGCTCCTTGATTACCGGATTGAGGCGGTAACCTCCGGCAAGGACGCGATGGGAGAGGCCAGCATCAAGGTGAGCATAAAGAATAAGGTGATTTCCGGCCGCGGCTCAAGCACCGACATTATCGAGGCCTCAGTATTAGCATACCTGAATGCCGTAAATAAGTATGCCCTTTAAAAAATTCCTACCAAGAATTTCACTGTTCGTCGCATTGCTCGCCTTAGTGATAATCATAAAATACAGAGAACAGATCAGGCAGTTCTCCTCTTTTCACCTCTATAAAGCCAGAATCCATGCCGATAATTTTTTCTATGGAGCCGGCCAGGGTAAAAAACGCCATAAGCCGGTTGCGCTTTTACAGAAAGAGACAGAGCTGCAGCTTTACGTCGGAGAGCCCTTCCGCAGCTTCAGGAAGAGCGACTGGAGGGAGTTCTGGGAGATAATCTACGGCGCTTATCCGATGGAGCCCCCTGAGCGGCCGGGGCTGCCGCGCAGGGTCAGGCAGATGGACCGGGGTGAGCTGGCCTATGAACTGGCGTCGCGTTACCCGCAGCCGTTTGCCTATTTTACCCCGGAGCACTGGAAGATGTTTTTCAGTATAATCTTAAAGCAAGATGAGTCCTAAGGCAATTTACGGTTTAATCGGTTATCCGGTCGAGCATAGTTTGTCAAAAAAGATGCAGGAGGCGGCATTTGCCGCCTGCGGCATTGACGCCGAATACAGGTTGATCCCCGTGAAGCCGGAACAACTGCAAGATTTTTTGTCAAAAAATCTTGCAGTTGCTGATCTCGGTGGCAATCAGATAGCCCTCAAGGATTTGAGTGGCTTTAATATCACCATTCCGCACAAAGTAGAGGCCAAGAGAATATTGCAGGAAAATTTTCCGCCTGCGGGCATAGGGCTTTCGGCGCTGGAATATTATTACCTTCAACTGACCGGCGCGGTAAATACGGTAAAAAAAGAAGCGGAGACCTTGCGTTATTGGAATACCGATGCCGGAGGAATCTTGCGGGCATTATCCGAAGACCTGAAATTCACGGAGACCAAAGGTAAAAGCGTCTTGCTCTTAGGCTGCGGCGGCGCCGGCAGGGCGGTAGTTGCGGCGCTGAGCTGGAAGGATTTAGGGATCGAGAAGATTTATATTTACGAAAACAACGAGCAGGCAGCGGCTGCGGCGAAGAAACATTTTTTGAGCTTTTCCCAGGCAGGATTCCAGAAAGAGAAACTGGCCTTTATCGACAAAGACAGTTTAAGCGAGAGTATAAAAAAAGCCCGGCTTCTGGTTAATGCCACGCCGGTAGGGATGAAAGACGACGCGGCAAGCGTGATTGATAAAAGCCTTTTATCTTTGAACAAAAATTTATCGGTCTATGAGGTGGTCTATAACCGCAAGACCCAACTAATCAAGGACGCAGAAAGTTTAGGCCTGCCTGTTTGCGGCGGGCTAGGGATGCTTTTATTTCAGGGGGTTTATGCCTTTAAATACTGGACCGGCAGCTGGCCTGACGCAGGGCTGATGCGCCGGGCATTAGAGGAAGGAGTGGGAACATTATGATTTCGGCGATAGTCACATTTATTTTCGGTTCGGTTGTGGGAAGTTTCCTCAACGTCTGCATCCACCGGATGCCTAAGGGAGAATCCGTGGTCTGGCCGCGCTCGCACTGCCCGCACTGCAACAAGAGAATTCCCGGTTATGATAACATCCCCTTTATCAGCTACATCCTGCTTAAAGGTAAGTGCCGTTTCTGCCAAAAGAAGATCTCCCTGCGTTATCCGCTCGTGGAATTAGCCACGGCGGTAATGTTTGTCCTGCTTTTTAAGCGCTACGGCTTAAGTTACAACTTCTTTTTCTACGTGGTTTTTGCCTGCAGCCTGATCATCGCCACCTTCGTAGATATCAAGCACCGGATTATCCCCGACGAAGTTTCGGTAGGCGGGATCATCATCGGTTTCATCTTAAGTTCAATCCGGGGATTGCACCTGGGCCCTTTCTCCTTCAGCTGGCGGCCGATGGTTAATTCGCTGCTCGGCATTGTTATCGGAGGAGGGGTAATTTATATTACCGGTTTTCTTTTTGACCTGGTATATTTTAAGCTGCTTAAAAGGCCCCCGATTCAGGGAGAGACCGAATCCATAGGCGGAGGGGATATAAAACTCCTGGCGATGATCGGTGCTTTCATGGGGTGGCAGAGGGCATTGCTGGCTTTTTTTATCGCCCCGTTCTTCGGCCTCGTCTTCGGGATAATCTCCCTGGTTAGAAAAAAAGACCACACCATACCTTACGGCCCTTTTCTGTCAGTGGGGGCGCTGATCAGCCTCTTCTGGGCCCATAAAATAATACGCTTCTTCCTGATGCGTTAAAAAGGAAAAATGCCGGAAACGGAATTAAAAAAACACCTCTTTAGCAGCGCATCCGGGGGCAAATGGAGGAGGGCCACTGCCTCTAAAAGGGCGGGGGTGCTGGTCCCGTTGTTTTCGGTCTGCTCCAAAAACAGCCAGGGGATAGGCGACCTGGCGGATTTAAAGCTGGTAATCGAATGGGTTGCAGCCACGCAACAATCCATCCTGCAGCTTTTGCCGATGAACGAGGCCGGTTTTGTCTTCTGCCCCTATGACTCCTTAAGTTCCTTTGCCCTTGAGCCGGCATACCTCTCGCTCAAGGAGATTCCTTATTTTAAGAAAGGCATCCCCTTCGCAGAAATAGAAAACCTGAAAAAACTCTTCCCCTGCGGCAAGCCGCACGTGGATTATGCGGTGAAGAAGGCAAAGCTGCGCCTTTTATGGGAGATCTATGCCCGCGAGGGGGAGTATAGTTACGGCAACCTCAAACGCTTTAAGCGGGATAACGCCTACTGGCTTGCGGATTTTACGCTTTACAAGGCGCTTAAAGACTATCACTCAAGCAAGGCCTGGTGGGAGTGGGAGGATAAATATAAAAATCGCGACCGCGTAAGCTTGGAGCAGTTTCAGAAAGAGCATGAAAGGGAGATTTCCTTTCATGCCTGGGTGCAGTGGCTGCTCTATGAACAGTTTAAAGCGGCGAAGAAGTTTGCCGGCTCAAAAAACGTGTTATTAAAGGGCGACCTGCCGCTTTTAGTCTCCCGGGACAGCGCCGACGTCTGGGCGCACCCGGAGTTTTTTAAACTGGATTTTACTGCCGGAGCACCCCCGGATATGTACTGCGCCAAGGGGCAGCGCTGGGGCATGCCTACTTATAACTGGGATAAGATTTCCGGCGACGGGTACAGGTACCTGGAGGAAAAACTAAAATATGCCGAAGAGTTTTACGATATCTTAAGGATAGACCACGTAGTGGGGTTATTCCGTATCTGGAGCATTCCTTATAACGAACCTGCAGAGAATAAAGGTTTAAAAGGGGCCTTTGACCCTGCGGATCAATCCGGGTGGCAGGAGCACGGCAGAAGGCTATTATCGGTAATCACCAAGAACACAAAGATGCTTTTATGCGCGGAGGATTTAGGGACTATTCCTCCCAGCTGCCCGAAGGTATTAAGAGAGCTGGGTATCCCCGGCAATAACGTGCAGCGCTGGACCAAGGATTGGAATAAGACGCACGACTTTCTGGAGCCGGAGCAATACCGCGCCTTAAGCGTGGCGATGCTCTCTACTCACGATACCGCTAATTGGCCGGCGTGGTGGGAGAGCGAGGCAGGGACCGTTGATGAAGCGCTCTTTATGCGCAAGTGCGCTGACCGCGGGATTGATTTTATGGAGGTAGAAGAGAAACTCTTTAACCCGGAGTTCTCTTTCCGGGGAAGATTGCGCTGGAAAGATAGCGTTGACAGCGCGCATACGTTATTGAAGATTCTGGGCAAGAAAAAAGAAGAGGCCAAAGATTTTATAGAGATGTACCAGAATACCTTTCAGGAGAAAGAGAAGCTCTGGAGGCATTTAAAGATTAAAGGCCCGATGCGGGAGAAGTCTGACCCGGAGATCGTGCGCGCTGCCTTGCGTATCAGTTTGGAATCAAAGGCGATTTTCTGCATCAACACCATCGTGGACTGGCTTTATCTTGCTGACGCCTGGGAGGGTGACCCTTACCGTTACCGCATCAATATGCCCGGCAGTATCAGTCGGCACAACTGGTCGCTGGCCATGCCTTTTCCCTTAGAGGAGCTGCTCAGGCATAAGGTTAATAGGCAGATTAAGAAATTAGTTTCCGCTTCCAAGCGGATATAGCAGTTTTGCGGGCCCCGCCGTTTTAACTCAACCCCGGCTCTTCTCTCACTGCGGTGCTCGTCGCATTCGGCTCGACTTTTTGGGTGGGACCCCCCATCCCCCTAAAAGGGGGTGGTATAGCAGGTAAGCTTAGCCCTAAAAAGTCTCGCCTCATAACCGTGCTCCTGCGCGCCTTATGTTCGTTCAGAGCCGGAGGTTGAGTTTTTGGCGAGCGGGCCCGCGGAAGGCGACAAAAATATGAAAAATAGAGACGATCCCTATTTTTGTTGCAGATGAGTATGTGGATAAGGCGGTAGAAAAACTAGTTTTTTAAAACTATGAATATCAGAAAGCTTATAAATATATTTAAATATGGAGGTAGCAAGATGGTGGAAGGAACTACAGTTAATGCTAAGTATGTTTTTTTAGATGTTGTGCAATTTACTCAAAGAACAGTAGAAGCTCAATCTGATGTTATAAAAAAACTTAATGAGATAGTTCTAACAGCAATAAGAAGGAACAATATTAAAAGAAACAAGCGTATTTTACTATCTACAGGTGATGGTATTTGTATAGTTATTAAAGAAAATTTAGTTTATGACATTGACATGCTTATAGCACTTGATATTTTGCAACAAATAGATAATCACAATAGAGCCACAAAGGATGCGATGCGCATATTTGGAGTGAGGATAGGAATTAATGAAAATACGGATAACTTAATAGTGGATATTAACGGCAAAGAAAATATAGCCGGATCTGGAATTAATTTCGCAAATAGAATTATGAACCAATCTAGTGTAAGCCAGATATTAATTAGCGGAACGGTTCATGAAAGGTTGAAGCAAAGAGAGAAGTATAAAGGATTATTTAAGGATTATATTGCAACAATTAAACATGGTCATAGAATTACTGTTTATCAATATATAAAAAGTGGACTTCCCGGATTGAACGTCGATACCCCAGAAGCCTTTTTATATAAGCCCCCTTCATATAAACTTACTAAAAAAATCGCTTACTATTTTGCACATGCTTTAAAGAACAAAGCTTTTTTAGTACAAAAGACTGGGAAAAGCGCTGATGACTATTATGTTTCTGTACCTATGCTTTGGTTTCTTGCAGAAGATTCAGAAAGTGCCTCATCTGCCAAAGATTTTGATCAACCTATCCTTAGACAGCCAGGTCAAGGTAAACTTAGTATTGCTGAGCAATTCGAACTTTTTAATAGAATTCTATCCATACATTTCTGGACTATGTGTGAACTTGCGAGTCAAATAATAGCTAATTCTCTTGATAAATATTATAGCGCTTTCTTTGAAAATACCGGAGATATAATGAAATGTTGGTTTGTTATAAATAAGACTGGTCAAAATAAATTAAAGGAAGAATATCCTGGTATTTGGCGAGAGTTTGATTTAGATAAATATATTTAATTATTTGTATTATTATAAATCAAATGAACGGGATACATAGATTAAGGCACCTTTTGGGCGCAGCGCTTTACTCGATAAATTATAATTACTTGTATTATAATAGCATACCAACATACCAAGACGTTCTTGATAACCACTTGTAGGTACTTAAGTTAGGCAGAATTATTAAAAAGAATTCTGGGGACACGGGGGTTAATTAGGCGGGTTTTGCGGCGGCTGGCGAGAAGGGAGATAGATAATGAAAAAACTTTACCTTTCTGATACTGATAGAAAAATTGGCGGTGTTTGCGGAGGGTTAGGAGAGTATTTTGATAAAGACTCTACTCTTTTTAGAGCCCTATTTATTTTAATAACGATATTATCATTCGGGTTTGGGATAATTGCTTATCTTGTATTGTGGATGGTTATCCCTAGAAAGCCAAAATCCGGTAATTCCGGGGACACGGGGGGTAATTAGGGCCTGGGGGAAAGGGCGATGGCGGGTTTTGCGGCGCGGGGGGCAGGGGGGTGGAAAGATGAATAAGGAGAGGCTGAGCGGTGTAAAGGTATTTTCTGTGTTGCAAGTTACTTCCGGGATAATCGGATTCCTGTGTTTTTTTATTTTGGGCATATCAGCGGTATTTTTTACTCCCTATGATCCGGCAAAGGGGCCGGGGATATATAATTAATAACAAGACGCTATTGGCAAATCTGTGCAAAGCCGATAGTTACAAAACAATTATTTCCACACTGCGGCAGGTCAATTAAAATAATTCTTTCTTAACTCATTGTAGATGATACAGTTATCAACAGCGTCTTATAGGTTGTGAGCGCAGCTGCGCCACGCTGGGGCGCAGCAAGCGTTCCCGAGAAACACAGACAAGACAGACGCAAAATCTAGTGGCAGGAGAATACAAGGAGGGAGAGATGGCGGTAGAAAAAGTAGGTGAGAAATACAGGTGCAATGTGTGCGGGAATGAGGTGACGGTGACAAGGGTAGGGGGAGGGGAGTTGGTCTGCTGTGGCCAGCCGATGGAAAAGATCGAGTAAGATTTCTGTCTTGTTCTAAATGGAAAAGCTAAGGTATGAGTTTGACCCGCACAACAGGTTAGTTACCAGTAAGTCCGGCCTGCGGGGAATCAGGAAAGTTTTAGACGGGCAGTTCAGAATCTCTAAGGGTAACAGCTTAAGCTACCACGTAAAAGCCCCTGTCCCTGCCGATATAAAAGCACCGCATCAGGTAAAGTTAAGAGGTAACTGGTCTTTGACAAAAGAGCATCAGTTACGGCTTACTCTGGATAAATGGAAGAGGCAGACCTTCGGAGACCAGGTCACTATTCAGGGCGAAATACTGGATGTGCGGAAGAATTCACTGCTCTTTGCAGTTACCAGTAGGACAAAGAATAATGTTACTTCCAGATATATTCTTGAGCTGAGCGGCTCCTGGCAGGCGGATGAGCGGAACCGGCTCACCTTCAGGGTAAATAAAGGAAAAGAGAGCCCTGATTCCTTGATCTTTGACGGCGTATGGCAGATAGATAAGAACTATCAGATTACCTATAGGTATCAAAGGAAGCAACTGGTACGAAAAAACAAGGAAGTCCATACCTTAATCTTTAAAGGGCACTGGGATATCAGGGATAAGGCCAGATTATCGTATGCTTTAGAGGGAAGTTCGGATTCGGAATTTGATTTTAAAACCAGCGCAGGCATCTTCAGGGACAACTATATCAAATACGAATTGGGCATCGGGTTGTCGTGCAGGAAAGAGCCGACAAGGCGCATAATTACATTTTTTGGCAAGTGGAAGATAAAGAAAGGCCTCGGCTTAGTCTTTGAGGTTGAGCAGGAGAAAAGAAAAATTCAGGCGCTTGTCTTTGGCGCAGAGGCAAGGTTAACCGATAAAGGCACGGTATCGTTTAAGCTGAGGAATAGTTTAGATAAAGGAATGGGGGTTAAGCTGGAGTTGTCGCGCGATATCTTTAAAGGGGACGGCCAGGTATTCCTGCGCCTGTTGGGTTCAAAAAAAGAGTCAACGATACAGGCGGGGGTTGGCTGGAGATGGTAGATAAGCATCAGAATCTCAATCCCGGCTCTTCTCTCGCTGCGGTGCTCGTCGCATTCGGCTCAACTTTTTGGGCGGGTCCCCCCATCCCCCACAGGGGGCTTCAAAGAAGAGAAGCCCTAAAAAGTCTCGCCTCATATACGTGCTCCTGCGCGCCTTATGCTCGTTCAGAGCCGGTCTTGAGCTTCTTATGATTATAAAGGTAAGGGTGGTGCCGAAGTCAAGCAGGGCATTGGTAACAAAGGCGGATGAGGGGTTAAAGGTGTACCTGACCCGGCCGGCGCAGGACGGCCTTGCCAATAAGCAGTTGATTGAGTTATTATCCGAATATCTTAAGGTAAAGAAATACCAGGTAAAGATTATTAAGGGGCATAAGTCCCGCGATAAACTGGTGGAGATCATCGCTTAAGATGGGAGTTTTGCAGGGGACGGAATACTATATTTCCAAGCGCGTAGGCAAGGCGATTATTGACTATGATATGCTTTGCGAGGGCGACAAGATTGCGGTTGCGGTCTCAGGGGGCAAGGACAGCCTGACTTTACTGCGCGTTTTAAATGACCGCAGGCAATTTGTGCCGATAAAATATGATGTTTTAGCGGTGCATATTGATTTGGGTTATCCGCGCTCCTGCGCCAGAAAGTTAAGCGCCTATTTTAAGAAACAAGGCATCAGCTACCATATTGAAAAAGTCGATATTCTAAAAGAAACTAAACGCAAGGATATTTCCTGTTTCTGGTGCTCCTGGAACAGAAGAAAGGCCCTGTTTGGGGCAGCCAACCGGCTGGGCTGCACCAAGGTCGCCCTCGGGCATCATAAAGACGATATAATAGAAACGGTTTTATTAAATCTGTTTTTTCAGGGGGAGATTTCAGCGATGTCCCCGAAACAGGAGTTATTCAAAGGCAAGATTACGCTTATCCGGCCGCTGGCCTATGTGGAGGAGAAGATGATTGAGCGTTTTGCTAAGGAGGCGAAGCTTCCGCATGAGACCTGCGCCTGCCCCAACAGTATCACCTCCAACCGCACAAAAATGGCCGGTATTATAAACGAGCTGAAGAAGACCTGCCCTGATGTAAAGACCAACATCTTCCGCAGCGTCAAAAGGATAAAAAAAGATTATCTGCTGTAGAAAGTAGTGGTATAATAAAAACATGGCCTGGCTGTTAGGTTTATTATTCTTAGTCTTATCGGTAGTGGTTATCACGCTGGTGCTGAAGATCTCTGCTCAGGTAAACGAGCGGCTGAATCAGATGTCCCAGTCTGTCCAGGAGGCAAACCGGGCAATTATTC
>JADHYK010000026.1 GCA_016782485.1 Candidatus Omnitrophota bacterium
GGTTGCGTCAAGCGAATTGTGTAAAGTCCTTTAAGGTTCGTTCCTTCCAGTTGTTGTTTATATGAGTGAATATAGCATAAATAATCCTGTCGCAGCTCGCGATGTTTGAGAAGCAGCTAAAAACATTGGTGCGTCTGCGTACTTCCTTAAATTGGCGCTCTATAACATTAGTAGTATATATCTTCTTCCAATGCTTCTTTGGACAATCGTAAAAGTTAAGCAGGTTATCTATGTCTTTTTCTACGCATTCTACCGCTTTATGGCAACGCCTAATCCAGGATTTACGCCATTCTTTAAACCGAGCTATAGCTTCAACTCTTCCTTTGGCATTATAAATACCAGATAGTTCTTTGTAACATTCATCTGCATATTTCTTAGGAAGGTAGCTTCCTACATTCCTTAGCTTATGCACCCAACAGGCCTGTCGTAGAGTTAGAGGATAAACCATATCCAAAGCGGCATGCAAGCCTTTCGAGCCGTCGGTGATAACCAGTTTTAAATTATCTCCTTTTAGGCCGCGTTTATAGAGATCGTCCACAAATGCAGTCCACTCTTCATAAGATTCCGCTCTTGCCTGCCTAAAGGCAATCAACTCCCTCTTACCAAACATGGTAATACCGTAGGCAACCAGGACTTTTCGGTTATGGTATTTGGTATTGTACCTAACCTTAAGGGTTATCCCATCAAGGAAGAGATACTGGTATTCATCAAGTAATTCCTTCTTCTGGCATTCTTTTACCTTTGAATCCAGCCTACGGGTGATATTCGATACAGTTCCGGCTGATACCTTCGTATCCAGAAGCTTAGCAATGGTTGCTCCGACCTTCCTTGTAGATACTCCTGCTAAGAATATATCTAGAATTAAATCTTCCACTATATTCTCAAAACGGTGATAACGCTTAAATACTCTCGTCTTAAATCCGCCGCTGCGCAGCCGGGGAACCTGGAGATCGTTTACGTATCCAAACTGAGTAACCAGCGTCCTGCGGTAATAGCCGTTACGGTAAAGCTTATACTGTTCTATCTGTTCTTGACGTTGTGCTTGTGTGTATAGTTGTAAATCTTCTTCAAGCGTTGATCTCATAAGCTCTTTTACCAATTCTAGCACCTTTGGCTTAGCGTCCTCTTGCCAAAAATTTTCCTTTACCTCTTGCCACCATTCCTGTAAAATCTTACCTTGAGGCAACAATCTGACGTAATCCATAGGGACGTACTCCTTTCCTTTTAGCGTGGCACTATTGCCAACGCTTTGTTTTATCCTTAAAGGAAGGATACGTCCTTTTTAATTGCTTATCAAGGAACTTTTACACACAAAACATTATACGCTACCTCCCTGCCACTAACAGCTATTGACTAATGGGGCGAATTTGTTATAATTGTTTAAAAGGGCAGATTATGTACACTAAATTCTACGGACTACAGGAAAGGCCATTTAACGTCACCGCCGACCCGGCCTTTTTTTTCGCAAGCAGGATACACAGAGAAGCCCTTTCCCATCTTGTCTACGGCGCCTCCCAGAGAAAAGGCATAATAGTATTAACCGGAGAAATAGGCACCGGTAAGACTACGCTCTGCCGTTTTTTTCTTAACCGCCTGGGAGAAAATGTCAGGACCGCCCTGATACTTAATCCTTATTTCTCGGAGATTGAACTCCTGGAGGCGATAGTAAGGGATTTCGGCCTGCTGCCGCCGGAGAGGACCAGGCTTTCCCTGGTCTCTGAGTTGAATAAGTTTCTGCTCAGGGAATCGCAAAAATGCAATAATATCATCCTGATTATCGACGAAGCGCAAAACCTAAAAGCCCACATGCTGGAACAGGTACGCCTGCTTTCAAACCTGGAGACCGACAAGCAAAAGCTCCTGCAGGTAATACTGGTAGGCCAGCCGGAACTAAACCGGGTCTTGAGCCTTTACGAACTGCGGCAGCTCAGGCAGAGGATCACGGTCAGATACCATATCGCGCCGCTGGAGCCCGATGAAATAAAAAATTATATCGAACATCGCCTGAATATCGCCGGCTCAGGCGGTAAGATAAAATTTACCGATGAGGCTATCGGCTCAATTTCCGACTTTTCCGCAGGCACCCCCCGTTTAATCAACATCATCTGCGACCGGGCACTGCTTGCCGGGTTCGTCGAAGAAAGCTACACAATAGGTTTCAATATCATAAATAAATGTCTCCGGGAGCTGAATAGTTATTTTGTCGGTGAGAGCATAAAATGAGCATAATAAACGAGGCCTTAAAAAAAGTAGAACTGTCCATCGAGGGTTTCCCCGCAAAGGAGACAAAAGCTGCGCCTCAGGCCTTGCGTTCGGCCCGCGCAATAAACAAATACCTTCTTTATGCATTGATATTATGCTTCGGCCTCTTTATAGAAAATACCTTTTTTTTATTTTTCTTTAAGCCGCAAAATGCCTACCCGGTTTCTAAAACGCCTTTTTATACACCGGCGCAGGAAGGCCAGATTCAGCCTCTCTCAGCAATTACGGATCCGGTTGAAGCAAGAATGGGGTCAGAATTATTTTTTTCAAAAAATAATTCTGACCCCATTCTTACGGCGCAAACTCTGCAGCCTGCGTTAACGCAAGAGACCGCTGCCGAAAATGAAACCCCGGCACTACCAGCCTCCCTGGTATTAAACGGGATTTTCTTTTCGCAGGACGAGGGCTATTATGCCCTAGTAAATAATAAAATCGTAAAAGTGGGCGATGATATAGACGGCGCCAAAGTCAGGCATATTGACTTTGATAACGTGGAGTTGGAATCAGAGGCGGGATTGCTGGTGAAGCTTTCGCGCGGAAGGTAAATTGAGACCGTTGAAAAAGCCTTCTGTCGCCGGTCTCATCCCGAGTAGAAACCTTAGGTTCTACGAGGGATCTCTTTTCTGTAATTGTTCTAAGGCCTGCCTGATTATTTTAAGCGGGATATTTTCTGTAACTTTTGCCCTGCCGATCCCCTTAATCAATACAAACCTATTGCGGGTGCCGATAAATTTTTTGTCGCGGTAATGGGCGTTGATTATGCCGCTAAGAGGCACTCTTTCTATCCGGGTGGGCAACCCGGCATTTCTGATCAGCGACTTTATCCTTCCCTGGAGGGGCTGATCAATAAAGCCCATCTGCCTGCTGATATCGCAGGCAACGATCATCCCCAGGGCGATTGCCTCTCCGTGGCTGTATTTGGTGTAACCGCTAGCCGCTTCGATAGCGTGCCCGGCGGTATGGCCGAAATTCAGTATTGTACGCAGGCCCCTCTCCTCTTTTTCGTCGCGGCTGACAATGCCGGCTTTAATACGGCTGCAGCGCTCAACGATATATTCCATGGCCGCCGTATCTAAATTGAAAATGTCCTTTAACCTTTTCTCCAGATAAGTGAATAACGCTGGATCTTTGATCAGGGCATATTTTATTACCTCGGCAACACCGCAACGCAGCTCTCTTGGCCCCAGGGAGCTCAGGTATTTGATGTCGCTAAAGACCAGGCGCGGCTGGTAAATTGCCCCCACTAAGTTCTTGCCCTCTGATAAGTCAACCGCGGACTTCCCCCCGATTGCAGAATCGACCTGCGCCAATAAAGTGGTGGGCAGTTGCACAAACGGCACCCCGCGTTTATAGATAGAGGCAATAAACCCCGCCAGGTCACCGACTACACCGCCTCCGAAGGCAATGATAAAGAGCCTTCTTTTTTTATCATACGCGGCCACGTCCCTTACTACCAGAGAAGACCTCTCTATGGATTTACTTTTTTCCGTATCGGGTATAAGTTTAAACCTTACGCTAAAGCCCGCTTTTTTCAGGGCCTTTTCCAGGCCCTGCCCGTATCTTTTTTTTACCGGGGCATTGGTAATCACGTAGGCATCCGAGCCAAGATTAAGTTTGTTTAAGTAGCGGCCGAAATACCCGGTTATGCCGCTGCCTACCGCAATATCATAAGAACGTTTTTTAAGGCTTAAACTTATTATGCGCATATGCCTAAAGCGGGGCCCCGCCCAATAAATAGGTTATGGTTAATATTGTGGGAAAAAGGAATCTTGCGAAATTCCCGAATAAAAACAGGAAGAGGATGATCAGAAAACCGTAGGGCTCAAGTTTTGCATACCGGGCAGATAGGTTATCCGGGAGCATACCCATTAATACGCGAGAACCATCCAAAGGCGGTATAGGGATCAGGTTAAAGACACCCAATACCACATTAATATAGATCAGATTACCGATAAGCGAGGCCAGGGCCAGGTTAAACGGAATCAACCTTATCAAAAAACCTAAAATTGCCGCACAAATAAAATTGGCCAGAGGGCCGCTGGCGCCTATCCAGACAATGTCTTTTTTCGGGTTTTTTAATACCCGGTAATTTATAGGCACGGGTTTTGCTGCGGCGATAAAAAAACCGCTGCTCACAAAAAATAACAGCGGCAATAGAAGCGTCCAATACAAATCAATGTGGGCAAAGGGGTTAAGCGTAAGCCTCCCGGAATACTTCGCTGTTGTGTCTCCTAATCTATATGCCACCCAGCCGTGAGCGAACTCATGCACTGTCATGGCAACCATGAGCAAAGCGAAGAAAATAGGGAAAAATATTAACCTGGCGGTAACTATATTCACCCCGCACCTTCTTTTTTATCCATATAACCTCGCAGCACCTTTTAATACTCCAATCCTTTGATATTCGGAAGGTGCGGGGTTCAATTTATCTCTTCTATCGCCCTTACTTCAATAAGAGGATATTTTCCTTTAGGCGCGCCCTCTTCTTTTATACCGCTCACCCTCACCCTTCTGGAATTCAGGGCGTTAAGCTCTTTCTTGTTGCCTTTTAATAAAAATACCTGCTTATCTTCGGCAATTAGTTTATGCGTTGCCCGGCGGCCGAAAACTCTTCCGTAAGGCTTTACGATGCCCGTAATACTAACCTCCCCCGCAGATACGGCGGCCTGCGGCCCTTCTATTTCAACGGCTGCAACCGGCTGCCCAACCTCAACGGCCGCTTCTTCTGCCGGCGCCGCCTCTACTGCGCTTTGCGGTTTTCTTTCAATGAACTTTTTATGCATCCAGGCAAAGCTATTCTTATCGCTATGCCCGGAAGGAGTATCCAGGGGGAAACGAATCTTGTACCAATCATACGCTCCAGCGATAACGGTTACCTCCTGGCCCTTCCTGGCACTGCCGATTACTTTGGAGCTTACCGTCGAATCAGAACGTATATTGATTCCGTCTTCTTTGACTATGCCTATAAAGGGAAAATTCTCTTCTGCGGCCAGGGGGCCGAAGAATAACAATATCAGAATTATTGCGGCGGGTATCCTGTGAAGGTAAGCTAAAGGCATTTATTTATTTCTTTTCTTTTTCTTTAGCGGCTGCCTTGGCAGGGGCTTCTTTGGCAGCAGGTTTTGCTTCGGCTGCTCCGGCTGCCGGGGCGGCGGCGCCTTCAGTTGCAAGTTCCTCTTGCGGCTTTTCTGCCTTTTCCTTTTTGATTTTTATCTTAAGGGTCTTGATTTTAGGCAACCCGTAGACTCTATCGCCCTCTTTCCAGTTGCCCTTCTCAATCATCATTTTTAGGCGCTCGGCGCGCTTCAGGACAGACCTGTGTTTTTTGTCCTTTTCGGGTGTATTTAACGAGGGGTGTATCGACATGATTTAGAGCCTCCTGAGGTAACAATCTTTATATCGTGTTTTTAGTTGTGACATTGAATTTCTGGCTTCCTCTTTGTCGGAGAATTTGCCTGCGCAAAGAATAACATAATCGCCTTTATAAAGGACAAAAGCGGTCAACCCCTTCTTCTTCAGAACCTCTGCTTCTTTATCGGCAAATTTCCTCGCTTTGTAACTCGCTAACTGAATAGTATAACTCCCGGTAGAATCTTTTAACGCTAACGCCTTTTCTTGCCGGTCTAATTTGAATTTTTCCTCTGCCTCTTCTGCGTGGGGGACTGTGACCGCCGCTGTAATTGCGGTCTTTTTCTGCGCCAGGTCAAAAGAAACCCCGCTTCTGGACACAGACAACTCCCTGCCCTTTTTTACTCCCAGAGAAAAAGAGATTATGCAGCTAACCGCTATCCCGATAATTATCAGGAACTTCTTTTCATGGCGATGCAGAAAATTAAAAAAGCGGTTGCCTAACGGCCTTTTCGGGAGGCTGCCTCTTGCCTCGTTAAATAATTCCATCTGGTAATTGTCGTAGCCTTCTATCATACGGGTTTATTATAACGCTTTTTTTTGCCTGTTTTCAAGTAAATTTTTTTGCTGATGTTTTTTACCACCTTCATAAAGGCCTCTACTACCCTGGGGTCAAATTGCGTGCCGTTTTTCTTCTTAATCTCCTTAATCGCGGCAGGTATGCTCACCCTTTCGCGGTAGGGCCTGCCGTAGACCATCGCTTCAAAGGCATCGGCAACCGCCATTATACGCGCCCCCTGCGGAATCTGTCCCTTCTTTAACCGGGAGGGGTATCCGGTGCCGTTATATTTCTCATGGTGATGCATGATTATCGGTATAACCGGCTTTAATATCTGCAGCGGCCGTAATATCTGGGCTCCTTTTAAAGGGTGGCGCTTGATTATGTTATATTCTTTGGTGGTCAGTTTTGAAGTTTTTGTCAGTATTTCTATCGGAATATCCACCTTTCCCGCATCATGCAGAAGGCTGGCAAATTTAAGGCTCTCTATCTGTTTTGCGTCCAGGTGCATGCAATGGCCTATTGAAGTCACCAGCCTGCAGAAATACGGCGAGTGAGTATATTCATGCGGCAGGCGGGTATCTAATAAGATCACCAGGGATTTTATCCCGCCGAGGATTATCTTCTGCTGTTCCTCGTAAAGCTGAAGGTTTTTTATGCCGATTATCGCCTGCTCTGATAAAGTGGTCAATAGCTCCTGGTCAGAGGCAATAAAATGGTGGTTTCCTCCGTTACGCTTCAGAACTACTATCCCGATTATATCTTCGGAAATTAACGGAATCCCCAGCAGGCCTGCCTTACGGACCGAAGATAACCGCTGCAATATGCCCTTTTCCGTCCTGTCGGTAATTCTTTCTTTCTTATCGACCAGGTACCTGTGTTTTCTGCTGCTTACGCAGCGCAATGCGGCATACTTCTTTAACGGGTCAAGCAGCAGAATCATGCCGTAATCGGCATTGAATATCTGGCAGAAAAGCCTGCACAGCCGGGCCACCAGGTCTTTTAATTCAAAGGTGGAATTAATCACGCGGTAGACGCTGTGTATCGAAGAAAGCATGAATTTATACTTTTTCGTAGGGATCAAATAATTTTTTGTACTCATCTAAGGCATACCTGTCGGTCATCCCCGCAATATAATCGCAGACCACGCGCCGTACCCCTTCTTTGGCAATTTTGTTCTGCGCATCAATGGGGAGCTGTTCGGGTTTTTCTATATAGACCTCAAACAATTCTTCTATAAAACGCTTTGCCTTGGTGCTCATCCTGATTACGCGGTAATGGTTATAGAGCCACTCTACCAGAAAGGCACGCAAGGGTAACCTTAAGTTTAACATATTTTTACTGAATAAGACAACTTTTTTATCTATTCTTTTTGCGTCCATATGAGAACTAAATTTGAGCTTTTTGATATTGCTCTGGGTCTGGCGAATCAAATCCGTAACCTGTATATTAATCAGGGAGCGGATAATCAGGTATTTTCTTTTGTCGTGGCTTATTTTTCCGTATTCCCTGGAGATGCTTTTCTCTATGCTGTTCCAGATCGACAGTTTTTCCAGCTCCGATTCTTTAATCAGCCCGGAGGTGAGCCCGTCATCAAGGTCGTGATTGTCGTAGGCAATCTCGTCGGCAACATCAACCACCTGCGTCTCCAGGACCGGCAGCTCCTCGGGAGCCAGCCCCTTAATCTTAACCGCCTTATCAAATGCCGAGGAGTGCTTGACAATACCCTCCCTTACCTCCCAGGATAAATTAAGGCCGGGAAAATCAGGGTACCTCTCCTCCAGGCAATCAACCACCCTCAATCCCTGCAGGTTATGGTTAAACCCGCCATATCCACTCATTAATCCATCAAGTGCCTCTTCGCCGGAATGGCCGAAGGGGGTATGGCCCAAATCGTGGGCAAGCGCTATTGCTTCGGTAAGGTCAGCATTTAACCTTAAAGCGCTGGCGATTGTCCTGGCAATCTGTGCGACTTCTATCGTATGCGTCAACCTGGTGCGGTAATAATCGCCTTCGTGGTTAACAAAAACCTGGGTCTTGTATTCCAGCCTGCGAAAGGCAGCCGAATGCACAATCCTGTCCCGATCCCTCTGATAAGCCGACCTGTAAGGGTGTTCCTTTTCTTTGTAAACCCTGCCCCTGGAATCCCGGCTCTTCATGGCAAAGGGGGCAAGCAGAGAATCTTCCAGTTTTCTAATTTGTTTTTGAGTCAGCATTTTTTAACAGTTTGTGCAGTTCCTCGAGGGACTGACAGATTACCCTGGTGTCGGAGGTAACAGGCATAAAGTTAGTATCGCCCGTCCAGCGCGGGACGATATGAATATGCAGGTGCCCGGTAATACCGGCGCCTGCGCTCTTTTGGATATTCATCCCTATATTGTAACCTTCCGGCCTCATTATTTTCTCCAGGAGTTTTTTTGCCCTGTTGAGGCTGCGGAATAAATCCAGGGCCTCCTCTTTGTTTAACCGGGAAATATCCGCTACATGCCGCCGCGGAGAAACCATAATATGCCCGTTATTATAAGGAAAAATATTAAGTACCGCCAGGCAATGCCTGCTCCTGAAGATTACGTAATCCCCCCCCTTAGGATCCCTCCCTGCCTTGCAGAAGATGCATTTACCGCCTTTCCTGGCTTTTATATAGTTGATCCTCCATGGTGCCCAGAGCCTGTCCATATCTATATCTTGACAATCCTCGCCTTTATCTCGTCGTTAATCTCTATTATACCGTAAGAGGTATAGTCAGAAAATATTTTATCAACCGGGCTGCCGGGATTAAAAAAGATTATCCCGTTTATCAGCTCATTCATAGCACGGTGAGAATGCCCGAAGATAATCATGTCCACCTTATCTTCTTTAAAACTGGATTTTAAACACTCTAGCAGATTATTCGGCGCACCGTACCCATGCATCAGGCCGATGGTATGTTTGCCGATTTTGATAAGCTCCTTCTCCGGAAGTTTATCTCTTACCTCCTGCGGGTCCATATTCCCCCATACCGCTTTTACATGGGGTGAGATTTTTTTCAGCTGATCCAGCACCTTTAAATCCGCAAGGTCCCCGGCATGAATAATCATATCCACGTCCTGAAACGCCTCTAAAAGTTTCCGCGGCAGCTCTTTTGCGCGTTCCGGTATGTGCGTATCCGAAATTACCCCGATCTTCATTATTTTATCACCCTGGGTTGGAAAAATAAATCCATAATCTGGTTAAGGTCGTTTATATCCCAGGCGAGGATCTTTTCTTCCATGGCCCGCAGGCGCGTATTGTGATCTATATCCTGCAGCGTAAGCATAATTTTTTTCTGGAGTTTATTCTTACGGTATCTTCTGCATTCCCGGGAAAAATCTGCGATATCATCTTCTGTCAGGGACTCCTCCTTCATTGCCATGATCCAGAGGCTTTCGCTGGAACGGCCGAGCAAGCCGTTTTTCAGGCCCCTATGGTTGAATTCCAGGCGCTTTATCTCCCTGAAATGATTGAGCCTGATTTTTTTTCTTTCTATCTGCAGGGTTTCGTCTTCGAATAACCCTAGCAACCGGGTCATCCTTTCTATGAGCGGCCGCCCCGAAATATCCAGGAATTCCTGGATCATTGAAGCGATGCCGCCCCTGAATTTTTCCTTCTGGTATTTTACATCGAAACTCAACGACTGCAGTTTCTGCTGATAGACAAACCTCAACCAGAAGCCGAAAACCCTGTCGTTGATTTTCAAAAAATCCCCGTTACGGACCAGGGCATCGGCTTCAAGAAGATGGTTCAGGCTACGCAAGAGTTCCTTCTGCTGCCGGTGCAGTATAGAACTGAGCTCTTTAACTTTATTTCTACCGCTGGAGACAAAATAGAGTATAGAGATATAATCGTTGCTGCGCGGCAGATCCATAAAGCGCTTAATATAATTGGAAAACCTCTGGTTCAGTATCCCGCCGGAATTAAAAAGCAGGCCCTCCAATATATCCGCCAACTGCAAGTGCTGCGATGATTTCAATAATTCCTCGCTAATAACCTCAAGATAAAAAGGATAGCCTCCGGTAAAGTGCACAAGGAAATCCTTCAGGCCGTCATTCAGGTTAAGGATTCCAAGCCTATTCTCTAAATAAGCTTCGCTTGTTTTTATATCGAATGGCTCAACCGTTACTATTTCAAAATTTCCGAATAATAGCGAAAGCTCCCTGGAAAGTACGGCATTCGCCTTGAATTTGCTGGAGCTGGTAATGATATACATCGTATTTTTCTGGGCAACCAGAAACCTGCTCCATTCGCGATATAAATTCTTTACCCCCAGCTTTTCCAGGTTGCAGAACTCGTCAAAAATGACGACGCAGCACTTGCCTGTCTCCTGATAAAATATTTCGCACAGGGAGAGTGTTTCCGTAAAAATATTCTGCTTTTTCCTTTTGGCGACGGCATTGAGAAGGACCTTAATCTTGCCGGTTGTCCGGGGGATGTACCTTTCTGACTTTAAAATTAAAAAATCCAGGTCTTCTTTCAACGGGATGCCACTATTGTGCATAAAATTATAAAGCAATACACCGATAAAACGCCTGGTAAAAGACAACAATGATTCATGCCTTAATTCAAGATAGAGAATGATCACCCGGTTATCGCAGAATCCGCTTAAAAATCTGAATAAAATTGAAGACTTGCCTACCGACTCGTCACCGATGACGGCAATATTACGGCGGTAACCTTCCAGCAGGCCGGAAACCCGTTGTTTGATAATCTCCAGGTAATTCTCGCGTCCGAATATTTTATCTTTTATCATAAGGTTAAAGCGAATATCGGAATATCAGAATATCAGAACTGGAATATCAGAAAATCAGAGCATCAGAAAAAGCATTGCAATCTGATATTCTAATAATCTGATAATCTCGCTCTGATAATCTGGTAATCTGATATTCGAATTTCTGTTAATATTTTGCCTATTCCAATCAGCGGGGCAGATAAAATAAGGGGTTCTTTGGCAGATGCCCCTCTCTTACCTCAAAGTGCAGGTATACTTGCTTATCCCTGCCGGCAGAGCCCACATCGGCAATCACCGCCCCCTTGAGAACCTCATCACCCGGCTTTATAAATACCTCTTTATTTCTTGCATAGACGGTGCAAATTCCGTCCCCGTGGTCAATGATTACCGTTTTACCGAAACTTCCAAAATTATCGCTGTAAAAGACTGCCTTACCGCTGCGCACCGCCAAAACCTGACGAGCCCCCGCAGGGTCAATATTTATCCCTTTGTTAATGATACTACCGTAAGCCTCGCCGAAAAAATTAATAACTTTTCCCTTTAGCGGCCAGATAAAATCATCGCCGGCGTAAACGGCAGAAGCTTTAAGCTGCTCTTGGCGTTTAGGGATAAAGATAAGCTGGCCAACCTCTATTACCGAAGCATCTGAAATACGGTTCAAACGGACCAGTTCATCCATCTCCATATTATAAACCCTGGCTATCCGCCATAAGGTTTCGCCTTTTAAGACGCGGTGGTATATCCCCGGCATAGCAGCTGGCGGGGCAACCGTAGCCGTATGGTAATCAGGCGCAGTGGCGCAGCCGGAAAAAAATAATAAAGCTGAAACTAAAAATAAGGCCGATGACTTCATTTAATGTCAATAATAAGCGGGCGAAGGGAATTGAACTTAAAATTTCTTTCGCTTGCCGCTTGAAATTTTAATCCTGAGGCCATACATAGGCCGAAGGACATTCCGTGAACAGAGCGGGTGAGCGGAATCGAACCGCCATATACAGCTTGGGAAGCTGCCATTCTGCCATTGAATTACACCCGCATTCTTTTCAAATCCAGTTAGGTCCTGCACTTTTATACAAAAGTGCAGGATTAAATTCAGCCAACGGACTTACGTTCACTACCGTTCCGTAAGTCCGGGCTTCATTTAAGAAGCTGGTGTTCTACCGATGAACTACGCCCGCATTGATACATTCGGCGGCGTTGGAACCCCGCCCTAAAGGAACGGAGAAAGAATACGCCGCTCTCAGTATCAATCCTGAGCAAACCCTGGGCTTTAACCCGGGGTTTCGAAGGATTGATTTTTCTATAAAGAACAGTATTTTTCTGTCAACTTGATAGAACAATACTTCCCGCACATTGTGCAAACATCACGAAGATGCGGCATTGACGACTGCCTAAGCTCTCTTGCTCTTTCCGGGTCAATAGAAAGTTTTATCTGCCTCTTCCAATCCCGCCTGCTGCGCGCCCGGGAGATCTCTAAATCGCGTTTTAATGCCGATTTTACTTTTTTGGCTATATCGCCGGCATGCGCGGAGATCTTAGCTGCGATTACCCCCTCCCTGACGTCTTCTATACCCGGGTGCCTGAGGTGCTCTGAAGGGGTTACGTAACACAAAAAGTCCGCTCCAAAACCGGCTGCCATAGCGCCTCCGATAGAAGCGCTGATATGGTCATAACCGGAGGCAATATCAGTCACCAAGGGCCCCAAAACATAAAAAGGGGCGTGGTTACAGATTCTTTTTTCTAATGCAATATTTTTTTTAATCTCATCCAGGGGCAGGTGGCCCGGACCTTCAATCATAACCTGGACGTTTCTTTTCTTTGCCCGGCGGGCAAGCTGGCCTAGAATCTTCAACTCTGCAATCTGGGCGCTGTCTGTGGCATCGATTATCGAGCCGGGCCTCAAGCCGTCCCCCAGGCTTAAGGTGACGTCAAAGGCATAGGCAATATCCAAAACACGGTCAAAATATTGGAAAAACGGGTTTTCCTTTTTATGATAGCTCATCCATCCGGCCAGGATTGAGCCGCCGCGCGAAACAATCCCCAGTACCCTCTTGTGTTTTTTTAATGCCCCCAGGCTCTTTCTGGTAACGCCGGCATGTATGGTAAAAAAATCGACCCCGTCTGCGGCCTGCGACTCAAGAACCCTAAAGACATCGGCGGGGCTAAATTTTAAAAAGTTACCCTTCTGCCTGTCTGCATCTACCGCTATCTCATAAACCGGGACCGTCCCTACGGGGACAGAAGAATGTTTGAGTATCGCCCTTCTTATTTTTTTTAAATCTGCGCCGGTGCTCAGGTCCATCACCGTGTCTGAGCCGTATTTTAGCGCCACCTCTAATTTTTTAAGCTCTGCCGCGGCATCCGGATTATCGCTGGATGTCCCGATGTTGGCGTTTATTTTTGTGCGCAGGCCAAAGCCTATGCCGCAGGGTTTTTTGAAGGCATGTTTCTTATTTTTTGGTATTACGACCTTGCCTTCTTTAAGGCGTTTCAGGATATCTGCGGCAGATACGGATTCCTCCCTGGCAATCCGTTTCATTAATGGTGAGATTATGTTGTTTTTTGCCTGTTCCAGTAGGGTCATTTTGAATTAACCGCAAGCAAGCTGCCTATAAAAAGCTTCCGCCGCAAGCGTGATATTCTTTGCGCGCAAGATTGCGGCGCAAACTGCAACTCTTTTTATCCGGCGTTTCAGGAGCTGTCCGAGGTTGCCGGTGGTTATGCCCCCGATGGCAAAAACCGGTATTGCCAGCCTCCTCTTTACCTCTTGGACTAACTCAGGGCTGATCCTTTTTCTTCTTGCGGCTTTAGTCTGAGTAGGAAAAACCGGCCCCATCCCTATGTAATCTGCGCCTTCTTTTTGCGCCTGCACCGCCTGCCTTAAATTATGGCAGGATTTTCCGATTATGCTTTTTTCCCCCAGCATCTTCCTGGCTGCCTTTACCGGTAAATCCCTCTGCCCCAAGTGAACCCCATCTGCTCGGCAGATTTTTGCGATATCGGGATAGTCGTTTATCAGGAATAATTTCGCGCTGTTTAAAAATATCCGGCGCAATTCCAGCGCCTCTTTTAACAGGCGGCTTTTTCCTGAATACTTGTCCCGTAACTGTATTATATCACCGGATGAATCCCGCAGTTTCTTCGCTATTAGGCCAAGCGCATTATCTTGCGCAATTTTCTTATCGATGATAATATAAAGCCGGGATTTTTTTAACAATCTTTTTTTCGGCTTCATAAATGCCGTATCTTATCTTTTTAAAATCCTTAGCGGTATTTTTAGCACAGAGTTTGGAAAACTCCTCCAGCACCCTGACTGATTCCTTTGCCCGCTGGATATTCGCAAAAAAGATATCGCGGATATCGTCTCTTTTTAATTCGTTTACGTAAATATCCCTGCCGATATCGCCGGGGCTGTTTCTTGCCTCTATAAACTGCGCCAGGGTACCCGGCAGGCTCCGGACTGCAGTATCTATATTGTGGCGTATTCTTTTCAAGGCCTCGGTTGCCTTGCGGTCATCAAGGATAAACCTGGTTATCTCCTCACAGACGCGCAGCCCTTCTTTTACCCGGTTGATATTGGCGTCGATAATCCTATTGATATCTTTTCTAGCGGTAATTTTCGGCAATTCTTTTTATCAGATTAGAAGTGGAATGCCCTTTTGCCAACTTCAGGGTTAATACCTTCCCGCCCTGGTCCCTGACAAAACTGCCTCCGACTATACTTTCTTTGTCCCAATCGGCTCCCTTAACCAGCACATCGGGTATAAATAATTTTATAAGATTAATCGGTGTCCTGGCGTCGAAACTGACAACATAATCTACGGATTCAAGGGCAGCAACCAGGTTCATCCTGTCCTTCTGGCTGATGATCGGCCTGCGGCGGCCCTTGATTTTTCTTACCGAGGCATCGCTATTAACCGCAACTATGAGGATATCGCCCCTGCGCCTGGCCTCCTGCAGGTAGCTGGCGTGGCCGTAATGAAGCAGGTCAAAACAACCGTTGGTAAAGACAATTTTTTTGCCTCTAATTTTGAGCCCGGCGATAATTTTCTTTAGGGCCGCGGGCTTTTTTATTTTGTCTCGGAACAAAGCTCCTGCTCTATCAGTTCGCATAAAATATGCCCTATGGTAATATGTGCCTCCTGAATCCTGGCCGTTACTTCCGACGG
>JADHYK010000027.1 GCA_016782485.1 Candidatus Omnitrophota bacterium
CAATCATATTAGGTGTACGAATAGATCGGTGAAGGCAGAAGATATTGAGCCGGAAGTTACAAAGGTAGTTGCGCAATTAGTCCAAAATGAGCGCTTGAAACAGTGCCGATGGACGACAGGGACTGAGATTGCTTCGGCACCTTCGGTGCCTCGCAATGACGAATGGGCTCGCAATGACAAGGATCAGCTAAAAAATAAGCTAAAAATTAACCAAGAAAAACAATCTAAACTTACAGACGCTTATCTGGAAAATTTGCTTAGCGAAGACGTATATCGTGAGAAAAATTCAAGCCTTAGAATCGAAGAAGAATCTTTGAAGAAACTCCTTGCAGGATATGAAGTTAGAGAAATTGAAAGAGAACGCTCAGAGGGCTATATAAACAGAGTAAAAGACTTCCTTGACGGTTACGATGACAGCAAAGAAAAACTGAACTTTGCTGATAAAAAAGAACTCGCCTGGTTGCTTTTTAAAAACATCAAAATCGCCTCATGCCTTGGCGGCCGTTTGCCCCAAAAAAGAATTTCTTTTTCTCTTTTTGCCCCCTTTAATTTTTTATTTTCAGAAACGGAAAGAAAATCGCAATGTCAAAAGAATCAAAAGCTTACGACCTCTGGGAGTCCCCAGGGAAGTCGAGGGACAAAAATTTGCCCAAAAAAATCTACATCCGGACCTTCGGCTGCCAGATGAATATGAGAGACTCCGAAGTTATTTGCGGTTTGTTGCAAGCCGAAAACTATCAACTGACAACTAATCCGGATGAGGCGGATATCGTAATCTTTAATACCTGTTCCGTGCGCCAGCACGCCGAAGATAAGGTCTGGTCGGAAATAGGGAGGTATAAGAACGAAGGTCCTTCGCGTTCGCTCAGGACCAATCACCCCAGAAAGAAAATAATAGGGGTGATTGGGTGTATGGCGCAGAGTTATAAAGAAAAGGTTTTTGAAAGGGCGCCTCGGGTTGATTTTGCAGCCGGGCCGCAGGATATTCATAAAATACCACAAATTATCAAAGATTTGACCAAAGAAAAAAGTGGACAGTCCCCGTCCGGGGACAGTCCACTTTTTTTGCGTAAGATCTGGGAGACAGACGGCGGTATACGGCCGGAAGAAATTTACCACACAGGTTTTCATGAGGATAAAGCCCGCGCCTACGTGGTTATCTCAGAAGGCTGTTCTAATTTCTGCTCTTATTGCGTAGTGCCTTATGTCAGAGGGCCGCTACGGAACCGCAAGTATAAAGATATTTTAAAAGAGATAGAAGAGGCGGTCGCTCAGGGTATAACCAGCGTTACTCTCTTAGGACAGAATGTAAATGCCTATGAAGATGGCAAGGTCAGGCTGGTTGAACTTATCAGGCTGATTGAGCTGGTCAAAGGATTAAAGGAATTCAGTTTTATTACGTCACATCCTAAGGATACAACCATAGATTTATTCAAGGCGATGGCGCACTCGCATAAACTTAAAAAACACCTGCACCTTCCCGTGCAGTCCGGCTCTGACAGGATTTTAGGATTGATGAACCGCGGCTATTCAAAAGATTTTTATCTGGATTTAGCGGATAATTATCGTAAAATTATAAAAGGCGGCATATTGACTACCGACATAATCGTCGGCTTCCCTACGGAAACCGATAAGGACTTCCGCGATACTTACAATCTGGCGGAGGGTATCGGGTTTGACGCCGCCTTTATCTTCAAATATTCAGTGCGTCCGCATACCGCGGCTGGAGGCCTTGCCGATGATGTGCCGCGGCAGGAGAAAGAAAGAAGGCATGCTCTTATCCTGCAATTGCAGAAAAAGATATCAAAGAAAGTTCCGCTATAAATAAAATGCCATACCGAAAATTAAAATTGAATTTGCTGTTTTGGATCTCTTTGCTATCGGCTTTCCTGTGGGTTGGGTTTCCTGCCGCTGCCTATCCCCCAAACCTGGATGTTATAAAAGTCCATCTTTTGAGGGGGGATTATAAGTCTGCCGCAACCGAAGGGGAGAAGATTATGGAAGGCTGCGACTATTCCCCTGACCTGGATGAATTATATTGTCTTCTCGCCGTCAGTTATTTAAAAGACGGCAATTACCTGCGGGCTTCGGATATTTTTGAAATAATCCTCAAGGAATTCAAAAGTAGTACTTTTACCGAAGAGGCGGAGGTCGGCCTGGGCGATGCTTATTTTTTGATGGGAGAATACGATAAGGCAGGGGGTTTTTATAAAGAGTTCTTAAGGCACCATCGCGGGAGTAAATTTAAGCCGCAGGTTTTTTACAGAATCAGCCTTTCAGCGGCTAAATTAGGCAGGACAGAGGAGGCGAAGCAATATCTGGAGAAGCTCAATCAGGAGTACCCTTTCAATATCGAAACGACAATTGAGAAAGACTTAGGCGGCAGTAAAGAATTGTATTATACTGTCCAGGTAGGGGCTTTTTCAAATGCTGAAAATGCCCAATGCCTGATGCAGGAGTTAATTCAAAAAGGCTATCCTGCTTACGTTGAAGAGTTGCCCCTGCAGGGGAAAGTTTCTTACCGGGTGAGGGTCGGCAGGCCGGCTTTGCGCCAGGAAGCAGTTGATTTACAAAAGAAGCTTTTTCGGGAGGGTTACCCGGCGAACATAACTTACTCCAGAAGATAGCCGTATGCGCCCCTGCCATTCCCCAAAAAAGAATAAAGAAACAATCCTCTTCCTCGTCGGCCCTACCGCCGCAGGCAAGACCGAGGTCGGCATAGAGCTTGCTAAAGAATTGAATGCAGAGATCATCTCCTGCGATTCTATGCAGATTTATAAGGGCATGGATATTATAACTTCCAAGCCTGCGAAACTTTTGAGGAAAAAGATAAAGCATCACCTGCTGGATATAGTCGGCCCTGCGCAGGAATATAATGTAGCCAGATACAGGCAAGAGGCAGTTAAAAAGATACGGGGATTAATAAAAAAGGGTAAAACCCCGCTTTTTGTCGGAGGCACAGGGCTTTATATGTCCGTGCTTATCGACGGTATATTTAAGCAAAATTCCCGCAATAACAATATACGCCGCAGGCTTTATAAAGAACTTAAAAATTCCGGCAGCGGCCATTTATATAAAAGACTAAAAAGAGTTGACCCCGCGGCAGCGGCCAGGATTTACTCTAACGATGCCCGGCGTATTATAAGGGCCCTGGAGGTCTTCCAAACTACGGGCAGGCCTATCTCCTGCCTGCAGAGAGAGAGGAGCGGATTAGCCGGTCAATACCAGATAAAAGCCTTCTGTCTTAACCTGCGGCGTGATAAACTATACGAAAGAATTGAAGGGCGGGTGGAGAAGATGTTCAAAAAAGGCCTGGCATCCGAGGTAAAAAGGCTTCTCCGGTGCAGGTTAAGCAAAACCGCCTCCTGCGCTATCGGCATAAAGGAGCTTAAGGGTTACTTTGCCGGATTGTACGATTTAGAGAAGGCAAAGGAGCTGATTAAGCGCAATACGCGCCAATACGCCAAACGCCAGCTGACCTGGTTCAGGAAGGAGAGGCGTTTATCATGGATTGAAGTTAGCGGAAAAGAAACTCCCGGGGCAATAGCGCAGAGGATAATAAAAGAGATTCGTTCAAAATGGGGACAGGTGCCCGATTGGGTTTGCACCTGGTGCTGATATGGAAAAGGCGTTACTGGTTACAATTGCGTTAAATTCAGAGAAAGGCAACTGGCGGCTGGAGGATATTGCTTACGAGTTGGAGGAATTAGTCCGCACCTGCCGGGTAGAGGCATTGGATAATATTACCTGTGTCTGTCATAAGCCTACGCCCAATTTTCTTATCGGCTCCGGCAAGGCGCGGGAGCTGGCCTTACTGGCAGGGGAGCTGCAGGCCGATACCCTGATCTTCAGCCATGATTTATCCGGGACGCAGCAGAGGAATCTGGAGGAGGTTATCGGTAAAAAGACCGTAGACCGCACGCAGTTGATTCTGGACATATTTGCCAGGCATGCCAAGAGCTTAGAGGGAAAGATGCAGGTGGAGCTGGCGCAACTGCAGTATCTCCTGCCCCGCCTGGTAGGTAAGGGTATAGTGCTCTCCAGGCAGGGGGGCGGTATCGGCACAAGCGGGCCCGGCGAGACACGGCTTGAGGTTGACCGCAGGCGTATCAGAAAAAGAATCGACAAGTTAAAAAAGGATTTAAGCGCCCTTACGCTGCACCGCCAGACGATTAGGAAAAGGCGCAAAGAAAATGCTTTGCCTACCGTCGTCTTAGTCGGTTATACTAATGCGGGCAAATCTACGCTTCTGAATGCCCTCACCAATGCCGGGCAGGTGGTCTCTGGGGGGCTTTTTACCACCCTGGACCCGTTATATAAAAGCCTGCAGCTGCCCAACGGAGAAAATATCGTCATCTCCGATACAGTAGGTTTTTTACACAACCTGCCGCATCACTTAATTGAGGCATTTAAGGCCACGCTGGAAGAAGTAGTAGAGGCGGACTTATTGATTCATGTTTTAGACATTGCCCATCCGCGTATTTACGAACACTACCAGGCTGTCCTTGAGGTTCTCAAGCAGTTGAATGCCGGCGAAAAGCCCGTGATTACCGCCTTAAATAAAATTGACCTCTTGCACGATAAAGGGCCTATAGACCAGTTAAAAAAAGATTTTCCCGGGGCGGTAGCAATCTCCGCAAAATTAAGGGAAAATTTTGAGAGTTTGTTTAAAGAAATAGAGAATAATTTTTCCGGCAGGATGCTGGAGCTTAAGGTTATCATCCCGCACTCCCGCATGGATTTGGTGGATTTATTTTACCGGGAGGGAAAGATCAAAAAGATAGACTATCTTCATGAGGGCATCAGAATCCATCTTAACCTGCCGAAGGTCCTTCATCATAAGTTACTACACAACAAAGAGATAAAGATAGTTAATTCGAATATCTAATAATAAAGAAAGGGAGTTGACAAAAGAAAAATTTATGCTAAAATTACCTTTTAGCATTCTTAGGGTGAGAGTGCTAATCAAATGAAGCCTAAGCTTACGCAAGGGTAGTGGGCGTAAGCTTATGGCTGAATTTGTTCTTGACATCAAAGATGTCAAGGATCTATCAGAGGGCCACTTATTATGGTTAGGACAGTCGACTTCGAAAAAAGAAAAAACGCCGTACTGAGCGCTACGATAAACAGGCATATCCATGAGGCAACGCCCGTCGCCTCTGAGGAGATCGCCTCTGAATTTGATTTAAGTTCAGCCACAATAAGGAATATCTTTGCCGAGCTTGAAGAGGGAGGCCTGCTTACCCACCCTTATACTTCCGGAGGCAGGGTCCCCACGCAGAAGGGATACCGCTATTATGTGGATTATCTTATCCAGGAGATGCAGCTTCTGGACGAACAGAAGCAGGATATCGTAAGGGAATATAAAAAAGAAATAAGGCAATTGGAAGAAGCCCTGGAGAGGACTACGGAGGTTATCTCTACGATTACTCATTATGCCGGTATCGTTTCTTTTCTGGAGTGGCAGGATAAGTTTTTTTATAGGGGCTTGAGCCGGATTCTGGAACAGCCTGAATTCCGGGATTCAGGCAGGATACGTTTATTGGTCAGGATGATCGAAGAGAAACAGCGTCTTCTGGATATTATCAACCGCGATTTTACCGATGAGGTCAGAGTTTATATCGGGAGCGAATTGGGGCTGCCCGAAATGGCAAACTGTTCATTGGTAGTTTCCAGTTACCGCCGCAAAAAGAGGTTTTCCGGAAGGTTGGCGGTGTTAGGGCCGGTACGCATGGAATACAGAAGAATTATCCCCGCCGTAGAATATATATCATGTGTCCTTAGCGAAATTCTGGATAAAATTTAAAAGATAAAATAGCGATGGCCGAAAATAAAAATAATAATCCAGCGGAACAAAAGACCATTACCCTGCAGGAGGCCGAATACCTGAAGTTAAAAGAAGAAGCCCGGCAAGCCAGGGACTATCAGGATAAATTACTTCGCCTTCAGGCGGATTTTGAGAATATGCGCAAGCGCCTGCAGAGGGAAAAAGAGGATTTTATTAAATTTGCCAACGAGGGCCTGATCCTGGAGTTATTAAATATCCTTGATGATCTGGAGCGGGCGGTTAACCTGGCGGAGACAAAACATCAGGATTTGCCCGCGTTCTTAAAAGGCGTTGAGATGATACTTGCCCACCTGTATGAGATGTTAAAGGAAAGCGGAGTCAGGCCTATTGAGGCAAGGGGGAAATTATTTGACCCGCATTTACACGAGGCGCTGATGCAGGCGGAGGATAAAGATAATCCGGAAAATACCGTAATAGAAGAGCTGCAAAAGGGTTACTTATTAAATGATCGGGTGATTAGAACGGCAAAAGTTAAAGTTTCAAAAAAAAGTCCATAGGTTATGGACTAAAATCGACGAAGGAGGTTTAAGATGGCTAAAGTTATCGGTATTGATTTAGGGACTTCCAATTCAGCAGCAGCGGTAATGGAGGGGGGCAGGCCGGTGATTATACCGTCGGCAGAAGGGGCAGGGGTTTCTTCCGGCAAGGCCTTCCCATCATATGTAGCTTTTAGCAAAGAAGGGCAGCGTCTGGTAGGAGAGCCGGCAAGGCGCCAGGCAGCCATAAATCCCGAAGGGACGATTCAGGCGGCCAAACGTCAAATGGGAACGGATTTTAAGTTCAAGGCATACGGCAAGGATTATACGCCTCAGCAGATTTCCGCCTTTATCCTGCAGAAGATAAAACAGGATGCCGAAAGTTATCTGGGAGATAAAGTCGAAGAGGTAGTGATTACCTGTCCGGCCTATTTTGACGACAATCAACGCACGGCCACAAAAGACGCGGGCGAGATTGCCGGATTAAAGGTCCTGCGTATTATCAATGAACCGACTGCTGCCTGCCTTGCCTACGGCCTTGAGAAGGCCGGTAAAGAGCTTAAGATTATGGTCTTTGATTTCGGCGGGGGCACGCTTGACGTTACGATTATGGAGATGTGGAAGGAAGGCGGGTTTAAGGTTATGGCCACCAGCGGCGATACGCATCTGGGCGGCACGGATATGGATAACACCTTGATTGATTATATCGCCGGCCAATTCAAGCGCGAAACCGGGATTGACCTGAAAAACGATAAAATGGCAATGCAGCGGCTGCGCGAGGCAGCAGAAAAGGCAAAGGTTGAGCTTTCCAGCACCCTGACCACCGATATAAACCTGCCCTTTATTACCGCGGATGCCACCGGGCCCAAGCACCTTACTATGTCGATTAACCGCGCAAAACTTGAAGAGCTGGTAAGCCCGATTATAGAAAAATGCCGCGCACCTTTAGAGCAGGCGCTCAAAGACGCAAAAGGCGCATTCACTAAGGAGGGAATTTCTTTTACGGACAAGGGCGTTGACAAGATTATTATGGTCGGCGGCCCCACCAGGATGCCCGCCGTCCAGAAATTCGTGGAAGATTATTTTGGCAAGAAGATAGAGCGCGGCATAGACCCGATGGAGTGCGTTGCGCTGGGTGCGGCAATCCAGGCGGCGATTATAAAGGGCGACGTCAAAGACGTCCTTCTGCTTGACGTCACTCCGCTCTCTTTAGGTATTGAGACATTAGGGGGAGTCTGTACCAAGTTAATTGAGAGGAATACTACGATACCGACCAGAAAGAGCCAGATTTTTTCAACGGCAGCGGATAATCAGACTGCGGTGACTATCCGGGTCCTGCAGGGGGAGCGTCCGATGGCCAATGACAACGTGGAATTAGGCCGGTTTGACCTGGTGGGTATTCCGCCTGCACCCCGCGGCGTGCCGCAGGTTGAGGTTTCTTTTGACATTGATGCCAACGGCATCGTCCATGTTTTCGCCAAGGATTTAGGGACCGGCAAGGAGCAGTCCATCCGTATAAGCGCACCCAAAAAACTATCAAAGGAAGAGATTGAAAAGATGGTTAAGGATGCGGAAAAATTCGCCGCAGAAGATACCAAGCGCAAAGAAGAGGTGGAGGTTATCAACCAGGCGGATACTCTGGTTTATGCCACTGAAAAGTCTTTAAAAGATTTTGGCGATAAGGTCAGCCAGAGTGAACGCGCTGATATCGAAGCCAAGTCGAACGATTTAAAGACGGCGATAAAAGATAAAAATATAGAGAGGGTCAAAAAGGGTACGGAGGAGTTGACCAGGGCTTCGCATAAACTGGCCGAAGAGGTTTATAAGCAGAGCGCTGCCAAACAACAGCCGGGCCAGGCCCAGGGCGGCTCAAGCTGGGAACAGCCAAAAGAACCTGAAGAAAAGTCCGCCGAAGGCGGATCCGCCCCCGGAGGAAAAAAAGACGAAGATATCATTGATGCGGACTTTAAAGAGGAAGACGATAAGAAATAATAAATGTCAACTAAACGCGATTACTACGAAATACTGGCGATAAAGAAAAACGCCAGCCTTGATGAAATCCGCAAGGCTTATCGTGAGGCCGCGCTGAAGAATCATCCGGACCGGGTGCCTCATGAGCAGAAAAAAGAGGCCGAAGAGAGATTCAAGGAGATATCCGAGGCCTATGCGGTGTTATCCGATTCCAATAAACGCGCCCTATACGACCAATACGGCCACTC
Source organism: Candidatus Omnitrophota bacterium (assembly GCA_016782485.1). GTDB lineage: Bacteria > Omnitrophota > Gorgyraeia > Gygaellales > Profunditerraquicolaceae > BS750m-G77. The sequence continues at coordinate 8,544 of JADHYK010000027.1, forward strand.
CGGGATAGACCAGAAGTACGCTTATGAAGACATATTCAAGGGCGCGGACTTTAGCAGCGTCTTTGATGGGATGTCGGATTTCGGTCTCGGCGGAGGCCTTTTTGAAGAGATATTCAGCGACTTGGGCTTTGATATTTTCGGCGGCCGCAGCAGAGGCAGGCGTTCAGGCGCACGCAGGGGGCATGACCTGCAGGTGGCTACACAGATAACTCTTAAAGAATCTTCAACGGGCGTTGAAAAGACGATTGTCCTGCCGCGTTATGATATCTGCTCTGTTTGTTCCGGGACAGGTGCCAAGCCCGGCAGTAAAAAAATCAACTGTCCTCAATGCCGTGGTTCAGGCCGTATCGTAACATCGAGCGGTTTTTTTCAGATGGCCCAGACCTGTCCGCGCTGCCGCGGAGAAGGCCAGATGATTCAGGCTCTCTGCCCTCAATGCCGCGGAGAGGGCAGGGTCAAGAGCACCCATAAGATAAAAGTTAAAATCCCGGCCGGCGTGGATACGGGTTCACAGTTACGGGTACGCGGAGAAGGCGAAGCCGGGACCGGCGGCAAAGGCGATTTATATGTGGTAATAGAGGTAAAGCCCGACCCCAATTTCCAAAGGCAGGATAACGACTTACTGACCGAGATAGATATCAGTTTAACCAGGGCGATACTCGGCGCAGAGGTTGACGTTCCCACCCTCAATGGGCATGTTAAAATGAAGGTTCCCGCCGGCACGCAGAGCGGCAGGGTATTCCGTTTAAAAGAAAAGGGGATTCCCGACGTGCACAGCAGGGCCACGGGGGACGAATTAGTCAGAGTTAACGTGCAGATTCCTAAAAATTTGACTTCGCAACAGAGGGGATTGATTGAAGAATTTGCGCGATTATCAGGGGAAGAACCGCAAAAGGAAAGCTTAACGGATAAGATAAGAAAGACGTTTAGATAAAGCGAGGAAGTAATGCCTACATACGATTACGAATGCACGCAATGCGGCCATAATTTTGAGGCCTTCCAGAAGATAACTGATACTTATCTGGATAAATGCCCCAAGTGCGGCGGTAAAATCAAGCGCCTGATTAGCAGTGGCGCAGGGTTTATCTTTAAAGGTTCGGGTTTCTATGCTACCGATTACCGAAAAAAATCCGCAACTGATACCGTTAAGACCAGCAAACCGGAATGCCCTAAGGCCAATGAAGGCTGCAAGGGTTGCCCGCAGGCAGGTTAAGCATTTATGGCTGAAATAAAACCCTTCCGGGGCGTTATTTATAATAAAGATAGAATTAAAGATCTGTCCGCAGTGGTATGCCCTCCGTACGATGTAATTTCAGCTGCTATGCAGCAGCGTTACTACGAATTAAGCCCCTATAATTTTGTCCGTTTAATCTTACGCAAAGATATTGCGGGCGAGGATAAATATAACGCCGCAGGAGATTGCTTTAGGAAATGGTTTGAGGACGGGGTTTTCATTCAGGATAAGGCGCCGGCAATATATTTTTATAGCCTGCAGTACAAAATTAAGGGCCAGACAAAAACCCGCCTGGGCTTTATCGCCCTTTTACGCCTGGAGGATAAGAATTCCCGGGTCTTGCGGCATGAACATACCAGGCCTGCGCCGAAAGAGGACAGATTGAAGTTATTAAGGCAGGTGCGGGCAACCTTGAGCCCTATTTTTGTTGTTTTTCTGGATAAGAAACGCATCATCCCTTATACTTATGATCGTCAGCTAAAAGAAAAAGAGCCTTTTATCAGGCTCATTGACGAGGAGCAGAATATCCATCAGCTCTGGAGGATCGACTCGCCGCAACTGCTGGAGAACCTGCAGGAAAAGCTTAAGGAAGAAGATATCTTTATCGCAGACGGCCATCACCGTTATGAAGTTGCCTGCGCCTATAGAGACCAGATGAAGCAAGGCAAAGGTAGCGCCGCGCAGGATAATAAAAGCTTTAATTACATTATGGCCTACTTTACCAATACTGACCCCCGCGGGCTTTCAATATTTCCCATAAACCGGCTGCTTAAGCAAGATACGAATTTTGATTATGATAATTTTATGGTTAAACTGAGGGAGTATTTTGACGAGGAGGAAGTTAAGGAGAGAGAACGTTTCTTCTTCCTGATGGAAAAAGGCGGCTGCCAGCAGCATGTATTGGGTATGTACGGGCAGAAGAAATTCCGCCTTTTGCGCTTAAAAAATGTTAAAATCCTGGATACCTTGATCCCTGATCAGCCCAGAGAAGTTAGGTCGCTGGATATATCGATTTTAAACCAGATAATTTTAAAGAAGGTATTGGGGATGGATTCAGAAGGCAAGGAGAATTTAGAATTTAATCCCTCCCGAGAGGAGCTTATCGAAAAAGCAGACAACGATCCTTCTTCCATCGCTTTTTTCCTGAACCCGGTAAAAATTCAGGAGATTATCGCGGTATCTTTAGCCGGAGAGAGGATGCCTGCGAAATCAACCTATTTTTATCCCAAGGCCCTTTCAGGATTATTAATCAATAAGCTGGAGTAAAAAAATGGCTTTATTCGGAAAGCCCAAATATACTATCGTAAGGTTGAAAAAGAAGGAGATGCCCGACGGGCTCTGGACTAAGTGCGAGGGATGTTCCGAAGCGCTGTATAATAAGGCCCTGGAGGAGAACTTTAAGGTCTGCCCGAAATGCAACTACCACTTTGTCCTGGGCGCGTATGAACGCATCGGTATGCTTTTGGACAAAGACACTTTTGCGGAATACGACCCGGATATGGTTTCCTGTGACCCTCTGGAGTTTAAGGGGCCCAAGACCTATCTGGAAAAGTTAAGCACTGACCAGAAATTAACCGGCCTGAAGGATGCGGTAGTGTCCGGTATAGGGGCGCTGAATGATAAAGAGGTGATTATCGCGGTGACGGATTCGCGCTTCATTATGGGTTCTATGGGGTCGGTAGTGGGGGAGAAGATAACGCGCGCAATTGAAGCGGCAACTAAAAACAGGATCCCTTTGATTATAGTCTCCGGTTCAGGCGGAGGGGCAAGGATGTATGAAGGGATGTTCAGCCTGATGCAGATGGCCAAGACCTGCGCGGCACTGGCTTATCAGCATAAGACAGGAGTCCCTTTTATTTCGGTATTAACCAACCCCACCATGGCAGGGGTAATGGCTTCCTTTGCCGGCGTAGGGGATGTGATTATCGCAGAGCCTAAGGCATTAATCGGTTTTACCGGGCCGCGCGTAATAGAGCAGACGATCAGGCAGAAATTGCCTCCGGGTTTTCAGCGTTCGGAATTTCTATTGGAACACGGCCTGATAGATATGATTGTGCACCGTAAGGAGATGAAGAATACCTTAAGTCAATTACTTGACTATTTAAGTTAACAGGATATAATATCTCAATATCAAATTTATTTATGACGGGTGAAAGCGAGGCAGCATGGCACAGGTAAGCCTAAGAGAAGTATCAAAAATCTTCCCGGGCAATGTCAGGGCAGTCGATAGGGTCAGCCTGGGGGTGGAGAATAAGGAGTTTATGGTCCTGGTTGGGCCTTCGGGTTGCGGGAAATCCACCACTTTAAGGATGGTCGCGGGCTTAGAGGAGATAAGCGAAGGCGATATTTATATCGGTAATAAAAAAGTTAACGATGTACCGGCAAAAGACCGGGACATTGCCATGGTTTTTCAGAATTATGCCCTCTATCCGCATATGACGGTATTTGAAAATATGGCTTTTGGCCTGCGGCTGCGGCGCATCCATAAACCGGAAATTATCCAGCGCGTAAACGAAGCTGCTGATATACTGGGCATTAGGCGGCTTCTGGACCGCAAGCCCAAGCAGCTATCCGGCGGGGAACGCCAGCGCGTAGCAGTGGGCAGGGCGATCGTAAGGAAACCGATGGTATTTTTATTTGATGAGCCCTTAAGCAACCTTGACGCCAAGATGAGGGTGCAGATGCGCACCGAGATTCACAAGCTGCACTTAAAGCTTCAGACGACAATTATCTATGTTACCCATGACCAGGTCGAGGCAATGACCATGGGCGACAGGATAGCGGTAATGAAAGACGGCATCCTGCACCAGGTGAGTGACCCTATAACTACCTATGACCATCCCCGGAATAAATTTGTCGCCGGTTTTATCGGCTCTCCTCCGATGAATTTCATGCGCGGAAAGATTGCTAAAAAAGAGAGGCGGATATATTTCGAAGAAGGAAAAATCCGCGTGCAGTTAGTCGAAGAGATGTATCCGAAACTGGAGCCTTATGCCGGCAAAGAGGTAACCTTCGGCATACGCTCCGAAGATATCTACGATAAACTCTTTGTCTCCGTTGCCCCCCCGGAAAATATCGTGAGGGTAAAATGCGAAGTATACGAACCGATGGGTTCGGAGGTTTACCTATATCTTAACACCGGAATTCATACCTTTATTGCGCGTGTAGGCGCCCACGACCGGCCGAAGGTCAATCAGGAGATGGACATGGTCTTTGATATGAGCAAGGTGCATTTTTTCGACAAAGAGAGCGAAGAGGCAATCGTATAGATTTTAAACCCGCCGCAACATTTCTCTTTCCCCTTTCAGCAGTAACATTATTGCTTGCCCCGTTATAGATTTTGTGATAATCTATTGAGAATAATATTTCTTTAGGGGGTTTGCAATCAGGTAATTTCTAATATAAAATACAAGGTTAATGAGCAGAAAATTTATCCTGGCTATTGACGTAGGCGGCACGAATTTGAAGGCCGCTGTTTTAGATTTAAGATACGCAATTAAGAAGAAAGTAATTCTAAAAACGAAGCAGTCCTGCAGCAAAGACGGCCTGATTGCGGCAATTACTGCCTGCGCCAAAGCTATCATTGATGAAGCCGGGCTACAAAAGAGAGATCTCCTCGGCCTGGGGATAGGCCTGCCCGGGCCGGTTGATGCCGGCAAGGGGATAGTCCATTTCCTGCCCAATATCCCCGGCTGGAAGGAAGTTAAGCTCGCCGCTATATTGAAGAAGAAGCTAGGCTTACCGGTATATCTTGATAACGACGTAAACCTGATGACTATTGCCGAACTAACCCTTGGAGCGGCAAGGGGTTTCCAGAATTCCCTCTGCCTGACTTTGGGTACGGGTGTTGGCGGAGGTATTATAATCGGAGGAAAATTTTACCGGGGGGCGGATAACGCCGCAGGCGAAATAGGGCACGTCCCTATAAATGAAAATGGCCCGCGTTGTAATTGTGGGGGCATTGCCTGTCTTGAGGCATACATTGGAAATGAAAGGATTTTACAGAGAGCACGCAGCGTATTCAGGCGGCGTATCTGTTTGGAGGAACTAAGCTTATTAGCCAGGAGAAAAAACCTAAAGGCCTGCAGGATCTGGCTTGAGGCCGCAGAGCGCCTGGGAATAGCGTTAACCTCTGCGGTTAATCTGCTTAACCTGGATGCAATCATAATCGGCGGAGGCGTTGCTAATGCCGGCAGTATATTATTCAATGAGGTAAAAGAGACGATACGCAGGCGCGCGATGAAGGTACACGCCCGGCATGTAAAGGTATTCAGGGCAAAATTAGGGAATGATGCCGGATTAATCGGCGGGGCAATATTGGTCAGGGAGGCAGTGGCGCATGGTGGATAAAAACTATAAACTGTCTCTTTTTAATCTTCCTGTCATAATCTGCATTTTTTTCGCAATATTTTATACGGGTTTATCGTATGCCCGGGAGGGCAAAGTCAAGGAGAGCTCCGATTTTGCTTTGGAGGCAGAGGATGAAAATATTGCCGAAGCCCGCAAGGAAACCGAAGCGGCTATTGCCTCAAATACCAATCTTATTAGAAGGGAGCCTTTGGCCGCGGAAAAAGTCAAGTCCATATCCGCAGTCGAAACCGAAACCGAAGCCGAAGCCGAGGTTAAGCAGCCGATAATAGTCAATGCCGACAAAATCGAATATTCTGCCACTACAAAGGATGTTATTGCTACGGGGAATGTCGAGGTGGATTACAAGGGCTCAAAGCTGACCTGCCAGAAGATGGTTATAAATACCGAAACCAAGAATGCAGAGGCAGAGGGCAATGCCCGGCTGGAAGACAATCAGGGCGTTAAAGAGGGCACCAAGATAACCTATAATTTTGAAACTAAGGCAGGGACGATTATTGATGCGCAGTTCAGGTCCAATCCTTATTTCGGTACGGCGGATAAGATAGATAAACCCGGCCCCGATGGATTCATTATCAAAAACGGGTCTCTGGGTACCTGCAGTTTCGATCATCCGCATTATCGTATAGGGGTCAAAAAGGTCGATTATTTTCCCGGAGATAAAATACAGACAAAAGGCGATACCTTCTATATAGGCGATATTCCCCTTATGTATATACCCCGATACAACCATAGCCTTAAGGACCCTTTGATGCATGTCCAGATAGTCCCCGGCAAGAAGAAGGAGTGGGGCGGGTATATGCTTACTACCTGGAGATGTAACCTTACTGAGAACATTAACGGCAGGCT
>JADHYK010000006.1 GCA_016782485.1 Candidatus Omnitrophota bacterium
TGGCGTAAAGTCGCGATGCCGAAAATTTTTTAATGCGCGCTCACAAACCCTCCGCAGGATATATCAAAAGCCTGGCTCTTTTGCGGCTGGCAAGGCTCGGGATTTCGAGGGACGTAGAGGCAAGGAGCGGGCATGGTTCTCGCAGCCGGCTCCAAAATTAAAAAAAACGGATTTATCCACCGCCCGGCTGCGGGAGAGCGACGCAGCCGACCCGAGCGAAGCATTTCCACGCCGGGGAAATGCGAGCGTTCCCGAGAAACACGAGCCTTGACAGACGCAAAACGTCATGGAGTGAATCAGCGTCTTTTGGCGAGAATGTCGAATTCGATATTAACCTTATCGGAAGGGCCTTTGAAACCGAGAGTGGTATTTTTAAGAGTATGAGGGATAATGTAGACGCTGACAGCACCGGCTCTTGCATTGGCGATAGTCAGGCTTATCCCGTCAACCGCGATAGAGCCCTTAGAAAGACAGTGTTTCAAGAATTCCGGTGGAACGGCAATTTCAAAGCAAAGATTGTTATTGACCAGGCTTTTCTTGCGGATAAGCCCCAAGCAATCAACGTGCCCGGTGACAAAATGCCCGGATATCCTGTCGCCTACCTTTAAACTGCGCTCTAAATTAACCTGATCGCCTGCCTTAAGACAGCCTAAATTGCTCAATCTTAAGGTCTCCGGCATTACCTCAAAAAACAGGGAACCATCTTTCTTTTCTATCACCGTCAGGCAGGCGCCGTTCACAGAGATGCTCTCGCTTACAGCGGTATCCTGCGAGACCGTATTCATACTGATTTCAAGCAGGGTATTGTTGCCGCGCCGGACGATACTTTTTACCCTGCCTAATTCTTCTATTATTCCGGAAAACATATATTATTTTATATACCCCTCCACTAAGAAATCTTCTCCCAGGCGCCTGAATCTGACATCTTTTATCTTGATCGCCCTGTCTATGCGCGAAATACCCTGCCCCATCACTGAACTTATGGCATCTTTGCCCCCGATGATTTTGGGGCTGATAAAAAATAATACCTTATCGACCAGGCCCTCATCGAATAATGAACCCGCGAGCGTGCCGCCGCCCTCGACCAGAACGCTGGTTATATTTAAGCGTGCCAGCTTCTTCAGCGCATCCCTGAGGTTTACCTGGCCTGCCTTTTCCTTTACCTCAAAAATCTTTGCCTTCTCCTGCAGGATCCTTCTGTTGTCCGTTTCCTGCCCTGCCTTAGAGGCAAGCGTAATAATGATTACCTCTCTCTTTGCGGTAAATATATTTGCATCCTGCGGAACGCTTAACTGGCTGTCCACTATAACCTTGACCGGCTGCTTCTTGGAAAACCAGGCATCCAGCCGGGGATTATCCACCAGCACCGTATTAACGCCGACCATCACCGCATCATAATCACGGCGTAAGCCGTGCGCAAAGGCGCGCGATTTATCGGAAGTGATCCATTTGGAGTCCCCGTGTCTAGTGGCAATCTTACCGTCAAGCGATTGGGCGGCTTTGACGGTAACAAAGGGCATTTTTTTAGAAATATATTTAATAAAGAATTCGTTTATCTTTTCTAACTTTTCCTCCAGGATCCCGACTTTAACCTTTATGCGGTGGCTTTTTAGTATCTCAATGCCCCTGCCTTTATTCAGCGGATTAGGGTCAACCATTCCGATGACAACCTCTCTAATGCCGCTCTTTATGATTCTATCCACGCAGGGCGGGGTACGGCCGAAATGCGTGCAGGGTTCAAGGGTTATATAAAGCGTTGCGCCTTTGGACTTATCCATCGCCTCATCCAGGGCAACTATCTCTGCGTGCGCTGCCCCTGCCATCTTATGATACCCCCTGCCGAGTATCTGCCCCTTTTTTACCACCAGCGCCCCGACCAGCGGGTTGGGTGAGGTCCTCCCCCTTGCCTTAAGGGCAAGCCGCAGGGCCAGCTGCATAAAATATTCGTGGGTTTTCTGCATTTAAATTTTCGCCTGCTTTAATTTTTCTACCAATTCGTAACTTACCTTAACCGAACCGATTTTAACGTTAGGTTTGGGTTCGCCATGGTAATCCGAGCCGCCGGTAACCAGTAAATTACATTTTTTAGCTATCTCTAGATAGTGATTAACCATACCTTGCGTATGTTCCGGATAATATACCTCCAGGCCCCTAAGGCCAAAACCGCTGAATTCGGATATTAATTCGTCATTGTTCATAATATATGGGTGCGCCAGGACAGGTATGCCGCCTGTATCTTTAATTATTTTTATTGCCTCCTGCGGCGAAAGCCTAAAACCTAGAACATAAGCCGGGCATTTATCGCCGATATAGATTTTAAAGGCGCCATAGATGGAATTTACCAACTTCTCTTTTACCATTGCCCGGGCGATATGCAGCCTGCCCACCGTCCCCTTCCCGGCAATGGCAAATACCGCTTCCGGCTTTAGGACAACGCCCATATTTTTTAACTTATCCGTTATTTTATAGATACGCTCGATGCGGTTTTCTTTGAGGATTTTTAATTTTTCCAGAAGGCTTGGAGATTCATAATCGATCAAATAACCCAACAGATGTATCTCGTTGCCCTTATATTCAACGGTTAATTCTATGCCGGGGAGGAGTTCAATATTTTCTTTTTCGGCTATCGCGGCGGCCGAAGGAATCCCATCGACCGTATCATGGTCGGTAATTGCGATTGCAGACAGCCCGGCCCGGGCGCTCTCGGCAACCAGCTGTTGCGGCGTATATGTCCCGTCGGAAAAAACGGTATGTAAATGCAGGTCTGCGAACTTCACCCCGCCCTTCCTTTCCTGTCTATAATATACCCGCCGCTTGCCAATGTTAGCAAAACTTTTGTTTTAGGAAGGGCGGGGTTCATTTATTTATTCTTTTCTGTCTTTACTTTATCCAGTATTGCGTTGACAAACTTGCCGGCTTCCGAACCGGAATATTTTTTGGCAAGCTCCACCGCTTCGTTAATGGAGACCTTGGGAGGGATATCATCGCAGAAAAGAAGCTCAAAACAACCCATACGCAAAATATTACGGTCAATAACCGCCATACGCTCCAGCTGCCAGTTTGTCGCATACTGGACTATTTTTTTGTCAATTGACTCCAGGCTTGCCGCGACACCTCTGACCAGGCTCACCGTAAAGTCTTTGAGTTCCCGGTCAATATCTTCCTCTATGCGGTCACGCCAAAAATTTTCCATGGCCAGCTCATGCTTATCGCCGGTTATATCGACCTGATAAAGGATATGCAGGGCATATTCTCTGGCGCGGGTACGTTTACGCATCTATTTAATCTTCGGCAATAAATTCACCATCTCAATGGCAGACATTGCTGCATCGCGGCCTTTATTGCCGTCTTTTGTCCCGGCACGCTCAACAGCCTGCTCGATTGTATCAGCGGTAATCACGCCGAAAATAACCGGTAACCCTACCTCCTGAGAAACCCTGGCTACTCCCTTGGATACCTCCGCAGCAATATAATCAAAATGTGGCGTCGAGCCGCGGATAACCGTCCCTAAACAAATTACGGCATCGTAGGACTTGGCCCTGGCAAATTTCTGCGCCGCCAGGGGAATTTCAAATGCCCCGGGGACCCAGGCAAGAACCAGATCAGACTCCTCCGCACCGTGGCGCTGCAGCGTATCAATACAGCCGGAAACCAGCTCCTTGGTTACAAAATCGTTAAAACGCGAAGCAACTATCCCAAACTTTTTCCCTTTTACAATCAGGTTACCCTCTACCGTCTTTACCATCTCTTCTCCTCCTTGTTAATCTATATTTAAATTATGACCAAGCTTCTCCTTCTTGGTCTTCAGATACCGGTAATTCATCGGGTTGGGTTCGGTTTCTAACGGGACACGTTCAACAACGCTAAGGCCGTACCCCTCTAATCCCACTATCTTACGGGGGTTATTGGTAAGCAGCCTTATTTTTTTCACGCCCAGGTCTACTAAGATCTGCGCGCCTATCCCGTAGTCCCTCAGGTCAGCTGCATGGCCCAACGCCTCATTTGCTTCAACCGTATCCATGCCCTTATCCTGCAGGCAATAAGCACGAATCTTATCTGCCAGGCCGATGCCCCTGCCCTCCTGGTTCATATATAATATAACGCCCTTTTTATCGTTACCGATAATCTCCATAGCCTTGTTTAACTGCCGGCCGCAGTCACAGCGTAAAGAACCGAATACATCGCCGGTTAAACATTCAGAATGAACGCGCACAAGAACCGGTTGATTGCCGACCTCGCCCATCACCAAAGCAAGATGTAATTTATCGTTAGTAAGATCCCGGTAAAGTATTAATTTATAACTACCGTATTGCGTAGGCAGCGTGGTCTCTGTTATTCTTTCGATCAACCTTTCGGAGCGCCTGCGGTATTCAATAAGGGCGGCGATAGTGCAGATCTTGAGGTTATTACGCCGGGAAAATTCCAGTAACTGCGGCAGGCGGCTCATCGAGCCGTCCTCATTCATGATCTCACAGATAACCCCTGCCGGATAGAGACCCGCCAGTTTCATCAGGTCAATCGTAGCTTCAGTATGCCCTGCGCGCACCAACACTCCTCCTTTGCGGGCCCTTAAAGGAAAAAGATGCCCGGGGCGGATTAAATCCTCGGGCTTAGACTGGGGGTTAATCAGAACCTCTATCGTGCGTGCGCGGTCATAAGCTGAGATACCGGTGGTTATGCCTTTAGCGGCATCAACAGAAATCATCCATGCGGTCTTAAAAGGGTCCTCCTGGCGCGGCTTCATACCGCTTAACATGGGCTCCAGCGCAAGCTGTTTTAGCCTCTCTTCTTCCATCGGCACACAGATAAGCCCCCTGCCGTAGGTAGCCATAAAATTTAAATCCTGCGGCCCGGCAAAAGAAGCGGCAATCACCAGGTCGCCTTCATTCTCGCGGTCCTCATCATCCACCACCACGACCATTCTGCCGTTTTTGAAGTCTTCTAATATTTCCGGAATAGTATTAAACATAAGTGAAGACATAATTTATGGAGCGAAGCGAACATAAATTATCTATCTGAACTTACCCCGCTCTTTCTTAATATTTCATTGGTATTTCTTAGAAAGGGCGGGGTTAATTCGCACATTGACTTACTCATCCGCTTACGGCGGATTCGTAAGTCAAATGCTCATTAAAAAACCCGAAAGGATATCTTCGGGCAAAGGAACCATTAATCTCCTCCCTTCTGGACTTTACACCCAACCCTATAGGATAGGTTGGTGTGCGCTTGTGCGCAACCATCGGCTCCGGAATGTCACCGGATCTCCCAGCACTTATTTGGCAATTAACGTCATTAATTACAAATAAGTGCTGGGTCGCGGGCTTAACCGCCGGTGGGGAATTTCACCCCGCCCCGAAGATTAATTGATATTAGTATACCATTAAATCTTATCTTGTCAATACAATAAAAAATGTTTATAATAAAGCTTATGGAACCCCTTATAAATCATATACATAGCCGCCTGATAAAAAAAGCAATTACAATTGCTGTGGCTGAATCCTGCACCGGAGGAATGCTCTCTAAAACCCTTACCGATATCTCCGGCAGTTCCGCTTATTTTATCCTGGGCATAGTCGCCTATAGCAACTGCGCAAAAAAATCGATTCTGAAGATTCCCGCTAAAATCATCTCCCTGAAAGGCGCTGTTTCGCAGGAGGTCGCCTGCAGGATGGCGCGAGGGATAAGAAAAATCGCTCGCACAGATATCGGCATAGGCGTAACCGGCATCGCCGGCCCCTCTGGCGGCACAGCCGCAAAACCCGCCGGAACGGTATTTATTGCCATAGCCAGCCAGGACAAGACAGTGAGCAAAAAATTCCGCTTCCGCGGCCGCCGCACATACGTAAGACAGAAAGCAGCCAACAAGGCGCTGGAATTATTGAAAAGGTTTATTTAGCGACTGGCTTGGCTGGGAATACAGAGATCGGTAGAAACTCAAGCCCGGCTCTGAACGAGCATAAGGCGCGCAGGAGCACGCATATGAGGCGAGACTTTTTAGGGCTTCTCTTCTTTGAAGCCCCCTGTGGGGGATGGGGGGACCAACCCAAAAAGTCGAGACGAATGCGACGAGCACCGCAGTGAGAGAAGAGCCGGGATTGAGTTTAAAACCGAGTGATTATTTGAAATATGAGAGCTTTTATTGCCATAGAACTGCCTAAAGAGATCAAGGATGCACTGAGCACGCTGCAGGAGGAGCTAAAATCCAGCGGCGCGGACGTCAAATGGGTAGCGCCGGACAACATCCACCTCACCTTGAAGTTCCTCGGCGAAATAGACGATAAAAAAGCCGACGAGGTCTCAAAGATTATCGAAGAGGCCGCCAAAAACAACGTTTCATTTATTATCCGCCTTGCCTCTGTAGGCGTATTCCCGAAGATAAATTATCCGCGGGTAATCTGGGCGGGAATAGATACGGGCGGGAGGGAATCTGAAAAATTAGCCGCAGGACTCCAGGAACAATTAGCGGCAATCGGCATCCCCAGGGAAGAAAGGCCCTTCTCCTCCCACATTACCATCGGAAGGGTCAGGTCCCTGCAAAACAAGGATAAATTAATCGAAGGATTAAATAATCTGACGGGTTATTTCGAAGCCAAAAAGCCGCAGTTTCCGGTCAACAAAATCACTCTTTTTAAGAGCACGCTTACCCCAAAAGGCCCGCTCTACGAAATTCAAAAAGAAGCCAGCCTCAAAGCCGCCTGAAGTATGATATTGGTATATAAAGCTGCGACGATGTCATCAACCATCACCCCGAGGCTCCCCTCTAACCCCTGCAGCCTTCCGGCAGGATAAGGCTTCAATGAATCAAGGATACGAAAAACTATAAATCCCGCAAAGAGGACCCTTAGATTATAATAAGGTAAGAACGCCAGGCTTAACAACATCCCGCAGACCTCGTCTATTACGATACAGCCGGCATCTTTTTTCTTAAATACCCTCTCGGCAGCTGCGCAGGACATAAATCCCGCCGCCATCAAAATAAAAACAGACAGCGTATAAACAAAAGGGCTATCCCCGATAAAATAGAATATAAACAGCCCTGCCAGGCTGCCGAAAGTGCCGGGGATAAAGGGAAGGTATCCGGCCCCGAAGAAACTGCTTATAATTTTGACGCTGATTTTGGGAAGTTCCAATGGCGTATAGCCTGCTAGATGAGGGCAATTATCTTGCGGTTGGCCCAAAGATACGAGAGCCCCGAATAAAGAGTAAGGCCGACGGTAAATAACATCAGGAAATATATGCCCTGGCGAAAAAATTTCTCCCAGTCGGGGTCCCAGGTAAAATAGGTGAGCATTGCCTCTTTTAGTACCACAAATCCCAGGATGGTAAAGATAACCACCATCTGCGAGACGGTCTTGTGCTTGCCGGTGCGCGTGGCCGATAAAACCTTGCCTTTATTCAACGCAAACAGCCGCAGCGAGGTAATCAATATCTCGCGGGAGACGATAATCATAAACATCCAGGCATCGATCAGCTGCAGCTGCACAAAAGCGGCAAATGCCGCCAGCACCAGGATTTTATCGGCAATCGGGTCCATCAGCCTGCCGAAATCAGTAACCATATTTTGCCTGTGCGCAATCATCCCGTCCAGAAAGTCAGAAAGCGCTGCGACCGCAAAGATTATCAGGCTCACTGCCTTTGCCCAGAGGCCGTTAAGGAATAAAAAAAACATAAAGACGAAGGTAAGCCCAATTCTAAGCATCGTGAGACGATTTGCAATATTCACCCCGCCCTTCCTTTCTTATTCATAATATCCCCGCCGCTTAGCAATGTTAGCAAAACTTTTGTTTTAGGAAGGGCGGGGTTCATTCTACGGCCTCCCCTGCCAGATCATACTCTAACGTATCGGTTATTTTTACCTTTACAAAGTCGCCGGGTTTCAGCCTTTTTTTTGACCTCACGAAGACCGAACCGTCTACCTCGGGGGCATCGTATTCGCTGCGCCCCAGATACGCATCGCCCTCTTGCTCGTCAATTAAGACATCTATCACCCTGCCCAGGAACCTGTTATTGACCTCCTGGGAAATCTTCTGCTGCATAGACATTATCCTGTTGAGCCGCTCTATTTTTAATTCCTGAGGTAAATGCCCTTTAAAATCATATGCGGCTGTCCCCTCCTCCCTGGAATAACTAAATGCCCCCAGGCGTTCAAACTTTACCTCGCGCAAAAAATCCAGCAGCTCCTTAAACTCTTTTTCTGTCTCGGAAGGAAAGCCGGTTATTACGCTGCTCCTTAAAAATACCCCCGGGATGAACTTGCGGATCTTCTCCACCAGCGCGGCTATTTCTTTCCTGGTAGTATTCCTGTTCATCAGTTTCAATATACGGTCATTGATGTGCTGGATGGGCAGGTCTATATATCTACATACCCTGGAGGAATCCCTGATCAGTTTCAACAGGTCGTCCGTAACGCGGCCCGGATATAGATACAAGAGCCTGACCCAGTTGATAGCGGGACTGTTTTTTAGTACCTCTTTCAGAAGCGTGCTTAATTTTGGCCTGGTGTATAAATCCATCCCGTAACCGCTGGTGTCCTGGCCGATAATATTTATCTCACTAAAACCCTCATGAGCATTAAATTTCTTTACCTGACTGATTACTGCATCCATATCCAGGCTACAGAGCCTTCCCTTTATCTTCGGAATAACGCAGAAACTGCACTGATTAATACAGCCCTCGCAAATCTTAAGGTACGCATAGTGGCGGGGGGTGATGGGGAAACGCCAGGACTGGTGGTTTAAAGAAAGCTTTCCCATAAATGCGTCTACCTCAGGAAGCTCTTTTTTTAACCTGCTTTTATAACGCTGGGGCAGACATCCGCAAACTATGATCTTTTTTAACCTGCCTTCTTTTTTTAATTCAACCAGGTCAAGTATGGCGTCGATGGACTCACGCCTTGCCTCCTCTATAAAGGCGCAGGTGTTCACTATCCCGATTTCCGCCGCAGAGATGTTCTCGGCGATGCTATACCCCTTGGAGGAGAGCCGCCCCAGTATAGTCTCCGAATCCACCAGGTTCCTGGGACAGCCAAGGCTCAAGATGCCAATAGTGTTTTTTTTAATAATATTATTGGTCCTGAGCGAAGCCGAAGGGCCCACGCTGGTTTTAGCTTTGTCTTTCATCGCGGGATCTCCATGCCCTGGCGGGTGATCACTATATTCTTTAAAGCCTGGCCCTTCCTGCCTAAGTTTGCAAAAAGCTGGCCGTTTACCTCCAGTTCAACTGCCCCGGCATTACCCAGAGAAAGCTCTATTTTATTTTTCGCCTTCCAGCTTTCAAAACGCCCCTTTGTCAAAACCCTCTGAAAGACAATGCGGCCGTCCACCTTCAGGGTTATCCAGCAGTTATCCTTGGCCCTGATGCCCAATCTGATTTCTGAAGAAATATCATTTACGGGCCTGGTTTTTTTAACCGCGGCCTTTGCCTTTGGCCTGGCAGTTACAGTCCCCGCTGCGGGACGAGGCACGCTGCTGCCGCGTTTTGAAAAAATGGCCTTTCCCGCCTTAATCAGGCCCATTAACAAAAATGCCCCCGCCAATACGATTATGATAACCCGGCTTATTTTTTTATTCGGCCGCAGTGACCTCATTCTAAGGCGGGCATCCTTTAAAAATGACCTTGATTCCTGAATGCGCTGCGGGAATTCTTTAACCAGCGGCTCAGCGCTTGCCCCTTCTAACCCCCTCGTCTCTTTATAATCACCCAGATAATGCCGGGAATCAACGCCGAGAAATTTACAATAAATCTTTAAGAAACTCTTCAGGTATATGGGGCTCAGGTCGGTAATAGCATCCCCCTCTATCGCCCTTAAGATATTCGGATGAATTTTTGTTTTCTTCTGAATCTCCTCCAGGGAAATTCCCTTTTCCAGACGTAATTTTTTAAGCCGGGTGCCTTTAGTCGGTTCCATAATTATTCCTTATGCTCCTCTTGAGCAATTACCTCTTTAAGCCAGTCCTCCCTATCTACCAGAATCCTGCGCGGCTTACTCCCTTCAAAAGGACCCACCAGCCCCTCCTGTTCCATCGTGTCAATAATCCGGGCTGCCCGCGTGTATCCCAGGCGCAGGCGTCTCTGCAGAATGGATACCGATGCCTGATTGCTCTCCATAATAATCCTTACCGCCTCGTCATAGATTTCATCCTTATCGCCGCCGGCGGCATTGCTTCTCTGGCGGTCCTTGAGGATCTCCTCATCGTAAACAGGCTCCCCCTGCTTCTTGATAAAATCCATGACCCTCTCAATCTCCTTATCGCTGACCAGCGTGCACTGAATACGGATTAATTTCGATTCGCCCGGCCGCATGAATAAACTATCCCCCCGGCCCAGTAATTTGTCCGCGCCATTGCTATCCAGCACGGTGCGCGAATCCACTTTGGAGGCGACCTTAAAAGAGATGCGTGCCGGAAGGTTCGCCTTGATCACGCCGGTGATAACATCTACCGAAGGCCTCTGGGTAGCCAATATCAGGTGAATCCCTACGGCGCGAGAAAGCTGCGCCAGGCGGGTGATCGCGTTTTCAATCTGGTCGGGGACCACAGTCATCAAATCGGCAAATTCATCGATAATCACAATTATATAAGGGATCTTTTCCTGCTTTTCATTATAGGATTCGATATTTCTGACCCCTGCCCTTGCCAGCAGTTTATAACGCTCTTCCATCTCGTTCACTACCCAGTTAAGCGCAACCGATGCCTTCTTGGCATCGGTAATCACCGGACAGAGCATATGCGGCATTTCGCTAAAAAGCCGCAATTCCACCATCTTCGGGTCGATCATCACGAACTTCAAATCATTGGGGCTGTTGCGGAATAATAACGCCAGGATCAAAGAATTCAGGCATACGGTCTTGCCGGAACCGGTGGTGCCGGCAATTAACAGATGGGGCATTTCATCCAAATCCGCAACGATGGAGTGCCCGGCAATATCCTTGCCTAAAGCAAGGGTAAGCGGCGACTCTAACTCCTGAAACGCCTTTGAAGAAAGCACCTCTTTCAGATAAACCAGGCTGCTCTGGATGTTAGGCACCTCCACGCCCACCCTGGCCTTGCCCGGAATAGGCGCGATTATCCTTACTGACTGTGCCTTCATCGCCAGGGCGATATCGTCGCTTAATGCCACGATGCGGTTCAGTTTTACCCCCGGGGCAGGCTCAACTTCGTAGCGTGTAATTACCGGCCCGCGTTCAATATCAGTAACCTTGACAGAGATACCGAAGTCCCCGAGTGTCTCCTCCAATATCCGGGCATTGCCCTCCAGGTCCTCCTTGATCTGCCTGGCTTCTAAAGGCGGCGGCGAATCCAGCAGTTCCAACGAAGGCGCCTGGTAGTCCCCTATTTTTAACTCTTTGGGCGGGGCCTTAAAATCGGAGACCGGTAGCTTTGCCTTAATCTGAATTTTAGGCCTTAGGGGGATAAGCGGTCCCTCCGGAGAGACTGGTTTTATTCTTTCTGCGGCCGGGCCGCCGAGCCGGACACGCGGAAGAGGAGCTGCGGGAAAAACTTTTAGCCTTTTCTTTGTTTTAAAAAGTGAGGCCCAGAAATACTTTATCCGGTTAAAAATATTAAAAAATAACGAAGAGATAAGTATTTCCGTGACCAGGGCCAGCGATAAGATAATGAAGGTGGTAAAGATAATCAGCCCGCCTAAACGGCTGAAATAATTTGTCACAAAGACGGATATATTGGATCCCAGGAATCCGCCATAATAAAACCTGAGGTAGACATTATGCAGATTGAGCATCCCGATGAAGGAGCTTACCGACAATAGGAAGGTAAGGATCCCCAGCCCCCTAGGTATGCTCAGGTGCGGCTTTTCCTGCTGGAAGAATTTTATCCCCAATGATAAAATCAGCAAAGGAATGAGAAAGCTCGTTGCCCTGCCGAAGAGAAAAACAACTATTCCCCCCAGCCAGGCGCCGAATATGCCCAGAAAATTCTTTGGCGGGATATTAGGATAAGAGGTGTACCAGGCCAGGTCGAAACGGTCAAACCTGATGAGGCTCGCCAGCAACATCAACCCCAATGCAATCAAAACAACGCCCTTAGCCTCGTTTATCCTCTTTTCGTTCACTTTAAGCAGCTGTTCCTGTGCATCCGGTTAGATCTTTATTTCGACTTGCCTTCTTCCTGCGGAACCTGTTTCTTGCTAAGGTTGACCCTGCCTAACTCGTCTATGCCTATAACTTTAACCTTGAATTCATCCCCTATCTTTACCACGTCCTCTACATTCTTCACAAAACCCTCTGCTAACTCTGAAACATGCACCAGGCCGTCTTTTCCGGGGGCAATTTCACAGAAGGCGCCGAAGTTTACGATCCGCCTTACCTTACCTAAATAAATCCTCCCTACTTCGACTTCATCGGTTATTGCTTTAATCAACGCAATCGCTTCTTGCGACTTGGCGGCATCGTTGGAGCCGACAAAGACGTTGCCGTCATCCTGGATATCGATAGAGGCGCCGGTCTGGGCAATAATCTTTTTTATGATCTTGCCTCCGGGGCCGATCAGCTCGCCTATCTTTTCCGGATTGACTTTCAGCACGTCTATACGCGGCGCATACGAAGAAAGTTGCTGCCGCGGGCTAGAGAGGGCCTCGCTCATCTTGCCCAGAATAAACATCCTGCCTTCCCTGGACTGCGCAAAACAGTCCTTTAATAGCTCCAATCCGATACCGTCAATCTTAAGGTCCAGCTGCACCGCAGTAATGCCTTTATGGGTACCGGCTATCTTTAAATCCATATCGCCGAAGTGGTCCTCAAGGCCGGCGATGTCTGTCAATATAACGGTTTTATCCTTTTCTTTAACCAACCCCAGCGCAACTCCTCCGACGGCATCCTTTATCGGCACCCCCGCATCCATTAATGCCAGGGTAGCGGCACAGACCGTTGCCATACTGGAAGAACCGTTGGATTCCAGGATTTCGGAAACCACCCGTATAGTGTAAGGAAACTCTTCTTTTGTAGGCATCACCGCCAATAGCGACCTCTCTGCCAGGGCGCCGTGGCCGATCTCTCTGCGGCCCGGACCGCGCACGGGCTTGGTCTCGCCTACGCTAAAAGGCGGAAAACTATAATGCAGCATAAAGGTCTTGTATTTTTCCCCCTCCAGCGCCTCAATAAGCTGCTCATCATCCCCTGTACCCAGGGTGGTAACTGCCAGGCTCTGGGTCTGGCCGCGGGTAAAAAGGCAGGAGCCGTGCGTCCTGGGCAAAACCGAAATCTCGCACTGAATAGGTCTTATCTCCTTCAGGCCCCTGCCGTCAAAACGCACATCCTGCTCTATAATCTTTTTTCTTACCTGTTCTTTTTCCAGCTCGGTCAAAGCTATTTTGATATCCGCGGATGTATCTTCTTCGCTGATGAGCTTCTCCTCCAATTCCTTGCATAGAAGAGCCATCTCTTCTTCGCGCTCTTCTTTCTTGCTTAAGCCATAAACCCTGGCCAACCTCTCTTTTGAAAGCTGCGCCACCTTCTCCTTTAGCGCCGGGTCGGTTTTTTTGAATTCAATGCCGGCCTTTTTTTTGCCGTGCTTGGCGCTGAACTCTTTCTGTAAATTAATGATCCCCCCAAGGCTCTCTACCCCGAATTTAACCGCCTCCAGTAACCTCTCCTCTGTTACCTCCCTGGCCCTGGACTCAAGCATGACCACCCCTTTGCTGTTCGCCACCACCACCAGGTCCAGCTCCGATTTCCCTAACTCGGCATAAGTAGGGTTAAGTACGAATTCGTTATTAACCAGCCCTACGCGGCAGGCTGCCAGAGGGCCGTTAAAGGGGATTTCCGACAGGGATAAAGCCGTTGATGCGCCGATCACCGCCAGGATATCGGGATCGTTTTCTCCGTCACTGGATAAAACAATGGCCATCACCTGGACTTCGTTTAAAAAACCTTCCGGGAATAACGGCCGTATGGGACGGTCGATGAGCCGGGCGGTGAGAATCTCGCTTTCGGAAGGCCGTCCTTCCCTTTTAAAAAAACCTCCGGGGATCCTGCCGGCGGCATAAGTCTTCTCCTGACACTCCACCGTTAAGGGGAAGAAATCCCGTCCCTCCTTGATCTCCCGGGACATGCAGGCGGTAACCAGGACCACCGTCCCGCCATAACTAACGGTAACCGAACCGTTTGCCTGCTTGGCAAGCCTTCCCGTCTCTATGATTAAGTCATTACGGCCAAACTTTACTTTCACAATACCTTCATGCATAATAAGATCCTTTTTTAGGAAAACCTTTGAATTATTTTCTCAAGTTAAGTTTCGCCAAGACCTCTTCGTATTTCTTGGGGTCCTTGTCCTTGAGATAATTGAGGAGTCTGCGGCGCCTGCCTACAAGGATAAGCAAGCCGCGGCGAGAATTGAAATCCTTTTTATGCTCTTTAAAGTGGCCCCCTAAAGAATTAATTCTTTCGGTAAGGATTGCAATCTGGACCTCTGCAGAACCCGTATCCCTGGCATGAACCTTGAACTCGTCAATAATCTTTGTTTTCTTTTCTTTAACCAACGCCAAAACCTTCACCTCCCTTTCCATTTGCTATACTATTATACGCTATTATTAAAAATAAGTCAACACATTCGCTCCCCTATGTTTCTATAATTTCCCCCTCTCTGCAGGGGCATGCTCAGTGTTGACACTGAGAGCGGCAAGCTTCTTGAATCTTCCAAACCATTGGAACTTGCCGCCGAATGTGTCAATATCTTCATCTCGATTTAAAAACAACCTGTTCTTTGCGCAAAGGCTATATTGGGGTAAAACAGATGGCGGCTTATTTATAATAGTCGGTACCACGCAAAAGGAATTGCTCGTCAATACGTTTGGGCGAGAAAAATCTTTTGACAAACGACCTGGCCTTATCTCTGTCAAACTGCTTACAGCAATAAATATCAACGGAAATGAAATTCTTGCAGGATAAGGTATGGATTACTATGGAGCTCTCTACCAGCGGCGCCCATCCGGAAAGCCCGGCCTTGTCGGGGAAACGCTTGGCATCCGTAAAAAATATGCCCGGCGGAGCCTGTTTCTCCATACCCAAGTATCCTACGATTTCATCGAGAAATTTATAACAAAGAGCCAGGTCATCGCAGGCGCCGGGCTTGCAATCGTATAAATCCAGCAGAAGCTGATACCCGAAAGCGCAACATCCCTTACTCTGCTTTAGCGGCGCAGGGGGCTCCAGGATACCTGTTTTGGGCAACTGGGCGTTTTCCATAGCTATTACTATTATACACAAAATTCAGAAATGTCAAAAAAAATCTTTAAAACTTTCTCTTATATTTCCCCTGCTTTTTTGATGGCCATCGTTGAAAGGACCGGCCCGATCAGTTCATGGATAACCGTCGCCCCGATGGTAATGCTGATAATTATATCCGCAAGGCTGTTAAACTCCGGGGTCTGTTTTATCAATAAAGCCAGGCCGATTACAATCCCGCCCTGGGGGATAAGGCCGGCAGCGGTATATTTTTTAATCTTCAAAGAGGAATGCGCAAGGGCCGCGCCTGTAAAAACACCTAAAAACTTCCCGGCAGTCCTGAAGGCCACGAACAAAAATACCGGAATAAGTACTGTCTTGAGTACCGCGAAATTAAGGTGCATGCCGCTTAAGGTAAAAAAGAGCACAAATATAAGCTCTTCGGTATAACGCTCAAGGACCCTAAAAATCTTATCCCTCTTGACGTTAAAATTGACCACCACTATCCCCATAGTCATGGTTGAAAGCAGTTCATCGGCATTAAGAAGCGTAGCTAAACCGAAACAGATGGGCAAGAGGGCAAATATCAGCACGATAAAGAAACCTTCGGTTTCCTTTTTGATGTATGCGGTAAGGATATTGAAGATGAACCCGAAAACCGCCCCCAGTAATACCGACCCGCCTATAATCATCAGCGGTTTTAATACCGAAGAATATAAACTCAGCTGTTGATGCGAGATAAGCGTTGCGGCTATCGTGGCAGCCAGACTGAAATTTATTATTCCGAATACATCGTCAAATGCGGCAACGCTCATGATCATGGAAGAAACCTCTCCCCTGGCCTTATATTGATGCACCACCGCTAATGTGGCAGAAGGGTCAGTGGGCGAGGCAAGCGCGCCGAGAAGCAGGGCAAAGGGGATAAAAGTGGCAAACCAGCTGGAACCGGGGTTGTGCATAAGAAATGGTATGGTTACTAAAAACCCGGCAATAACGGCAAGAAAGGCAAACTCCGCCTCGAATACAGTAATATAAATTACCCCCTTACCCAGCCTTTTTATTCTGGATAAAAGCAGCGTCCCTCCTATGGAAAAGGTGATAAAGGAAAGCGCGATGTTGGTAATCAGGCCGGTATTGTCCAGAAAACTTTTGGGTATAACGTTAAACAGCCCGGGATTTAAAAATACGCCTGCCAGGATATAGCCGGTAACCGCAGGAAGCTTCATCTTCTTGGCTATCTCCCCGCCGATAAGTCCGCTGATAATAATAATTCCGACGCTTAAAATGGCTGGCATATCTATTTTATCCTAAACTCCTGCGGAACCTCAAGGTACTTAAAGTAATGATAAAGCAGCCCATGACCAGAAGCGGCAGGAGCTGCACCCAAATAATCTCAATGCCTACGCCTTTTAAAAAGATACTCCTGATTACCACCATAAAATAACGCAGCGGGTTTATAAAGGTAAACTGCTGGATGATTTTCGGCATATTCGCTATCGGATAGGCGAATCCGGAGAGAAGCACCGTCGGCATATAGAAGAGGAAAACCGACATCATCGCCTCCTGCTGGGTCGAGGATATCGTGGAGATAAACAGGCCTATCCCTAAAGTGGTAAATAAATATATGCAGGTGGAAAACAGCAGTAAAAACAGGTTCCCCCTTAAGGGCACATGAAACCAGAGCACCCCCAGCGCGGTAATCAGGGCAATCTGGATCAGCGCGATTACCGCAAAAGGAAGGAGCTTGCCGATAATAAGCTCGATCGGCTTCAGCGGGCTGACCATCAATTGCTCCATGGTGCCGATCTCCTTTTCTTTGACTATAGCCATGGCAGTCAGTAAAAGAGACATCATGGTTACGATGGTAGCGATTACCCCCGGCAGGTAATAGTTCCTTGAGACCAGGTTGCCGTTAAACCAGGCGCGGTCCCGTAAATCCACCTTGGGTATATTCGCTATTTCTTTGGTAGCCTCAATCTTCTGGTTCAGGAGGTATTGCTGGTAATTGCTGACCACGGTATTGGCATAACCCATGATAATCATCGTGGTATTTGAATCAGAGCCGTCATAAGCCAGTTGTATGGCGGCACTTTTTGAGGCATTAATGTCGCGGCCAAAACCGCGGTCTATATGGATGACTACGCTGGCTAAGCCCTTATCCAGGACTTGGTTCTGCTCCTCCTGGGTAAAGATATAGTGTTTGGGGACAAAATACTTGGAGTAGGTGAACCTGCGCAGCAGCTCCCGGCTTTCCGGCGTATTGTCCCGGTCGAGGATCGCGGTGGGGACGAAATTTATGTCTTTATTGGCGGCGTAGCCGAAGAGGATGATCTGAACCAGCGGGGTGATAAAAATAACCGTCTTCATCCGCGGGTCGCGGAAGATCTGTTTGAATTCTTTTACCAGGATCGCCATTGCCCGTTCAAACATAATTTAGGCCACCTTTTTTTTGAACTTCTTCACCGCCAGGCCAAGCATCAGAAAAGCGAATAATAGCAGAAAAAGCCCCTCGTCCCACATCGTACGTATTCCGACGCCCTTTAAAAACAACGACCTTAAGATGACGATGTAATAGCGCGCCGGAATCAAATATGTAACTGCCTGTATAAACTTCGGCATATTAAAAATCGGGTAGATAAACCCGGAAAGAAGTATAGTCGGTATCATGGTGGTCAGGCTTGCCAATTGGCTGGCCATCAACTGCGTCTTGGCGACTACGGAAATATAAATGCCCTGTGATAAAGCCCCGGTTAAAAACAGCACGCTGAAGAAGGCCAGCAGAAGGTAGCTGCCTCTAAAGGGGACACCAAATAAAAACCTGGCCATCACTACCCCCACCAACAGGTCAAAGGACCCGATGGCAAAATAGGGTATAAACTTGCCGATCACCAACTCCGGGGCTTTTACGGGAGTAGAGATCAACTGTTCCATGGTCCCCCTCTCCCATTCCCGGGCAATGCAGAGGGAAGTAACCAATGCCGCGACAATCATAATGATTATTGCGATTACCCCCGGGACAATAAACCAGGTGCTGGTCAGGCCCATATTATACCAGATCCTCGAACGGGCATCCACTGATTCAGGGGCTGTAAGGCCTGCCTGAGCAAAGGTATCGGTCATAAGATTAACATTGTATTTGGAGACTACGGTCTGCACGTAGCCCCTGGCGATAAGCGCGGTATTGGCATCGCTTCCGTCTAATATTAACTGCAGCGGCGCTGGTTTACCGGACTCCAGATAATGAGAGAAATGTTTTGGAACAATCAAGGCCATCAATACATGGCCGCTGTCAATCATATGCTGGATATCGCGGTAGTTATCGCTATAGGTGACTATTCTGAAATACCTGGAATTTTTAAAATTCAGCAGAAAATTGCGGGTAAGCTCGGAACCTGCGTCCTGATTCCAGACTACCGTGCGCACGTGGTCAATATCCAGGGAGAGCCCGTAGCCGAAGATAAAAAGCAGGAAGATCGGAATCGCAAGAGACAGTCCCAGCGAACGCGGGTCGCGCTTAATCTGCACAAATTCTTTCCAAGCTATGGCTTTAATTCTTATGAGGCTCTGTCTGGTCATAATTTTCTATCGAGGAAACAAACACGTCTTCCAGGGAGGGAAGGATTTTATTGACGCTAAACTCGCCTGCTTTCTCCTTCTCCAGAAAGTCCCTTATCGCAGGTATTGCCTTGGAGCTGTCATAGACAACCGTATGGATTGTCGCTCCGAAGAGCGCGGCCTCCTTGACCCCTTCAATTTTACTCACCCGGTCAAGCCAGTCCTGGGAATTAGGTAAGGCGATCTCAACCACTTCATTTTTCATGTTTTTGGTCTTCATCTCTTCCGGGGTTCCTGCGGCGATAATTGTGCCGTGGTAGATTAAAACCATGCGGTTACAGTTCTCCGCCTCATCCATATAATGCGTGGTGACAAAGATGGTTACCCCGTGAGAAGCCAGCTCTTTGATCGTGCCCCAGAAGTTGGCGCGGGTTATCGGGTCAACCCCTGAGGTCGGCTCATCCAGAAAGATGATCCTCGGCTTATGCAGGAGCGCGCAGCCCAGCGCAAGGCGCTGCTTCCATCCGCCGGCGAGCGTGGCGGTAAGACGCGATTCCATCCCTTCTAACCCGGCGGTGTGCAGGGCAGCTGCAAAACGTTCTTTCTTTTCCTGAGCCGGAATCCTGTATATGCCGCTGTAAAAATTAATGTTTTCTTCCACGGTCAAATCATTATAGAGAGAAAATTTCTGCGACATATATCCGATATGCTCCTTGATCTTATGCTGCTCTTTGATAATATCGTAACCGCCCACCGTGCCCGAACCGGAGGTGGGAGAAATTATCCCGCAGAGCATCCTGATGGTGGTGGATTTGCCCGCCCCGTTGGGCCCGAGAAAACCGAAAATCTCGCCCCTCTCTACTTCAAAGTTAATCCGGTTGACCGCGGTAAAATCGCCGAACTTCTTTTCCAGGTTCTGCACGCTTACGGCAATGTCATCCATAATTATTCAATTAGCGGATAGCGGATAGTAAAAGTTTCCCTATACGCTCTACGCTATACGCTCTACGCTATCCTTTTCGGTTTCATTTATTATCGCAATGAATGCCTCTTCCAGGGTCTTGACATTACATTCTTTTTTGATCTTATCGGGAGAATCGCAGCGCAGAAGCTTGCCCTTATGCAACATGCCGACCCTGCGGCAACGCTCGGCTTCATCAAGGTAACTAGTGGAGCAGAAAATGGTAACCTTCTCCTTAAGCAGCTCATATAATATATTCCAGAAATCCCTGCGGGAGACCGGGTCAACGCCGTTGGTGGGCTCATCCAGAAATAAGACGCGGGGGGTATGGATCAGGGCGCAGGCAAGGCCCAATTTCTGTTTCATACCTCCGGAGAGCTTGCCGGCAAAACGCTGTTTAAAGGGAAGAAGCCCGGAAAACCCGAGCAGGCGCTCGATATCTTGTTCGCGTTTTTCTTTAGCCACGCCGTAAACATCGGCGTAAAAATTGATGTTCTCCAAGACGCTTAATTCTTCGTAAAGCCCGAAACGCTGGGACATATAAGCGATGTTCTCTTTTAACGGTTCGGCTTCCTTCACGGTATGTTTGTTATAAACCCAGGCCTCGCCTTCGCTAGGGTCTAAAATTCCGGTTAAAAGGCGCATGGTAGTGGTCTTTCCTGCCCCATCCGGGCCGACCAGGCCGAAGATCTCCGCCTCTTCTACCTCTAAGTTCAGGTGGTCAAGGGCGGTCAATGCCCCGAATTTACGGGTAAGGTTTTCGGCTTTAATCGTAATCATTTTTCGGCAATCATTATATAGGCATCTGCGGGCATCCCCGGCTTTAAGTCCAGGCTGGAATTATCAACCCGCACCTTTATCCTGTAAACGTATTTGACTCTTTCTTCGGTAGTCTGGATGTATTTAGGGGTAAACTCCGTCTGTTCGGAAATGAATGAAATCCAGCCGTCATATTTCTTATCGCGGTAAGTATCAGTTTTGACGTATGCGCTCTGCCCTAATTTAACCTTTGCCAGATCCCTTTCGTTAATATAAGCGGTCACCCAGATATCATTCAAATCGATTGCCGTAAAAACAGGCGCACCTATCTGCACCACCTCTCCGGTCTCTGCGCTCTTGGAGGTTACATAGCCGTTAAGCGGGGAGGCTAAACGCGCAAAACCCAGCCTCGTATTTGCCAGCTCCAGAGAGGCGCGCAGTTGTGCTATCCTTGCCTTGGTGGCATCGGCTTTGGTCCTGGCCTCGTCTCTTTTCTGCACGGAGATTGCCCCGGCCTTCAGCAAGTTCTCTGCCCTGATATAATCGTCGTAATCCAGTTTATACTGCACCTCGGCGGCCTTAAGCGAGGCCTCCTGTTCTGCCTTTATCTTCTCCAGCTCATCGGTGTCCAGCCTGGCTACTATATCTCCGCGCTTCAGGAGTATCCCTTCATCGGCCAGAAGTTTTTCAATCTGGCCTTCGACCCGGAAAGAAATGCGCACCTCATTGCCCTCTATGTTTCCGGATACCTTGACGACGTTTTTATTCTTTTCATCCCTCTCCCAGATTGCAAAAAAGATTATGCCCGCAATTACGGCGGATAAAATTAGAGCGATGATTATTATTTTTTTAGTCGGTATTTTTTTCATCACTTGCCTCCTTTAACGGATACGCCCTGCCCATAGTCCGGTCTAATGCTGCCTCTGCCATAATATAATCATAAATGCCTTCGGAAAGATTTTTTTCTACCTGAGATAAAGCCACCTGCGCATCTAAAACATCCAGGTTAGTCCCTACGCCGTTGTCGTAACCAATCTCGGAGATCCTCAGCGCATCCTGGGCCTCTGCGATATTATCCTTCTGGGAATCGATAATCGACTGGGCCTTGACCAGGTCGAGGCAGGCCTTTCTTATGTCCACCGCCACCTGTTCAATCAAATCCTCCTTCGCAAGGTTGGCCTGTGCATAGCGGGCCTTTGCCTGCTCTACCTTTGACTTGGTATAAAAACCGTCAAATATCGGCATGGTAAAGGTTACGCCGATATTCCAGTTATTGTGCCTTTTGTTGAACATATCCCCCCAGTTATTCGAGATATAATCATATCCTCCGCCGGCATCAATCTGCGGCAGGCCGCTTGAACGGGCTACCTTAATCGCCCATTTCTTTATATCAATGCCCAGGGATCTCAAAATCATCTCCGGCATATTCAGGTATGCCTCTTTTAAAAACTCTCCTTCGTTAATATCAACCTGCCGGTAATCAAGTTTACCATCCGGCTCGATCGCATCCTGCATCTTTAAATAAAGCAGTTTTTTAAGCTCTGCCTTTATCAAATCAACCGCGGCCGTAGCTTTGACCAGCTCCGGCACCGTCAGGGAGACATGGACCTTTGACTGTAACAGGTCGAATTTAGAGGAGGTCCCGTGTTCAAATTTGCGTTTTACGTTTTGATAATGGTCCTCTGCCTGGTCCACCAGGTCTTGCATAATGCGTTCGGTCTCATACGCCAGAAGCAGGCCGTAAAAAAGCCTCTTTGCCTCAAATTCGATATCCAGCTTTTTAGCCCGCAGTGTCTCCTCCTGGGTAGTCAGCCCCAACTTTGCCATCGCTAATTTGGAGATGTTTGCCCCGCCGGTAAATATCGATTCATCAAAACTGACCCCCAATTGATTGTCATCCATAAAACCGGAAAAGATCCTGACATCTTTTTTGCCGCTGCCGCCGGATTTTTCCAGCACTGCCCCGTTATGGGTATATGCGCTATCCAGGTTCAATTTGGGCATAAAGTTGCTTTTTGCCTCCAGTATCTGGCCCCTGGCAACCTGGATCTCCTGTTCCTGAATCTGGATCTGCCTGTTATTCTCAAAGGCTATTGATATGGCATCCTTAAGCGACAGGAATAAGGCCGGATCGCTTTTATCCTGGCAATAAGAACCGCGGGGAAGAATAAAAATTGCCAGGAGTAAGAAAATTAAAGCGATAATACCTTCTGTCTTAAATAAAATACTCTTCAGCTCCTTATATATAGGATATTCTTTATTGGCCCGGAAATATCTGGCGTTGGCCCTGAACTCGCTTAACAGTATCCCCTGACTCTCCATGGTATTGAGAGTCCTCTGGAAGACCCCCGGCTTCTTATGCAGAAACCTGCCGATCTGCTGCATGTAGAAAGACTCGTTGGGGTGGGTATAGAAAAGCTTCAGCAGTTTTGCCCTGTTTTTACTTAGCTCTTTCATCGTATCCGCCTATATATGCATTTTGCATACAAATATATGCATTGTGAATATAATTATATGCATTTAGCATACAATTGTCAAGAGAAATCTTGGGCCCTAAGGCCAAGATTTCTCTTGATCCTGAGGCGCTCTCTATTAATCCCAGCGCCGAAGGATCTTACTCATATAGTATTTTATTGCGAAAAAAGAAAAGGGCGGTTCAGATTATCTGAACCGCCCTTTACTGGAATGTATAAAGGACTACTTTTCTTGATAAACGGTAATAACTTCGCCTGTATCCTGATCTACAAAGACCCAAACGTCTTTTGTAGGAGACTCTTCCGCAAAATCGAAAAATACCACTTGATACTTTTTCTCTACCAGTATGCCGCCCGGCAAATTGCCGTGGTTAGGGTCACTCGGCATCTCCTCTATCATCATAACCCTTTCTTCCCAAAGCGCATTCTCTTCGTCGTAGATAATCTCCACATCCTCCAGGACAATATCCGCATCCTGCATTGCCTTTATTGCCACAGCCTTCAGCTGCTCTTCAGGTAACCCCTTCCCTACCTCTACCTGGGCAAATAAGGGCGATGATGCCAAAAGCAAACCCAGCATCATTATTCCCGCCAGTAGCTTCTTCATGGTTCCTCCTTTTTTTCACACTAAAGAATTATATACCCGATTTAGCTTAAAATCAACTGTTTTTTGCCTCTCTTGGCAGCTTTTTTAGAGGTCTATTTCGCGGATTTTTGCACGCAGAGTTTTTTTTAGGGAATGGCGGCGTTTTGCCTCCAGTATCTTTAGCTTTGCCTTCCTGGAGCGCCGGCGCTTCTGCCGGCGGATCCTGGTGATACGCCTCTTCTCCTCAGACAACTCTCCCAGAACGACTGCCTCTATCTTAGCCGCCAGGATCCTTCTGGCAATAAAACGGTTTAAGGCCTGGGAGCGTTCCTTCTGGCATTTGACTTGGATCCCCGAAGGCAGGTGCTTAAGATAAACGCAGGTGGAGGTCTTATTGACATTCTGCCCGCCGGGGCCGGCAGACCTGATAAACTTCTCAACGATATCCGCCTCCCTGATGCCAAAGCGCAGCATCTTCTCCGACAAGGCCTTTTCTTTCTCAGGGCTTACCCCAAATCCAGACATAGGCTCTTCTTTTATCTTTCTCTCAAGAATCTATCACCACCCCAGATCCATATTTCTCCTCCGGAAGGGGCGATGCAGGAACAGATATCGCCGTCACACTTGAATTTACCTACCTTTATTCTGGCAAGCATAGAACTATAATCCGTCTCTATCCCGCAGCTGCTGTCTATGGTAAAAATTTTCTGGAATTTATCGCCTTTGAGGCTGTAGATATCCAGGACCTCGGAATCATCCCTCTTTCTATAGTGCGCCGATATATGCTTACGCGGGCTGATATCCAGCTGCATAAACTCTAAATTTTTCAGGCGGCCGGGAACAGAAAAACTGCCTATCTCCATCTTATTCCTCTTCAGGGCGATAATTATGGTCTTGGATTGCGTATCAAATTTATCTTTTACCTTTATAATCTCGTTGGCATTATCTGCGTTTATATCGGCCTGATACAATATATCCGTCGGCTCGTCCTTATATTTATCTATCGAAGAACAGCCGCTTAATAAAAACACAGTTATTATAACCGCGCATGCTATTTTCATTTTGTCTCCCGTATGTTAATCATGTTATCTGGGTCTGTAGTTTTTTAATCAGCTCTTCCGTTTCTTTGATAATGGCCGCGGGCAGGAGCTTTGAGATTTCAATCTCGCGTTTTAATGCTTTCAGCGTCCCCAGCAGCCTTCTGACGGCGGAAAATTTCTTTTGCTCCCAGGCCTCCTCTGAACTTAGCTCCTTCCTTTGCCTGATCAGGGCGGTTAAATCCCGCTTTACCTGGCGGACATCCTTACCTTTCTCAAAAATCTCTTTTTTAAAGGCAAGGTAATCGTCATCGCCTAATTCCTTTTTATTCCTGGCCAGCCGCAGGAGGTCGACGGATTCATAGGTAGGGACTTTGGCGGCATCGGCCGAAGCGGTATACTCCTCTCTTAGGTACTGCGGCTCCTCCTTCTCCAGAAAATAATACGACCTTAGAAGCTTCATCGCCGTCTCTTTGCGTATGCCTATTTCGCGCCCGGTATATGCCTCAAAGGTTGTATATCCCCACAACTTGTACATTTTATCCTTTAATACCGAATAGAGCGCGCGGCCCAGCTCTATCCAGGAGCTCTTAAAGTTTTTGGCGCTCTCCAGGACATGGTAGCGCAATGAACCCTCTTCCATCCCCTGCATCTTTTCCTCGATATTCCTTAGAGATTTTGGCTTTGTGCCCTCCATCGCGGCTCTCCCTTTTTATCCTATTTATAAATCTTGAAAAAATTAAGTTTAGCTGCAATAATTATAGCAGAAACAGCCGGTTTCCAGAAGCAATATTAAACCCCTTTAAGATCCGGGAGGAAGAGATGAAAAAGACACTGCGGTTAATCTTCTTAATGCTATCCACCCTTGCCTTTATTTTACCCCTATTTGCCTTTGACCTGGGCACAAAAAATTTCTTTGATAATCCCCCTGCGGCAAACCTGGTCTATCCGGCTAAAGAAGAAGCCCTCCTCGCAGGAAAAGGCTCCCTGGAATTTCAATGGTCTGACGATTGCCCTATCGAAACCGAAGGTTACGAATTCAGGCTCTATAACGGCTATGGAATGAATGATGCAGTCTTGATTGCTAAAGAGAACCTGCCCGGCGGCACAACTGCGCTGAAAATAAACGCCGATAAATTCGAGGACGGCTCAACTTACACCTGGTCAGTAAAACGTATCGCTAACGGCGGCCGTAAAAGCGATCCCGCCTATAACTCCTTCCGGGTCAAAAAATAACCCTCTCGTCTATAGGTTTCACTAATTATATCATAAATATCAAAAATAGAATTGTTTTTATATTATCGGTCGGTGGCAGAGGGGCAGATTTGGGCGTAGGCGCAGTAGCGGCAGGCCATATAGGCGGGGGTGGCCTGGAAATTCCGGCTGCGGATACCGTCGGCAACTATCTTGATCTTCTCTCGTACCTCTTCTAAATATTTTTCTGTTACCTTGGCGCTGCCGATAATCCCGGACTCCAGGAAATATAACTCCACGCGTTTGGGCAGCTGCTTAAATATATTCTTATAAGCCAGCGCATAAAGCAAAAGCTGCATACTTTCCTTTACGCGCTTATCCGCATCCTTTTGCGTCTTAATCTGGGAGGTCTTAAAATCCATAATTACCGCCTGGTCCTCTTCTTTATCCACCCGGTCGAACCTGCCGGTAATCTTGTTGCCGTCGAGCATAAAGGAAAACGGCTCTTCGATAAAGTGGGGATGGGAGCCGCGTTTTTCTTCCGCTGCGAAAAATCTGATTAACGCCTCTTCCCCTGTGCGCAGGCGCTCCTCCTGGTGTGCCAGGCCCAGAAAACCCTGCGGGTCAAAGCTTGCCCTGAAGGCGTTCAATAGATCGGCCAGCTCTATCTTTTTACCGGCCTTTTTATATTCAAAATACTTTCCCACTGCCTCATGCATTGCCCGGCCGTAAATAACGGTGTGGTGCTCCATAATCGGCACGCGCAAGATATTCACATATTTGTATTTTAAAGGGCAGGTCAGGTAGTCATCGATATGGTAATAACTCAAGGCCACCGGTTTTGTTTCGGGGATCTTTGCGGGTTTTTGTAGGCTCGGCTCCTTTTGCGGGGCAAAGCGTTTTATCGCTTCGATTGCGCTTATCTTTTTCTTCTTTCTTTCCTCTGCCTCTTTTCCCAGCGCTTCAATTACAAACTGACTCACCCGCTTGAGCCGTTTTCCTCCGTAATCCTCTGCGCTGGTAAGATATAACTCCTCTTTAGCCCGGGTCATCCCCACGTAAAAAAGCCGGCGCTCTTCCTGAATATGAAAATC
Source organism: Candidatus Omnitrophota bacterium (assembly GCA_016782485.1). Classification (GTDB taxonomy): domain Bacteria; phylum Omnitrophota; class Gorgyraeia; order Gygaellales; family Profunditerraquicolaceae; genus BS750m-G77. The sequence goes on from JADHYK010000006.1 coordinate 26,839, forward strand.
CCCTGAAGGCAATACTTCCTTTATCAAGGCATCCGGCAGCTCTATCGGCTGGCTGCGCCTGGGCCAGGGAAAACGGCCCTGTACCAGGCTTACCAGAAAGACCACCCTGAACTCCAGCCCTTTGGCCTTGTGGATAGTCAGTACGTTTACCGCATCGCTATCTTGGTCTGCCTGCACCGTCGCCGGGTCGTCCCCGGCCTCAATCAGAAGATTCAGGTAATTGACAAAGTTGATTACCCGGTCCTCCCTGGCAACAAGTTCGAAATCCCTGACGATACTAAAGAACCTGGCTAAGTTCTGAATCTTGCTTTCATTTTCCAGGTTCTGCTCTTTAGTGAGTTCTTTTAGGTATCCGGTATCGGTGAGGAAACTATACAACAGCCGGCCGGTCGTCTCCTGACGGGAGAGTTGCAGGAAATTTCTTAGGTCTTTCAATATTGCTTCTACCTTCTTCCTGAATTCTGGGCTTACGGCTTCCAGCTCCGGGATCTTATCCAGTTCCTGAAAGACAAGATAAAGCGCTTTATTGCGGCGCCTGGCATAATGGCTGCAAAGGCCAAGCTGCGCAAGGTCCAGCGCATAGACCTCGCCGCTGACTAAGTAATATAAACTCATGGAATCGGACAGGTTCGCCGCCACGCGCAGGAAATTTATGCAGAGCTTGACCTCTTCCCGCGAATAAAGCCCCTGGTTGCCGCTGAACTGCCAGGGGATATTCTGCATATTCAGCGACTGCAAAAACCCCTGGGCATCGGAGTTGGAGCGCACCAGGATTGCAAAATCGCTGTATTTGAATTTTTCCGAAGCAGCCTTCTCTTTGATAATCTGGGCTACCTTATCCGCCTCTGTGGAGTAGCTGTCAAAATGCAGGTGCTGCGGGGGCGCACCTGTTTTATTCAGGCCGATCAGCCTCTTATTGATATTGGCCTTGACCTCAAAGCGTTCGGGGTTATTCTGCTGAATCAGGCGGTATGCGCCGTCAAGAATGGGCTGGGTGGAGCGGTAATTCTGAACAATGCTTATCTTTTTGGCATCAGGGAAATCCCGGATAAAATTTAAAAGATTTGAATAGGCGGCGCCCCGGAAGCGATAGACACATTGGTCATCATCTCCTGCGACAGTAATATTATGGTGCTGACCAGCCAAGAGTTTTGCCAGTTGATATTGTGCGAAGTTGGTATCCTGAAATTCATCTACTAAAATATATTTGAACTGCCTGCGGTAATTTTGCAATATCAAAGGGTGCCTGCGCAACAGATTTAAGGCCAGATAGAACTGGTTGCCGAAATCCAGCACCCCTTCACGCTGGAGCAACTCCTGATATTTAGCATAGGCTGCTGCCACTTCCGTTAAAATCATCGCCTGCTCCTGTTGCGCTTCATCAGCAGGAGCCTCTTTTGCCTTCATAGCGCAATCCCGGGCATAGTTGATATACTCCTGCGGTGAGATGTCCTCATCTTTTGCGCGGCTGAATAAGGAAATCAGGGCTTCGATAAAACGGGTGGGTTCTGATAAGGGACGGAAGTAATTAAGGGGGAATTCAAAGAGATACTCGCGTACGAAGACCGCTGATTCCGAACGCGAAAGCACCTTAAAATCAGGGTTAAGCCCGGCTGCCAGGGCATTCTCGCGTAATAACCTGTCACCGAAGGCGTGAAAGGTAGAGATCCAGATATCCGTATAACCGTAAGGCAGGAGAATATCGACGCGCTCCTGCATTTCGTTAGCCGCCTTATCGGTAAAGGTAAGCGCTAAAATTTCCTCTGTTTTAGCCAGGCCTGCGGACAATAGCCAGGCAATCCTGCGGGTGATCACCGTGGTCTTACCCGTACCGGCACCGGCAATAATCAGCAGCGGCCCTTGTTTATGCGTAACCGCTTCCGCCTGCTGCTTATTTAACCCCTCTAATATCCTGTCCATCTTATTTCCTTGACAATGGCATGTTTTTAGGTATACTTTAATCTCTAAACACGAGGTGATTAATTATGTTAAAGAAATGTGCTATCTGCGATAAAGGTGCGCTTACCGGAAAAGTGGTGACGCGTAAAGGTATGGCGAAGAGCAAGGGCGGCACCGGCAGCAAAATCAGCCGCTGGACCAAGCGTAAATTCATGCCCAACCTGCAAAGGATGCGTATCCTAATCAAAGGCCATCCTGCCAGAGTGTATGTATGCACCAAATGCATTAAAAAAGGCGCTCTCCAGAGAGCTATCTGAAAATTATATCCCTGGCCTCCAGAAGAAGCGAAGTCTCTCCCAGCCAGGAATCCATTCTCGGGCTATACACCAGATCAAAACACTCTGCCGCCTCAAGGCTGGACTTAAAACTGCCCATCCCAAAGCCGATTGCCTGATAGGTATTATCGGTATCGGTAACCCAGAACTTCAGCGTGTCCCTGCTTAATACCTGCGGCTGCCCCTTTAATTTAAGGTTCCTGGTATAGAACAGCGGTTCGGGGTTACCCTTGCCAAAAGGCTCCAGAGCTTCCAATTGCCGGATCGCCTCTTCATTCAACTCTGATAAAGACAGCTCCATATCTATCTCTAAACTGGGCAAGAGGTCTTCTAAAGTCAGCTTCTCTTTTGCCAGACGGTTAATGCTCTCCTTAAAATCATTGATATTATCCCGCGTAACCACCAACCCCACGGCATGGCTGTGCCCGCCAAAGGCATTCAAGAACTTGCGGCACCCGCGCAGGGCATTAAGAAGATGGAAGCTCTTTATCGAGCGTCCGGAACCCCGGCACAACTCTTCATTCAAAGAGATAACAATTGCCGGCCGGTAATACCTGTCCGCAAGCTTTGACGCCACTATCCCTAAAACTCCGTGATGCCAGTCCTCCTTGGCCACCACGATAACCTTATGCTCGCCAAACTTAAAATCCCGGTCGATTAACTCCTGCGCCTCCTCTAAAATTTTATTCTCTACCTTCTGGCGCTGGCGGTTATGCCCCTCGATGACCTTGGCGAGCCTCCCCGCCTCTTCTTCAGTCCGGCTCAATAATAATTTTAAAGAGGTCTCGGCAGTATCCATGCGGCCGCTGGCATTTATGCGCGGGCTGAGTATAAAACTTACATAGGTAGAGTTAAACTTACGGTTCTTGATGCCGGCATTATCTATGAGCACCCTTAACCCGGCCCTGCTGGTCTGCGCCATCCTGGATAAACCCTCTTTGGCAATGATACGGTTCTCTCCGGTCAACGGGACGCTGTCGGCAATCGTACCCAGGGAAACTAAATCCAGCTCCTCCAGTAATTGCGAGCCGCTGAGTGCCTGGCAGAGTTTATAGGCCACCCCCACCCCGGCTAACTCCCGGTATTTATAACCGCTGGACTCTTCTTTGGGATTGATGATTGCTTCTGCCGCAGGCAATCTTGCGCAGGAGGGTTCATGGTGGTCGGTGATTATGGTATCTATGCCGTTACGTTTTAATTCCACGATCTCTTTATGGTTGCTGGTGCCGCAGTCAGCGGTGATCAAAAGTTTTATCTCCTGGCTGCGGCAAAGCTGGGTTATATTTTTACTTAAGCCATAGCCCTCCTTTACCCGGTGCGGCAGATAATGCAGGCTTTCGATTCCTATCTTATGCAGGGTCTCTTTAAGCAGGGCGATGCTCGTCACTCCGTCAGTATCGTAATCCCCGAAGAGCATCACCCGTTCCTTATCCAGGCGGGCTTTTTTAATCCGCGCCACCGCCTTGGGCATCTGCCTGAATAAAAAGGGGTCGTGGAAGTTGCTGATGGTTACGTGTAAAAATCTTTCCGCTTTGGCAGGGGTATTTATTCCTCGGTTAATCAATACCTGTGCTAATATCCCGGAGATACCCAGCTCTTTACTTAAAGTATCCTGAAGCTGGCGGTGAGGGCGGGCAATCTTTAGAATTTTATGAGGGGACATTTAAAAAGATCCTTCGCCCGCCTGCGGCGGACTCAGGATAAATTTACGCATTGAGTTACTCATACTATCGTATTCGTAACTCAAGCGTTCATTTACATTGTTTCGGGTTTGCTTACTCCCAATAAATCCAATCCGGCAGCGATGATAATCCTCACCGCCTCAATCAGCGCCAGGCGCGCTGCCTCAAGCGCCTGCTCCACTCCCAACACGCGGTGCAGGTCATAAAACTTATGGAAGGCCTCGGCAAGCTCCTGCAGGTAAACCGTCAGCCTGTAGGGGTCTTCGGTGTTCAGGCAGATATTGAGGATATCGCTGAATTGCAGCGCCTTTTTTACAAGCTGCAGCTCCTCTTTTTCCTTGAGCAGCGCCAGGCCGCTCTCTTTTTTAAACTTTAGCGTGCTGTTGCGCAGGATACTGCAGATTCTGGCGTGGGCATATTGAACATAATAAACCGGGTTTTCCGAACTCTGCTTTCTAGCAACGTCCAGGTCAAAGTCCAGGTGGCTGGAGGTGCGGCGCATCAGGAAAAAGAACCGCGCGGCATCCCTACCCACCTCATCCAGCACCTCTCTTAAGGTGATGTACTGGCCTTTACGCGTGGACATATGCAGGGGCTTGCCCTCCTTGGAGATGGTAGCCAGCTGAACGATGATAATGGAGAGGCTCTTTGCGGGGTGGCCTAATGCCTCTACCGCCGCCTCAAGCCTCTTGATATAACCGTGATGGTCAGGCCCCCAGATATTAATCAGGCGTTCAAAGTCCCGGCCGTATTTGTCGCGGTGATAGGCGATATCCGGGGCAAGATAGGTATAATTACCGTCGCTTTTTCTTACCACCCGGTCTTTATCGTCCCCGAACTGCGTGGACTTAAACCAGAGCGCGCCCCCCTCTTCGTATAAAAACCCCTTCTTATCCAGGTACTCCAGCGCCTTCTCGATCTTGCCGCTCTTTGCCAATGCCTTCTGGGAAAACCAGGAGTCGAAACTGACCCCGAAATCATCCAGCTCCTTCCTGATGATCTTGAGGATATATCCGGCGGCAAAATCCCCTAACCCCTGCCGGTTATGCGCCGGCCCCTGCGCCTCCTTTGCGATATCGTAAATGTATTCGCCCTGATAATAGTTATCGGGAAACTCTAATCTTTCTCCGGCAAGCTCTCTTATCCTTAACTCTACGGACTCGCCCAGTATATTAATCTGATTTCCCTCATCATTCAGATAATACTCCCTTTTAACCTTAAAGCCCATGAATCCGAATATATTTGCCAGGACATCCCCTGCCGCAGCCTGCCGGGCATGTGCCACTGATAAAGGCCCGGTGGGGTTTGCGCTCACAAACTCTATCAATACCCCCTTGCCCCTGCCCAGCTCCGATTTCAAACAATCGCCGCCTGATCTGATTACATCAGAGAGGCGTTCATAAAAATATTTATCCTCAAGGTAAAAATTGATAAAACCCTGCCCCTCGCACTTAATCTCCCTGACATAACCGCCTGCAGGGCTGTCTTTCAAAAACTTTTTTATCGTTTCGATAATGCTAGAGGCGATCTCGCGCGGGGATTTATTGAGGGTTTTACTTAACTGCAGGGCAATACTGGTGGTAAGGTCGCCGAAGCGGCTGTCGGTGGGTAAATCCAGGTAGAGCCCCCCGAAGGCAGACTCATCGAGCGTGAATCCCCTTGCGGAGCTTTTTATTGCCGATATAAGCGTATCCTGGATATTGTTCTTCAAGGGGTGGAAACTCTGACTCTTTTTGCATCATGCCAGAGGCGCTCCAAAGAATAAAACTCTCTCATCGGTTTATAAAAGACGTGCGCTACGGCGGAAACGAAATCCAAGACTACCCAACCTGATTCATCGTTAGGCAGCACCTTTGAGAGAGGTTTTATCCCTTGGCTGTCTAAGGCCTCTTGTATGCCCTGCGCGATTGCGTTGACCTGCCGGAGGGAAGAGCCGCTGCTAATGACGAAATAGTCGCAGAAGGCCGAAACCTTGCGCATATCGAGTATGATTACCCTTTGCGCCTTCTTGCTCTTTGCCGCAGCAGCAATGCGTTGTGCTGTTTTTTTTGTTTCTATTAGATACTCCTGTGCTTATTTTGTTCCCAGAATCTTGTACATTCCGGTCCCGCAATCAGGGCATTTTCCCTTTACTGCCAGGCGGCCGTTCTTCATCGTAACCTTCTGCGTGTCCTTCATATCCTTTTTGCCTTTGCATTTGACGCAATAACCTGTCTCTGCCATGCCACTCCTCCTTGGTTAAATAAGACGAACACAAACCATCCTTCTTAATTTCCTATTATACACACAAAGGCCGAAGCGGTCAAAGTTTATTTTTTAATCCTCACCGCTCGCTTCTCATCCAGGTCCCCAACAATCTCCTCAATCAGGTCCTCCAGGGTCACCAGGCCCACCGCCTTTTTATTCTCATCCAGCACGATTGCCATATGGATATTATCCGCCTGGAACTTCTTCAATAACTCGTTCACCCGCATGGAGCTGGGGGCATAATAGGCCTCCCGGATAAGGTCAGGCAATAAAAATAACCGCTTATCCTTTAATATATAAAGCAGGTCCCGCGCATATATTATGCCGATAATATTATCGGTGGTATCTTTATAAACCGGCAGGCGCGCATGCCCCTCTTCAATAAAGATATCCAGCAGCTGCTCTGAGGTAACGTCGGCGTTTACCGCCACCACCTTCTCCCTGGGCATCATCACCTGGTCTATCCGCTTGTCCGCGAACTCAAAGATACGCTGCAGCATCCTGCGCTCTTCATCGGTGACCACCCCTTCTTCCCTGCTGATCTCTATCATCATGCGCAGCTCCTCTTCGGTAATTACCGGAATGCGCTTGCCGGGCTTAACCCCCGCGGCCTTAAGGATCAGGTTGCTGATTGAGGTAAAGATAAAGATCACCGGGCGGAACAGTTTAATAAAAAACTCCATCAGCGGCGCGGTGAATAACGCCACCCTTTCCGGATGCCGGGTAGCCAGCATCTTGGGGGTGATCTCGCAGGCAATTAAGACAAAAAAGCTGGAGACAAAGGTGGCAATGATTACCCCCCAGCGATAACCTAATAACTCTACGGCTATGCCGGCGATGATGGCGGAGATGGCGATATTTACGAAATCATTGCCGATCAGGATAGCGGCGATAAACTTATCGATTTTCTTAAGCAAACGCTGGATGCCCTGGGCGCGCTTGATGCCCTTGGCGATCATATGGCGCAGGCGGATCTTGCTCAGGCCGATTACCGCCGTCTCTGCGGCGGAAAAGAAAAAGGAGAATACGGCAAGCAATATTATCAACAGCAGTATTACCGGTAAAGAAAATGTGGAGTTCATTTTACCGCCTCTCCCTC
>JADHYK010000028.1 GCA_016782485.1 Candidatus Omnitrophota bacterium
CGGCAAAGTCATAGATAGGATAGTCAGGATCTTAAAAGATTGTAAAAGTATCCTTTTTATTACCGGGGCGGGGATTTCAGCGGACTCAGGACTGCCGACATACCGCGGTATCGGCGGGCTGTATAATGATAAGTTAACCGAGGACGGCATCCCGGTAGAGACGGCTTTGGCAGGAGAGACCCTAAAGAAGCAGCCGGCAGTGACCTGGAAATACCTTTCGCAGATAGAAAAGAACTGCCGCAACGCCAGATTCAACCGGGGCCATGAAGTGATTGTCGAGATGGAGAAGCATTTTGAGCGCGTATGGGTGCTCACCCAGAATATAGACGGATTCCATTATGCCGCCGGCTCAGGCAATGTAATCGATATCCACGGCGATATGCATAAATTGGCCTGCATGAGCTGCGGGTGGCGGAGCCGGGTAAAAGATTACAGCAAGATAGAGATACCGCCGAAATGCCCTGAATGCTCTGGTATAGCCAGGCCGGAGGTGGTATTCTTCGGAGAGATGCTGCCGCAGGATAAACTGGCGGTGCTTAGACGCGAGTTAATGCGGGGATTTGATGTCTACTTTTCAATAGGCACCAGCAGTGTTTTTCCGTACATCCAGCAGCCGATTGTAGTCGCAAACCATTTAGGCAGGCCTACCGTTGAAATCAATCCCGAAGATACCGAGATATCCAGTTTGGCGGATATTAAGCTGCGCATGCCTGCGGCAGAGGCGCTGGATACGATATGGCAGTATTTGCAGGAGGGGCGATGAGGATGACAATAGCGCAGAAGGTAAATGTTATCGGGGTTCTGGCGATTGTGGCGGGGATATTGACCGGCCTCTGGTTTCTCACCGTGGGGGTGTATATTACGTTGTGGGCATACGACACCAATAAAGAGGGGTCGGTATTCCTTTTTCTGATCCTGGGTATCGCCTTTGCGCTGATGTTCCTATTGGGAGGGGTGGGTGTCTTGCGGCGCCGGCCGCGCGCAAGAAAACTTCTCATCGTAACTTTTTATCTATTGTGCGCGGTAGTCATCTGGTTTGTTGTCGGCAATATCATCGCAGGGCTGCAGGAGGTAGAGTATGCGTCTTTTGATTTTTTCTCCTGGATAGGCGGGACGGTATTCTGCATTATCCTGGGGGCGGTATTTTTCCGGCAGGCATTATTTTTAAAGAAGCCGGAGGTTAAGCAGCTGTTCGAGGCAGAATGAAGAAGGGCGCGCTGTATCCTTCTTCTCCCCCGGCTGGCCGGGGGAGAAGAAGGCAATAGCCAAAACAAGCAGCTACCCAACCCCGCCGCAGTTTATGCCGCCAGTATGGGGTATAAACATAAGGTGCGCGCAGGAAAAGGTGTGGTTATCTTTCCCGACCGCACGGAGGCCGATGAATGGGATTTTTTCAGGGGCAAGGCCGGGCAGCAATGGTCCTATTGCGAACAGCACGGGGGAAAGATAGAGAACCGGGTTGAGGACATGGGGGACTGGAGCGCAGAGTATGCGGTCTGTGTTTTTGTGGACGGCGCAGAGTGTAAGGAGATAGATTATTTCGACGGCAGCTGCGGTCCGGGCATATAAACGTCCCCAATTTCCTCAAAACCGGATACATAATATTTGGGGGCGTTTACTGAAATGATACAAAAATGAGAATAAGAAGATTAGTCACCGGTTTATTGATAGCGGTAGCCATACTGCTTGTTATAGCGGCGGTTCTTTTAGCGGCATTAGGCCTCTATTATAAGCCGATTTTAGAGCATGTAATCGGACGGGCCATGGGGGCGGCAGTTAAGACGGATAAGATATCGATAGATTTTAAAAAGAATGTTTTAGAGATCAGGGATTTTACGCTGCATAATCCGCGGGGATTCTTTGAGGGGGAGATACTCGCCTATCTTCCCCGGATAAACGCAGAATACGATCCGCACACGGTTATGCTGAAAAGAAAGATCCGCCTGAAAACCCTTAAGCTGCATATCATGACAATCAGCATTATCAAGGATAAGAGAGGGGAGTTCAACGTCGAGCAACTGGCTATAATGAAAGAAGATTCTCAGGAGATGCCCCTGGAGACGGAGAAACTGATACTTACGCTGGATTACGTTGTATATAAGGACTGCTCAGGGGGCGGAAAGGCCAAGGTCAGCACTTTTGCAATCGACCTTAAGGATGCCGTTTATCAAAACTTCCCGAGTTTAGAGGATGTAGCGGCAAAGGTATTTTCCGAGGCCTTAAGGCGCACCACGATAAAGGGCGCTACTATATTGGGGGCAGGCGTGCTTACCGCCCCTATCGGAGGATGGGTCGTGATTATACCGGCTGAGGTAGTGAAGATGCTATCCGGTAAAGACAGTTATCAGGCGACGGTCCTTGCGCCTTATGAGCAGGCCTATCAGGCCTGCCTTGATGAAACCGAAAGGCTCGGCAGGAGGACATACGAAAACAAGGAAACCGGCATCATAAAAGCGGATATAGATGGGGCCAGCGTTACGATAAAAGTCGTCAGGCGCCAGGATAATAAAACCGACGTTACGGTGTCAGCGAGAGAATTTTTCTTTCCCAGCCCCAATAAAGCCGGGGGCGTCCTGTATGAAATCGCAGAAAAGCTGCAACTGGATACCGATTTTTGAAAAAATGCAAAAATTTTCCTTTGATATTGTTTCGGAGGTCGACCTGCAGGAGATGGATAACGCGGTCAATCAGGCGAACAAGGAATTGAGCCAGCGCTATGATTTTAAAGGGAGTAAGTCCTCCATCGCCTATGAGCGCAAGGAAAAAACGGTTACCCTTATCGCCGACGACGACTTCAAATTACGCGCGCTTACCGATATCCTGGTTACCCGCATGGCAAAAAGAGGCATTTCCCTGAAATCGCTCAAATTCAACGCTCCGGAAAGGGCCTTTGAGGGGTACCTGCGCCAGAAGGTCGATATCTGCATGGGCATCGATAAGGAGAGGGCTAAAGAGCTGACCGGTATAATAAAAGGGCTCGGCCTTAAGGTGCAGACCCAGATCGAGGGGGAGAAGATGAAGGTCAGCTCCGCGAAGAAAGACGAGCTGCAGGCGGTTATCGCTCATCTAAGGGGGTTAAATTTTCCTATCCCGCTTAGTTTTTGCAATTACCGTTGATTGTTGATTATTGAGTAGAAACGTACCCCTGTCCAAAATTAGTTGTCATTTAGGTTGTCATTTAGGTTGTCATTTGTTATAATAACAGCATGACCTTTAAACCCCGATACACTATAACCGATAAAATCCTCAATAACATATCCCGGATTATGTCCGGAAGGGAGATTATCGAGCATTCCAGATTAATTCCTAAATGGGAATTAACGTTAAGAAAAGAGGCTAAGCTTCATAATGCCCATTCTTCTACCAGCATCGAAGGAAATGAACTGACCCTTGAACAGGTAAAGGCGCTCTCTGAGAAAAAAGAAATTACCGCCTCAACTAAGGACAAGCATGAAGTTACCAATTACCTGCAAGCTTTGGATTCTATACCCCAATACGCAAAGAAGAAGATTGGCCCGAAGCTTTTTCTGCGTATCCACAAAACACTTACTAAGGGCACTTTGAAGCAAGAAAAAGACTGCGGCGTTTTCAGGAACAAGCAGGTTTTCGTAGGTAAGCGCGTATTTGATGGGACGCAATTTAAAGAAGTGGTTGAATATATGCCGCCTGATACAAAAGAAGTCCCGGGATTGGTTGAAGAATTCTTAAACTGGTTGAATTCCAATGAAGCTGAAAAAATCAATCCGGTAATATTGGCAGGTATCGTTCATTATGAAGTAGCGAGGATTCATCCATTTATCGATGGTAATGGTAGAACGGCGCGACTGTTGGCCAGCCTTATTTTATACAAAAGCGGTTTTGATCATAGAAGATTCTTTGCCCTTGATGATTATTATGATGAGGAGAGGTCTTTATATTATGCAGCCTTAAAAACAGCAGGGCAGTACAAAGGCGATATTACGAAGTGGCTGGAGTATTTTACCGATGGAGTGCTGCATTCAATAAATAAAGTAAAGGAAACGATTGTAAAATTAGGCTTTGTTTCAAAAGCCGGAGGAATAAACCAGATAGAGTTAACCCCCAGACAAGTAAGGATATTAGAGAAGATTAAAGAAAGCGGGAAAATTACGAATAAAGACTTGAGGCCTATGTTGAATATATCGCGCCAGGCAATACTGAAAGAAGTTTCAAAGCTTACGGAAGCAGGGATAATTAAACTCATGGGTAAAGGCAGGGGTGCTTATTACGTACTAATAAAATGAACTAAAGAAATTATTTTGATGAAGCTCAAGTGCAGGAATTAAGGGCTTTTTTTCGGCGGGCTAAGCACGACAGTAAGTTATTTGATTGTGAAATTGATTTTCTAAGAAAAGGTAATCTTTTTGACGGTAAAGTAGGTAATGGTGAAGATTCCCGCCTCGATGACTACGGTTGCCACTGCCGCGCCGGTATAAGAAAAAGAAGAGATTAAAAGGAAGATCAAGGGTAGTCCGACCATCGCCATAATCACGTGAATCCGGGAATAAATATAGGTTTTGCCGCAGACCAGCAGGAACTGCACCCGGAAGGCATTAGCGCTGATAAAGAATACCGAGACAAGTAGAATCCGTAAAGAGAGTACCGCCTCCCGGTAAGCCGCCCCGCAGACCAGTTTTACGATTAAATCCGCGAAGACAAAGACAAAAGGCAGGCAGAGCAGGGCTATGATGACGGTAATCAGCTGCATCCGCTGCATGATCTTAAGCGCCTTAGGTTTATTCTGCTGGAATATTTTGCTTAAGCGCGGGAAGAGCGCCCGGGAAAAGGAATCCAGGGGAAAGGTTTGAGCCGCGTTGGCGATTTTTTCGGCGATGGAATAGAATCCGGTGGTGATATTATTGGTCAAGAGCCCGAGGATAAAAATGCGCGTGGAGGTATAGGCGTTTATCGCCGCGATGGAGATGAAGATATCCCAGCCGGCTTTGAGCTGCTGGCGGACGTTTTTATAGCCCTGGAGTTTAAACGATACCCCGAACCTGCTAAAGACAATGTATTGGCCGAGTAGGCCGGTGGTCAGGAATGCGCAGGAGCTTATCAGCGGCACCAGCAGGTAGTCCTGCGGGCCCTTTACCAGGAGAAAGATAAAACCGGCGACCAGCACCCCTCCGATAATGTTCAGGTTGGTGATATACTTCATTTTTTCCGTGCCCTGGAAAAACCAGACCGGGAAGATAGTGCTTCCTGCCACCGCGCCGAAACTCAAGATATACACCGGCCAGTCCTGTCTGAATTTGGGGACAAAATAGACGATACTGCCCAATACCAGCAGGCTTAAAAACGCCAGGACGATCTTTACCATCATCACCGAGGAGAAGGCCGTGGAGACCCTGGCATGTTCGTGGCGATAGAGGGAGATTTCTTTGGTAGCGGAGATGCTGAACCCGTAATCCGTAAGGATAATGAAATACTGCACAAAGGCCTGGGCAAAGGCGATCAGCCCGAATTTTGCCGGCCCGAGCACGCGGAAGAGATACGGCACGATGATCACCGGCAGGAGGTAGGTTACCAGCTGCAGCGTAGAAAGGGCGGCGGCGTTATGGATTACCGTCTTGCGCTCCCGGGGGTGCGCCATTTTATAAGTCTTCTTAATCAACTTAATTAAAGGCATGGGTTTAATGTATAACGTTTTAATCCCCAAGTCAACAGATTCGTGGTATAATCCTCTCATGATAAAGTTTCCCCGTAATTTCCTCTGGGGGGCGGCGACATCAGCGTATCAGGTCGAAGGCAATAACGTTAATTCCGACTGGTGGCAGTGGGAGAAGAGCTCCGGAAAGAAAGAGTCCGGAGCAGCCTGCCGCCATTATGAATTTTATGAACGGGATTTCAACCTTGCTAAAGGGCTGCATCATACATAATGCCCACCGGCTTTCTATCGAGTGGAGCCGCATCGAGCCGAAAGAAGGAAAATTCTCCCGCAAACAGATGCGGCATTATATCAAGGTTATCCGTGCGTTGAGGCGGCGCAACATCGAGCCGGTAGTTACGCTGCATCATTTTACCAATCCCCTGTGGTTGGCTAAAAAAGGGGGATGGGTAAACCCGCGCTCGGTCCCGCGCTTCCTGCGTTATTGTAATTTTGTGGTGTCCGCCCTGGCAAAGCATGTCCGTTACTGGATCACCATCAACGAACCCACGGTATACATCTCCCACTCCTATATTTTCGGGATCTGGCCCCCGCAGTCAAAGTCATATCTTAAGGCAACCGCAGTTGGAGAAAATATGGCCTGGGCGCATATCCGGGCGCACCGCTTGATCCATAGAATTTATAAACGGCTGAAGATCGGCGAGCCGCCTGCGGTAAGTATCGCCCAGAACGTAATGGCCTTTGTGCCGGCAAGGCGCGGTTTGAAGAGCCGCATCTCTGTTTACCTGAGGGACAGGCTCTATAACCTTGGGTTTCTTGAGAGGATCATGCGGCATAACCTGCTGAACCGGCCGATGGATTTTATCGGGGTCAATTATTACTCGCGGCACCTGGTGGAAGCAAAAAGGCGCGGCAGGCGCAGCCGGTATGAAAAGAATTCCCTTGGCTGGGATATTTACCCTAAAGGGCTCTACGAAGTGCTTATCGGGCTTAAAAAGTACAACCTGCCGGTAATGATCACCGAAAACGGCATCTGCACGCCCGATGATTCCCTGCGCTGGAGGTTTATCCGTTCCCACCTGAAAAATATTCACCGCGCAATCAGGGAGGGGGTTTACGTCATCGGCTACCTTTACTGGTCGCTGCTGGACAACTTTGAGTGGGATAAGGGCTTTACCCCGAGGTTCGGATTGATAGATGTCAACTATAATAATTATAAACGGACTGTCAGAAAGAGCGCCAGGAAGTTCGCCCGGGTCTGTAAAACAGGCATTTTAGAATAAATACATAAACACAGCGCAATGATGAAACCTTCCGGAAGGCATAAAATCAGTATAGTAATTACCATTACGCTGGTACTTCTTTTTATATTCGTCAATTTCTATGCGGTAAGAAAGATGGGCCGCTACGGCGTGGAGTTATATCTATACGATAAATTGCTGGTGGCATACCGTGAAGGCGGCGGCATGCCGGGCTTGAAGAATGAACTTGAGCGGGTGCTTATTGATGATAAGATGCGCCATGAACTGGCCACGGCCAGAGATTTTCAGAAAGAACTGAATACGATACAGGCGCCGGAGGAGTTTTTAGAGCAGGCGGTAAGAGAAAGAAAGGCCAAGATAAATTCCTTGAGGACCCTGCGGATTATCGCCTTCGTATTGATTATGGGGATTCTTTTATTACGGCCTGTTAGTTGCTCCGAGAAACCCCTTGACAAACAGTGGCCGTTGATTTATTCTATATAAAATTGTGTGCCGACGATATATAAAACCATTTATGGTTTAACTACTTGCAGTTCAATAGGATGGAGTGTTTAGTTCAAGATAATCATTCGGGAATGGGCATGGGGCTTATTGGTAATGACATTGAGCGCGCATTGAGCCTGATTAAATCCTTCGGCAATGCGGTGTTCATATCAGAATCCGGAGAAGCGGGGGAGAGATTAGCTGCCCGGGTTTTTACCCGGCTTAATAATGAGCAGCCGGGCCTGCAGGTTGTCCGGATGGATACCGCGGCGTTGATTAAGGCGAGTAAAGAGCAGGTAAGGCAAAAATCCATCTCGATTATAGGTCTCACCGACATGGCGGGGTTCCGTAAGCTGGAAGGGATACCGGGCCTTGCGGGTTCTCTGCAGTTTATTCTTACCGGGAAAGAAGAATCTCAAGCCAAGCGCAATAAATCCGTGCTGATTATCGGGGCGACTGCGTTTTTCGGAAGAGCGGTGTATGAGATCTTCAGCCGGGAGTATGAGCGTGTCCGGGGTACGGGTTTCAGCAAGGCAGGCCTTTTAGGTTTTGATAAATTAGACGTTACCTGCGAAGAGGAGATTAAGCAGTATTTTTTGCGCCATCCTGATTTTGATATCATTGTCTATATTGCGGGCGAAGCCAACGCTGATCTGGCTGAGAGGGAAAGAGAGCGCACGCGCAGGCTCAACAGCGATGCCGTCGGCATTATTGCCCGGTATGCCGGCAGTTGCAAGTTCGTTTATATCTCCTCTGAGTATGTCTTTGACGGAAGTAGCGGGCCTTACGCATCCGGCTCCGCAACTAATCCGATAAATTACTACGGCCAGACCAAGGTTGAAGGCGAGAGGGCTTCTTTAAAGAATTTTTCCGATTGTTTAATCCTGCGCCCGGGTGCTCTTTACGGTTATAACGGCACGGCCGATAAAAAGACCAGCGTGACTAAACTTATTGCCGGCCTGGATAAGGATGGTCCGCTGGAGGCGGATAACGTCCAGATCAAACATCCGGTCCTGCTTGAAGATGCCGCCGGGACATTATTGAAGCTTCTTGATTACGGGGCAACCGGTATATATCAGGTTAACGGCCCCGAAGGATTAAATAAACAGGAGATGGCAGAGCGGATTGCGCAGGTACGCAAGGAACTGACCGGCCGCACTTTTTCCTATCCTATTGTCGGCGTTGAACAGGCCGGCTGCGCAGGCAGGCCGCTGAATACCCATATGGTGAACGTGGATACCCCCAGGCCTTTTGATGAAGGGATTCGTTTCCTGCTGAAGGAACAGGGGCCATCCGGAGAAAAAAAGCATGAACCCGCATCTTAATTCCCTTAACCTCAAAACCCCGCAACCGCTGCTTAGCCTGACTGCCGGCGAGGTGGATTTCATGACCAGGTTCCCGGTTAAGTTTATCGACGGTAATTTCGCGGATTACATCTGGGGGGGATACCACCTTTATGATATGAAGGGTCTGCCTTATGAGAAGGAGGCGCGGCTTGCCGCCGAGTCATGGGAGGCCTCCGGCCATCGCAAATATCCTTCGCGTATTCTGATGCCGGACGGCAGGACTTTTGTCTTTATGGATTTGTTGAAGGACAGGCAGTTGGCGGCCTTAATCCTGGGCGATGACGTGGTAGAGTATTTCGGGCAGGATTTTCCCATACTGGTTAAGTTCGTTGATGTGCATCGGCATATGTCAGTGCACCTGCATCCGTCTCCGGAAACGGCAAGGGCCCTGGGAGAGAAAGACCCGGGCAAAGAAGAGGTATTTATAGTCCTTGATTTGCATGAAGGCGCAGAAAGCGCCCTGTACCTGGGTTTAAAAGATGGGGTAAGCCGCCAGGCCTTTGAAGTTGCGGTCAGGAAAAAGGAAAACCTGCTGGATTTATCACACAAAATTTATGTCAGGCCGGGTGAGATCTTCCGCATCCCCTCGGGCGTGCTGCATTGCTGGACAGGGGGCTCTATAGCGGTGGAGATTACCGAGTCCAGCGATTTGACCTACCGCATGTATGATTTCAAGCGCCAACGGCCGATGCATATTGAAAAGGGATTTGCCTCCATTGATTATAACTGCAAGCAGGGCTTAACACTGGAAAAAGAGTGCAGGGGCTTGTGGCAGCCGACGTTAATCAGGGGGGTTGATTCGGTAATGACGCATAATGCCCTGAAGGTCGAGCGCCTGACTACCGGGTTAAACGGAAACCCGGTCAGGATCCGCAACCGCGATACCTTTGAGGTATTGATGGGAATCGAGGGGGCACTAGAGATTATGTCTTTAAACAACGGCTGGATCGTCCACCTGAATAAGGGGAGTTCCCTGCTTATCCCGGCTAAGGCCGGTGATTACCTGGCCCGCGGCCTCGATGAGGCACATAAGAACCGCGCACTTCGCATCAGCATGAAAATTCCCGCACGAGACGACAAATAATATGGCAACAGTATCAAAATTAGAAAAAAGGCTTCTGAAAGAGGAGTCCCGTTATTGTTCGCAGGGAGACACCGTCCATTATCTGAAAAAACCGCGGCTCTTTGCCGGATGCGACGGGTCGTTCCTCTACGATTACCGCGGCAGGCCCTACCTGGACCTGCAGATGTGGTATTCGACGGTGAATCTGGGTTATAAGAACAGGCGGGTGATTGATGCGGTCAGGGACCAGATTGACCGCCTGCCGCAATTGGCCAGCCAGTATCTGCACCGGGAGAAGATCGAGCTTGCCGCCGCGATTTCCAGGCAGATGCAGAGGTCTTTTCAGGCCAAAGGCAGGGTGCATTTTAATGTCGGAGGCTCGCAGGCCATCGAAGACAGCATCAAGCTCATCCGTAAGGCAACGGGCAAGACGCTGTTCTTTGCATTCCAGGGCGGCTATCATGGCCGGACCATCGCTGCCTCGGAGATTACCTCAAGTTACCGTTACCGCAGGCCCTACGGCCACTTTTCCAACCGGGCGCAGTTTATTCCGTTTCCTTATTGTTTCCGCTGCCATTACGGCAGGCGTTTCGGCTCCTGTAAATATTACTGCGTGCAGCAGTTTGAGCGGTTGTTTGATACGGAATACAATTCCGTTCTCGATACCAAAACCGGCGAATGCGAATTTGCCGCCTTTTACATTGAGCCGATTCAGGGCACAGGCGGTTATATCGTGCCGCCAGCCGATTACTTCCGCAGGATTAAGAAGGTCCTCGATCATTACGGGATTTATCTGGTTGATGACGAGACGCAGATGGGCTTTTACCGGACAGGCAGGTTCTGGGGGCTTGAGCATTTTGGCATCAAACCCGATTGTTTGGTTTTCGGCAAGGCGCTTACCAACGGGATGAACCCTTTGTCGGGTTTCTGGGCCAGAGAGGAGCTTGTCAGCCCGGCAGCCTTTCCGCCCGGCTCCACGCATTCGACATTCTCTTCCAACCCCATGGGCACCGGCGCAGGGTTAGAGGTGATGAAATTACTGCAGGAGAAAACATTAGCCGCCCGGGTCAATAGCAGCGGCAGGAAGTTTGTTGCCATGCTTAAGAAACTGCAGAAAAAATACAAAGAGATCGGTGATGTTTCCGGGCTGGGGCTGGCTATCCGCCTTGAGCTTTGCGAAAAAGACGGCATCACCCCGAACGGGCGGCTGGTGGACCGGATATTTCAGGCCGGTTTAGAGGGCAACCTGGAATACAAAGGAAAAAAATACGGCCTGGTGCTGGATGTCGGAGGTTATTACAAGAACGTTTTTACCCTTGCCCCGTCGTTTTATATCAGCGATGAAGAAATCGCCATGGCCGGCCGCTTCTTAGACGAATTATTAGCCCGCTTTACTCGCTCAAAAAGCAGGCGCTGATTTATGACAGAAGATAAAAAATTTGCAATTGCGGTTAGATATGTTATAATTATTCCACCTGCATTTTAATTTTTCTTCCCATCTATTATCCAGGGAAAAATAATTTATTATTAGACAGGTAATTATAAACGTCAGGGAGTATGTTTATATTATGAAGAAGATACTGCTTATTTCGTTTGAGTATCCCATCGGCAAGACTTATTGCGGGGGGGTAGGGCAGATTGTCAGGCAGAACAGAAAGACCCTCCTGGAGCTGGGCTACGATGTATATGTGCTGATCAGTTTTAATTTCAGCAAGAAGCATCCCGTAAAATTATTATTTCCCGACGGCTCTTTAAGGCGCTACCGCAATCTCGGCGGGTTTCTTAGAGATTACGAATGGTCTAAGTTTACCCATATAGTCCACCATTTTGTAAACTGGACCGGCGAACTCAAGAAGGTGAAGGGCCAGAGAGGCAGGAGGCCGCGCATAATTTATCATTTCCACAGCATACTAAGACGGGAAAGGGATTCCGGCTTCAGGACGCTCAACCATTTTCTGCATAACCAGGAGAGGATGATACAACTGGCAGATGAAATTATCTGCCCCTCTGCCTATGAATATGATAATTTTGTCAGGTATTTTCCCTCTTTTGTGGATAAGCTGGTCGTGATTGAGAACACGGTTGAAAGGCTTTCAGCGGATAAGGGCAGGATTAAAGAAATAAAGCAAAGGCATAACATCAAAAAGGATGATATCGTTTCGCTTTACGTGGGGAGGCTGGAGAAGATAAAGGGGGCGCATATTTTAATTAATGAGGCGCCGCAGGTACTACAGAGACACCGCCACCTGAAATTATTTTTCATCGGCAGGTCCCTGGAAAGTGGGCTTTATAAAAAACTGATGCGTTTGTGCAGGAAATTCCCCGGACAGTTATTTTACAAGCGTTATCTTGAAAAAATAGAGCTCTTCCAGTATTTTTATCTAAGCGACATATATATAAATACTTCGCTGAGCGAATCCTTCTCTTTGAGCACGCACGAGAGCGCATTATGCAATAATGCGCTGCTGTTGAGCCGTCTTCCGGTGCTTGAGAAGTTCAGGGATGCCGCGCTCTTTTTCGACCTTAAGAACGGTGATTTTGCGCGCAAATACGAAGAGTTAATCAGGGGCGGCGCCTTAAGAAACAGGCTTTCCCGCAGGGCCGCCGTAATTTCCGCCAGGCAGCTCAGTAAAAACAGATTGAAACAGGACTTGTTGCAGCTTTTTTCTTTATCTTGAGTTATTCCTTGACAAGGGGGGGAAATAGAGGTAAAAAGAGGAAAGGTAAGGATTATGGGTTCGGGAAAGGCAGTATTTTCCGAAGGTTTTTAAAGGATGGTCGGGCCGCCATCTGTGTAGGCACAGGTGGGGGCCTTTATTTTCTAATAAAAGGAGGTCCTTATGGAATGGCAGAATATTCCCACGCCGGATGACATTATCGATGCGGGCAAAAAGAAGCTGGGTGATTTACGGGGTTTTTTAATCTGGGGTTTCATCGTAGTGATTATTCTTCTTGCAATAAAGAGCCTGGTCTATTCGATCGGGCCGGATGAGGTCGGAGTTATCCAGCGTTTCGGCAAATACATCGGCCTGAGCTCTCCGGGGCTGCATATGAAACTGCCCTTCGGGATAGACAGGGCCACGCCGGTTAAGGTGGAGAAGGTTTTTAAAGAGGAGTTTGGTTTCAGGACGCTGCAGTCAGGAGTCAGGACAAGCTATTCCGCCGGGGACTTTTGGGATGAAAGCCTGATGCTTACCGGAGACCTGAACATCCTGGATGTGCGCTGGATAGTGCAGTTTAAGATAAAAGACCCGGTGAAACTGCTCTTTGCTACGCGTAACCCCCGGGATAATATCCATGACATCTCGGAGGTGATTATGCGCAGGCTCGTAGGAGATTATTCGGTGGATGAGGTGCTCACCACCAAAAGAGAGGAGATCGACCATCTGGCACAGCTGGAGATACAAAAGATTCTCGATAATTACAACGTGGGGATGCATATAGTTACGGTAAAGCTCCTTGACGTCAATCCTCCGGAGAGGGTCAAGCCGGCGTTTAACGAAGTAAATGAGGCAAAGCAGGAAAAAGAAAAGATGATTAACCAGGCCTGGGAGGCTTATAATAAGATTATCCCCAGGGCAAGGGGTGAGGCGGAAAAGACTATCCGTGAGTCAGAGGGTTATTCCACTGACCGGATAAACCGGGCCAGGGGCGAATCCGAGCGGTTCCTGGCAGCGCTTGCAGAATACAAGAAGGCGCCGGAGGTGACCAAAAAGAGGCTTTACCTGGAGACGATGAATAATGTCTTACCCAGGGCAAAAGAAAAATATATTATTGATTCGGAGCAGAAGTCCATCCTGCCGCTTCTGGATATACAGAAAGGAGGCCAGCCATGAAAAATTGGAGAATTCTCGCCGGAATCGGTGTTGCCGTAGCAGTTATTATAATCCTGGCCTTTGCCAGCGGCCTCCTCTATGTGGTGAATGAGGTTCAGCAGGTGGTGATTACGCAGTTCGGCAAGCCCATAGGGGAGCCGGTCACCGCGGCAGGGCTGCATTTAAAACAGCCTTTAATCCAGCAGGCGCATTATTTTGACAGGAGGCTCCTGGATTGGGACGGAGACCCCAACCAGATTCCTACCAAGGACAAAAAGTATATCTGGGTGGATACCACCGCCCGCTGGAAGATTATAGATGCCTTGAAGTTTCTGCAGTCGGTGGGGAATGAAATCAACGCCCACGGCAGAATTGACGACATTATTAATTCTGCCACCCGCGACGTGGTTACCGGGCATCTTTTAGTTGAGGCGGTGCGCGATTCCAACCGTATCCTTGAGGCCAGGGCCGAAGGCGAAGATCTTATCGTCACTGATGAGGCCTTAGAGCATATTAGCGTAGGAAGGGAGCAGCTGGAAAAGGCGATACTGGAGAGGGCAAAAGTTCTCGCCCCTCAATACGGCATTACAATAGATGATGTGCGCATAAAGCGCATTAATTACGTTGAGGATGTGCGCAATAAGGTCTATGACCGGATGATTGCCGAGAGGAAGCGCGCTGCCGAGAGGTACCGCTCCGAAGGGCAGGGCAAGACCGCCGAGATAGACGGCCAGAGGGGAAAGGAACTCAAAGAGATTACCTCTGAGGCCTATCGTAAGGCACAGATCAACATCGGTAAGGCGGATGCCGAAGCCACCAGTATTTACGGTAAGGCCTACAACCAGGATCCGGAGTTTTACGCCTTCCTGAAGACGCTTGAAACTTACCGTAATACCATTGATAAGCATTCTACGATTATCCTGACCACAAACAGCGAATATTACCAGTACCTTAAATCGCTGGAAAAATAGGC
>JADHYK010000029.1 GCA_016782485.1 Candidatus Omnitrophota bacterium
GGTTTTAAGCACACAAAGGTGTTTGCCACCCATGATCTGGACTTGGTTTGCCAACTCTGCTCAAGGGTTATTTTATTATACCAGGGAAGGGTGGCTGCCGCAGGGCCAACCCAGGATATCCTCGCGAATAAACCCCTCCTTGATTCCCACGGTTTCTAATTAGCACCAGGTACGTTTTTTCTTGATTAGAGGCGGCATTGTGATATTATTTAGGCTATGAAGAAGGCGGCTGTAATTTTATTTTTCGCGCTGATATCATCTTTTTTCTGCGGGAATATTTACGGGCAGGAGGAGGAGCCGGCGAGATTATTATATTTTTATTCTCCCTCCTGCAACCATTGTCTGCAGGTAAAAAGCCAGCTCCTGCCGCAGATAAAGCGTGAATTCGCCGGTAAGATAAAAATAGAGGAATACAATATCGCAGACATTGAAAGCTATCAATTACTGCTTGGCATTCAAAAAAACAAATCCGGTAAAATAAATATAAATGTCCCCCTCTTTTATCTGAAGGGCAATTTTTTAGAGAGCGGCAGGATAAATAAGGCCAACCTCAACTATTTTATCTTAAGTTCTCTGGCAGGCAATTTCAGGAAAGAGGGGCTAAAGCCGCCTACGGTAAACTTAGTTGAGCGTTTTAAGAGTTTTAGCCTGCTTGCCGTCATAGGCGCCGGCCTGGTCGATGGAATTAATCCCTGCGCGTTTACGGTAATCGTCTTTTTTATCTCATTCCTGGCGCTTCAGGGTTACCGGAAAAAAGAGTTAATTATCATCGGCCTTAGTTTCATCTCTGCCGTCCTGATAACTTACCTTCTCATAGGGCTGGGTATATTCAATTTTCTTTACCGCCTGCGTGGCTTTTGGCTTGCGGCGAGGATAATCGGAATTTCGGTAGGGGTATTTTCAATTATTCTGGGGATACTTGCCTTGAGCGATTTCTTCAGATTCAGAAGGACCGCTTCAACCGAAGGGATGTTTTTACAGCTACCCGGGGCAATAAAAAAACGTATCCATCAAGTCATCGGCCTGCATTATAGAAAGACACAGGGTGAAAAAGAACAGGGCATAAAGCCGCCTGTTTTAAAGTTAATAGCCAGCGCCCTGATCAGCGGGTTCCTGGTTTCGCTCCTGGAGGCGGTCTGCACCGGCCAGGTATATCTGCCGACGATAGTCTTTGTCTTAAAGACTACCCCGTTAAAATTACAGGCATGGGGGCAGCTCCTGCTTTATAACCTGATGTTTATTATCCCGCTTATCCTGGTATTCCTGTGCGCATTATTCGGGGTGACCTCCGAAGGGTTTTCTAAATTCATGAGAAGGCACCTGGGGCTGATAAAGATAGTTATGGCCTTGTTATTTTTTCTCCTCGGGGCATTTTTAATAAACAGTTACGCGGCGCCGGCAGTTGCGCAGGAGGATTTAAAGAAAGAGGCCCAGGCGGATGCTTCGCGCAGCTGGCATTTCGGCAGGGTAAAGGAGGGCGAGGCCCTGGCACATAAATTTGAATTCCGCAATAAAACAAAAAGACCCTTAAAGATTGAGGATGTTTTTACCTCCTGCGGCTGCACTATTTCAGAGGTAAAGAAGAAGAAGCTATCGCCCGGCGAATCGACAGAGATTTCGGTAAAGTTTAAGACCAAAGGCTATAGCGGCCCTACCAAGCAGTTTGTATATATCAAGACCGATGACCCGGAAGAGCCGCTGGTCAGCTTTACGGTGGAGGCGGAGATCCTTCGTCCGCCTGCGGCGGACTCAGGATAAATTCGTCCTTCGCTTTGCTCAGGACTCGATGGACGATTCTGAACGAAGTGAAGAATCTCGCCCAGATAACTTACTCGCACTATCGTGCTCGTAAGTTATGGGCTCATTTAAAGGAGGCTGATTGAGATGTTCTGGTTAAGGTTCAGGATGTGGCTTTTGATGACGCTGCTTTTTGCAATTATCTATGCCGTCATTACCATGGTAGGTACCTACCTGGGTATGGGCAATTTCTATTTTTACCTCATCTTTGCCATGGTGATGATGTTTGTCCAGTATATGCTGGGCCCGAAAATGGTGGAATGGTCAATGCGGGTAAAATATGCCAGGAGAGAGGATTACCCTGAGGTTTTCCGGATGGTTGAGGAGATGGCTATTCAGGCAAAGATGCCGATGCCTAAAATCGGCATAGCACAGATTCAGCTCCCCAATGCCTTTGCCTTTGGCAGGGGTCCGAACGACGGAAGGGTCTGCGTTACGCAAGGGATACTTAAGCTTCTCGACGAGCAAGAATTAAGGGCGGTGCTCGGGCATGAATTAAGCCACCTGAAAAACAGGGATGTGCTTACTATCACGCTGCTTTCGGTTGTCCCGATGGTGATGTATTACCTTGCCTGGCAATTTTTATTTTACGGACGCAGGCGCAGCCAAGGCGGTGCTAACACCGCTTTAATCGGCATGGCGGCATTCTTTTTTTACTTTATCACCAATCTTTTAGTGCTTTATGCCTCGCGTATCAGGGAGTATTTTGCCGACAGAGGTTCGGTAACCCTGGGCAACCGGCCTGCGGCGCTGGCCTCCAGCCTCTACAAATTAGTCTACGGCTCGGCGCGGATGAATAAGGAGTCGTTGAAAGAGGTAGAGGGGCTCAAGGCCTTCTTTCTGAATGACCCTTCGCGCGGACTCAAGGAGATCAGGGAGCTTGCTCAACTTGATTTGGACAAAAGCGGCACTATCGATTCAACTGAGCTGCAGCAGTTGAGGCAGAAAAATATCCGCCTCTCTTTCGGCGACCGGATGCTTGAGGCCTTAAGCACGCACCCCAATATGCTTAAGCGGATTAAACGGCTATCGGAGTATAAAGCATAAAAGTTGTCCATATGCGTAGTAAAAAAGGGGACAACCCCCGCTAGGGGGCTGTCCCCTTTTTTCTTTGACATAACTCCAATTCTACTATATAATTGAGCGGTCGGAGAGTTTCCTATAATGCCGACTGCTCATCCTGAGGCCCGAAGGGCCGAAGGATCTAAAACCATAACTATGGAACTCAACGAAATCATCCAGCAGAGGCGCGATAAACTGGCCGCCCTCAAAGAGAAGGGGGTGTCGCCATACGGCTGCGCTCAGGATTCCTGCATGCAGATCGGCCAGGCCCTGAAGGAGTTCCGGGAGGGCGAAAAGGCAGGCTTTAACGGACGGATTATGGCCAGGCGCTCTCACGGCAAGGCTACTTTTCTGGACCTCAGGGACTCTACCGGAAAGATACAGCTTTATTTTAAACTCGACGACATGGATAAGGATAAAGCCGCAACTTTCGAGAACCTTGATATCGCAGATTTTATAAATGCTAGGGGCGAGTTTTTTAAGACCCGCACCGGAGAGCCGACGCTGAAAGTAGAGGAGTTTGAGATACTTTCAAAGGCATTAAGGCCGCTGCCGGAGAAGTGGCACGGCCTCAAAGACGTTGAGTTGCGCTACCGCCAGCGTTACTTGGATTTGATTTCCAATGATGAGGTAAAAAAAGTCTTTCTGATGCGCTCGCGCATCATCAAGGTAATCAGGGAGTTCCTGGAGGAAAAGGGGTTTCTGGAGGTGGAAACTCCGATGATGCATAATATCGCAGGAGGCGCTGCCGGCAGGCCCTTTAAGGCGCACCATAATGAATACGATATGGATTTGTATTTAAGGATTGCCCCGGAGTTGTATCTGAAGCGGCTTTTAGTCGGGGGATTTGAGCGTGTCTATGAAATAAACCGCAGTTTCAGGAACGAAGGGGTCTCCACAAGGCATAACCCCGAATTTACCATGCTTGAGGTTTATCAGGCCTATGCAAATTACGAAGATATGATGAAATTAAGCCAGGATTTGATTATTCATGTAGCGATGGAGGTTTTGGGCGAGAATGAGTTTGTTTATCAGGGCAAAAAGGTAAGCCTTAGCATCCCCTGGCAGAGGCGTTCCTTTGCCGAGATGGTAAAGGATAAGTTCGGAATTGTCCCCGGCGATGAAGCGCAGGCCATGTTGAAGAAACTTCGGGATAAGGGGCATGCAAAGGACAAGGCAAAACTTACCCGCTCGCAGATTAACAAGATAATCGAAGATATCTTAGAGCAGGAGATGAGCACCAACCCGACCTTTGTGACCGATTATTTCACAAACCTCTGCCCCCTGGCAAAGACCAGGAGGGACAATCCTTTGCTATCCGAAAGGTTTGAATTGTATGTGGCGGGCATGGAGATCGGCAATGCCTATTCGGAGTTGAATGACCCCCTTGAGCAGAAAAGGCGGTTCGAAGAGGAGATCAGAGAGCTTAATGCCGATGAAAAAAAAGAAGTGGACGCGGATTATATTCTGGCACTGGAGCACGGCATGCCGCCTGCGGGGGGTTTGGGTATCGGCATAGACAGGCTGGTAATGTTATTGACGGACCAGCCGTCCATACGCGACGTAATATTATTCCCGTTATTGAGGCCGGAGAAGCAGTAACTAGTTATTTATCCATGAAAACCGAATTAATGATTAGCTGGCGCTACCTGGTTACCAGAAGAAAAGAAAAATTCATATCACTGATCAGCGTCATTTCAATCCTGGGGATTGCTATCGGGGTGGCCGCTCTGATTGTAGTGATTGCGGTAATGACCGGTTTTGACAAGGACCTGCGCGATAAAATTATCGGCAACTATTCGCATATTACTTTATCGGGTTACCAGGCAATAGACGAGAGCCAATACCGTAATATATCGGCAATAGTTTCTTCAAACCGCCATGTCAAAGGGGCCAGCCCTTTCATTCAGGGGCAGATCCTGGCCAAAGAAGGCAGCAGGTATTTTGCCGTGGGCTTAAAAGGCATAGACCCGCAGACCGAATCGCAGGTGAGCAAAATTAAGCAGTACCTCGTCGCAGGGGATATGGACAGCCTGGGACAGGGCGATATAATCCTCGGCAAGGAGCTGGCGTATTATCTTGGGCTGGGCAGAGGTTCGCAGTTAGAGGTTTATTCACCGCTGGGGAAAAAGCATATTCTGCAGGTGGCCGGTATTTTTAAGTCGGGGATGTACGATTATGACATGAACCTGGCCTTTAGCAACCTTGCCACCGCGCAGGAGATTTTAGCCCTGCCGAATCAGATAACCGGCGTGGCCATCAAGCTTGACGACCTGTATATGGCCGCTAAGGTACGGGATGAATTGAGCACGCTTTTGGGGTTTAATTACAGCCTCAAGACCTGGATGGAGGCAAATCAGAATTTCTTTGCCGCCTTAAAACTGGAAAAACTGACTATGTTTATCATCCTGACCTTGATCATACTGGTGGCCTCCTTTAATATTATCAGCACGCTGGTGGTGATGGTGGTGGAGAAGACCAAGGATATCGGCATATTGAAGGCAATCGGCATGACCTCCGCCGGCATAAGAAGGATCTTTACTTTTGAAGGCATTATCATCGGGACATCGGGGACGCTAATCGGTGCGCTGGCCGGCATCGGGCTTTGCGCTGCTCTTAAAAAATACCAGTTTATCAAACTGCCGCAGGATATATATTATATCGACCGGCTTCCGGTTTCGGTGATCCTCTGGCCGGATATGGTGCTGGTTGTCCTGGCGGCGATGGTTATAGTCCTGGTTTCGACTGTCTACCCGGCGCGCAAGGCAGCAGGGCTTGTGCCGGTTGAGGCGCTGAGGTACGAATAAATATATTTTAGTCCACATGCTGGAAGCAAAGAATATTCATAAAGTTTACCATAACGGCAAAAAAGAGTTAGCGGTATTAAAGGGCATAGATTTAAAAATAGCAAAAGGGGATTTTGCCGCCATCGTCGGGCCTTCAGGCGCGGGGAAATCCACGCTTTTACATATTTTAGGGGGGCTGGATTTGCCCTCGCAGGGCGAGGTAATTTTCCAGGAGGAAAACATTTATAAACTAAAGGATAGCCTGCTTTCCAGGATCAGGAATAAAAAAATCGGCTTTGTTTTTCAGTTTTATCATTTACTATCGGAATTTACCGTATTGGAAAATGTTCTGATGCCGGCGTTGATCAGCCGGGAGCCCGGAGTCCGTAACCCACAGACGAAAGAAAAAGCGCTGAAGCTGTTAGATCGGGCGGGATTGAGCGAGAGGGCGCAGCATTTTCCGAACCAGTTGTCCGGCGGCGAAAAGCAGAGGGTGGCGATTGCGCGGAGCTTGATAAACCGGCCGCAGCTCTTGTTATGCGATGAGCCGACAGGCAACCTG
Source organism: Candidatus Omnitrophota bacterium (assembly GCA_016782485.1). Classification (GTDB taxonomy): domain Bacteria; phylum Omnitrophota; class Gorgyraeia; order Gygaellales; family Profunditerraquicolaceae; genus BS750m-G77. The sequence goes on from JADHYK010000029.1 coordinate 6,208, forward strand.
GATTCCCGGACGGGGGATGAAATTATCTCCCTGATTAAACAGATAAATAAGGGCGAAGAGATGTCGGTGCTCCTCGTTACGCATAACCAGGCCCTGGCAGAAGCAGCGGATAAAATTTATCATTTAAGAGACGGTATATTAGTAAATTGACAATAGCGTGCGAGGGGGGAAAGTTATGGAAATCTATATTAACGGCAAATTCTACGAAAAATCACAGGCAAAGATTTCGGTTTTTGACCACGGGCTCCTCTACGGTGACGGCGTCTTTGAAGGCATCCGTTCCTACAACCGGATGGTCTTCAAATTAAAGGAGCATATCGAGCGGCTTTTTGAATCAGCAAAGAGCATCATGCTGGAGATCCCTCTGACTCAAGGAGAGATAATGAAGGCGGTTATCAATACGCTTAAGGAAAATAAGCTGAAAGACGGATATATCCGGCTGATAGTAACCCGGGGCGAAGGCGACCTGGGGCTTGACCCGCGCAAATGCCGTGGTAATGCCACGGTCATCATCATCACTGATAAGATTGCTTTGTATCCTAAAGAACTTTACCGGGAAGGCCTAAAGATTATTACCGTGCCTACGCTCAGGAACCTGCCGGAGGCATTAAACCCGCAGATTAAATCCTTAAATTACCTTAATAACATCCTGGCAAAGATCGAGGCGGTGTATGCCGGTTTTGATGAGGCGATAATGCTGGATTCCTTAGGCTATGTGGCCGAGTGCACAGGAGACAATATCTTTATCGTTAAGCGTAACCACCTCTACACCCCTCCGCAGTGCATGGGGACTTTAAGGGGTATTACCAGGGATACGGTCCTTGAGATTGCGCGCAAGGATAAGATTTCCGCGCATGAACATGTGATTACGCGCCATGAAGTCTATATCAGCGATGAATGTTTCCTTACCGGGACAGCAGCGGAGATTATCCCTGTAGTGATGGTCGACGGCCGCGTAATCGGTACGGGAAAGCCGGGGAAGGTTACCTTGAAGTTAATGAAGGATTTTAAGGAACTGACTAAGAAGGAAGGAACCAAGTATTAAGGAGGATCCATGCTCTGCGATATCTGTCATAAGAACCCCGCGACCGTACATCTGACGGAGATTGTCGATAACCAGATGACCGAACTGCATCTTTGCGAAGAGTGCGCACAGGCTAAGAGCGCGCAGATGGAGCAGCAGTTTGGTTTGAGCGACCTTCTGGCAGGGATGGCAGAGTTTTCAAAACCGCAGAAAGAGGCTCAAGACCTCAACGCCAAGTGTTCAAACTGCGGCCTTACTTACACGGATTTCCGTAAAATCGGCCGCCTGGGCTGCGGGGAGTGTTATACCAGTTTCAGGAAATACCTGGCACCCTTATTAAAGAGGATCCACGGTTCAAACCAGCACCTCGGCAAATCGCCGCTTAAAATCAGCAGGGTGATTAAGAAAAAAATGGACCTGCAGGAGTTACGCAACAGGTTAAAGACCGCGATTGAAACAGAGGCCTTTGAGGAGGCGGCAAAAATCAGGGATAAAATAAAAGAGATTGAAAGGAAGGCAAATGAACCCCGCACCTTATAAGAATTCAATGTTTTTAGAAATAGGAAATACAAGCATGCAAGTTAAGAATAAAAATATGAATAAGAAAGAAGGTGCGGGGTGAAGCTAAATGACCTCTTAAGCCATCAGAGCGAATGGCTCAAAGATACCGGCCCCAATTCCAATATCGTTATCTCCAGCCGTATACGTTTGGCCAGAAATCTGGAAAAGATTCCTTTTCCGCACTGGGCTAATCAATCGCAGAGCGAACAATCCCTGGGCCAGGTCGTAAAGACAACGCAAAAAGTCAATTTCCTAAAAGGGGCAACGGTCTTTAACTTGAGCGAGCTTGATAATATAGACAAACAATTTCTTGTGGAAAGGCACCTGATGTCTTACGAGCATACCCAGAAGCCGGACCACAAGGCGGTAATAGTTGACAACGAAGAAATTGTTTCCATAATGGTGAATGAAGAGGATCATCTCAGGATGCAGGTGATGCAGTCGGGCTTCAATATCTTTGAAGCATGGAGCATAATTAACGAGATAGATGATGCCCTGGCAAAGGAACTAAACTTCGCCTTTTTGCTGGAGTGGGGGTATCTGACTGCCTGCCCTACCAATACCGGCACAGGCATGCGCGGTTCGGTGATGCTGCATCTGCCGGCGCTGGTAATGACGCGGGCAATCGACCGGGTACTGGCCGCGATTGCCAAATTGAGTTTTACCACCCGCGGGCTCTACGGAGAAGGCACGCAGGCCATGGGCAACTTCTTTCAGATTTCAAACCAGGTTTCGCTGGGGCTTTCCGAAGACGATATAGTTACAAATATAAACGGCTTAATCAGACAGGTTATCGACCAGGAGAATCAGGCCAGAGAAACGATGCTTTCTAAAAACAAGGCCCTTCTGGAAGACAGGGTTAACCGCTCACTCGGCATATTAAAGAGCGCGCATATTATATCAAGCCAGGAGACGATAGAGTTATTGTCCATGGTCAGGCTGGGTTACGACCTGGGGATGGTCAAGAATATCGAACGCAGCCGTATAAACGAGCTTTTTATCATTACGCAGCCGGCACACCTGCAGAAGCTGGAAAGCAAAAAACTCTCGTCGCAGGAGAGGGACGTGAAGCGCGCGGAAATCGTAAGGAGCAAGTTAAATATATAAATTAAGAACAAAATCTTGATTAGCATTAACCAACGGGAGGACATATGTTTAACCGGTTCACTGAGAGAGCACGTAAAGTAATAATTCTGGCAAAAGAGGAGGCCAGGCGTTTTAACCACGATTATATCGGGACCGAACATATACTTTTAGGCCTTGTCCGCGAAGGCGAAGGGGTTGCCGCGACGGTGTTGCAGAAGATGGGGATCTCGCTTGAAAATATCCGCCTGGAGATCGAAAAATTAGTCCAGCCCGGCCCGACCACCCAGATTATCGGCGACATACCTTTTACCCCCCGGGCGAAAAAGGCGCTGGAACTGGCAGCGGAAGAGGCGCGTTCCCTGGGGCATAATTATATCGGGACCGAGCATCTTTTATTGGGGCTGATCCGCGAAGGCGAGGGTATTGCGAGCCAGGTCTTACTAAACTTAGGGCTCGATTTAAACCGGGTCAGGAATGAAGTGATGGAACTCCTGGGTTCGGCGCTTCCGAATTTTAACCAGCCCGGCACCCAGCAGGCAAAGAGTAAGACCCCGGCGCTGGATGCCTTTGGCCGCGACCTTACCGTCCTGGCAAAAGAAGATAAGCTTGATCCGGTAATCGACCGGCATACGGAGATTGAGCGGGTTATCCAGATATTAAGCAGGCGCACCAAGAATAACCCGGTTTTATTAGGCGAGGCAGGCGTCGGCAAGACCGCCATAGTCGAAGGGCTTGCCCAGTTAATCGTGACCGGCAGCGTCCCCGAGGTTTTAAGGGGCAAGCGTATCGTTGTGCTGGACCTGGCATTAATGGTGGCGGGGACCAAATACCGCGGCCAATTCGAGGAGAGGATAAAGGCGGTAATGGAGGAGATTAAACGCTCCAAAGACGTGATTATTTTTATCGACGAGTTACATACGCTGGTGGGGGCAGGGGCTGCCGAAGGGGCGATTGACGCCTCCAATATCATGAAGCCCTCGCTTTCGCGCGGAGAGATGCAATGCATCGGCGCCACCACCATGGACGAATACCGTAAATACATCGAGAAGGATGCCGCCTTAGAGCGGCGGTTCCAGACGATTATGGTTGAGCCGCCGAATGTCGAGCAGACGGTAGAGATATTAAAAGGCCTGCGCGAGAAATACGAGGCGCACCACCGGGTTACTTTTTGCGATGATGCCCTGGAGGCAGCGGCAAAGTTATCCGACCGTTATATCACCGGAAGGTTTCTGCCGGACAAGGCGATTGACCTGATTGATGAGACCGGTTCGCGCGCGCGCCTGAATGTTTTGATCGTACCTTCCGAGATAAAACAGTCCGAAGAAAAGGTAGAGGCATTGAGAAAAGAGAAAGAGGGCTATATCAAAAGCCAGAGTTTTGAAAAGGCGGCATCCTTGAGGGACCAGGAGCGCTCTGCCCGTCAGGAGCTGGAAAAAATAAACCACGAATGGCAGCAGACCAAGGATAAGACGCGGCCGGAGATTACCGAGGAGGATATTGCAAGGATAGTTTCGCAATGGACGGGCGTACCGATCTTTCGGCTGGAGGAAAAGGAGAGCGAAAAACTCTTAAAGATTGAAGAAGAGCTGCATAAGCGCGTGATCGGGCAGGACGAGGCGATATCCGCCATTGCGCACGCGGTGAGGCGTTCGCGCGCAGGGATCAAAGACCCAAAAAGGCCGATCGGCTCCTTTATTTTTCTGGGGCCCACGGGCGTGGGGAAGAGTTTATTGGCGCGGGCGCTGGCAGAGTTTATGTTCGGCGATGAAGATGCGCTCTTGCAGCTGGATATGTCGGAGTATATGGAGAAATTTAACGTCTCCCGCCTGATCGGTGCTCCGCCCGGATACGTAGGATACGAAGAGGGGGGCCAGCTTACCGAAAAGGTAAGGCGCAGGCCTTACTCGGTAATCCTCCTGGATGAAATAGAAAAGGCCCACCCCGATGTTTTTAATATCCTGCTGCAGGTATTCGAAGAGGGCCGCCTTACCGACAGCTTAAGCCGAAAGGTGGATTTCCGCAATACCATTATTATCATGACCTCTAACGTCGGCGCAGAGTTATTGCGCAAGAGCGGTTCCCTGGGTTTTAAGGCGCAGAAGGAGGATATTACCTATCAGGAGATGAAGGATAAACTGCTTGATGAGGTAAAGCGCACCTTTAAACCGGAGTTTCTAAACCGCATAGACGACATTATCGTTTTCCGGCAGCTGGTCAAGGAAGACCTGCAGAAGATTATCGATATTGAAATCGGCTACGTCGCACAACGCCTGAAGGACCAGCACATAACCCTTGAAGTCAGCGCAGAAGCCAAGGAGTTCCTGATTGAAAAGGGCTTTGACCCGGTCTTCGGAGCCCGGCCCTTAAAGCGCACGATTCAAAGGTTTTTAGAGGACCCCCTGGCATCGGAAATAATCTCTAAGACATTCAAGGAGGGCTCCCATATAAAAGTCCTGCATAAAAATCAGGAGCTGATTTTTCAATGATTTCAATAGAGAAGTTTTTCATAAATTTCGGCCAGAAGGCGATGGTCTTCTTCTATTTTTTCGGAGGGATGACCACCCTGACCTTCAGGGGTTTTTACCTGCTTTTTGCCTCCCCTTTTAAGAAGGACCGCATCTTCGAACAGATAAAGAAGGCCGGATTTGACAGCCTGCCGATAGTATCGCTGGTAGCGCTTTTTATCGGCTTCATCTTTGCGCTGCAGACGGCATATTTTATGCAGCGTATCGGCTCGGAGATTTATATCGCCAGCTTAGTGGCTCTTTCCCTGGTACGGGAACTTGGGCCGGTGATTACCGCGCTGGTGGTAGCCGGGAGGGTAGGGGCCTCTATTACCGCCGAGATAGGCACAATGCAGGTAACCGAGCAGATAGATGCTTTGGAAACCTTTGCCACTAATCCCATTCAATACCTGGTTGCCCCGCGCTTATTGGCATTGTGCATCGTGTTACCCCTGTTGACCTTGTATGCGGATGCAGTGGGAATTTTCGGCAGTTACCTTATCTGCGTATTTAAATTGGGGATTTCATCGGCGATGTACCTGAACGTTACCCGCGAGGCACTGCTTTATAAAGATTTATTTACCGGGACTTTTAAGACCATTTTCTTCGGGATGATCATAGCGATAGTAAGCTGTTATGAGGGTTTTAATGTACAGGGAGGGGCAGAGGGCGTAGGAAAGGCGACCATGCAGTCGGTAGTCAAGTCGTTCATCCTGATTATCGTCGCAGACTGCTTCTTTACCGCTTTATTTTACTTTATATTTCCATGATAGAGATTAAAGACCTTTCCAAGAGCCTCGGCGGGCGCAGGGTCCTCAACGGCCTTAACCTGAATATCGAAAAAGGGATAACCTGCGTGATCATCGGCCGTTCAGGCTGCGGTAAGAGCGTGCTCTTAAAGCATATCGTCGGGATATTAAAGCCGGATAGCGGACAGGTTTTCGTTAAGAGTGAGGAGGTCAATAGATTAAACGACCGCCAGTTAAATATGCTGCGTTTAAAAATGGGGATGGTTTTTCAGGGAGGCGCGCTTTTTGACTCTATGACCGTCGCTGAAAACGTGGGATTCGGCCTTATCGAACACGACCACCTGACCCATAAAGACCTGCTGCGGCGTATTGAGGATTCATTATGCCTGGTGGGCTTGAGCGGCATCGGAAACCTTATGCCCTCGGAATTAAGCGGAGGCATGAAGAAGCGGGTCTCCCTGGCGCGGGCGCTCTGCATCAGGCCGGAGATCATCTTATACGATGAGCCGACCACGGGGGTAGACCCGATTACCGCAGACAGCATAAACGAACTTATCATGGAACTGCACGACAAATTAAAGGTTACCTCAATCGTGGTCACCCACGATATGACCAGTGCCTATAAAGTCGGCGACAGGATTGCCATGCTCTATCACGGCAGGATTATCGCCGAGGGGACGCCGCAGGATATACAGAAGACGGATAACCCCGTGGTGCACCAGTTTATTAACGGGCTGGCTAAAGGCCCGATAACAGAGACGGTGGAGCACCTGAAATAATCCGGAGGATAAAAAAATGATATTCGGCAAAACAAAACTGGAACTCAAAGTCGGGATTTTTGTTTTTATTGGCCTTATTATTTTGGCTATATTTATTTTATCGCTGGGCGGCTTTAAGACCTGGACCTCCGGCTACCGCGTCAACTTCAGTTTCAACTTCGTCAACGGCGTCAAGGTTGGGGCGCCGGTAAGGTTTGCCGGCCTCTACGCAGGCGAAGTCAAGGATATCCAGTTTCTTTTTGTCCCGCAGGAGGATAGGACTAAGGTTATCGTGGACTGCTGGGTTAACCGCGAAGTCAAAATCCCCATCGATTCAACTATCTGGGTGAATACCCTGGGGTTATTGGGTGAAAAGTATATAGAGATTATACCGGGCAAAGATTACAACAAAGTCCTGGGGCCTAAAGAAGAACTGGCCGGGCAGGACCCTGTCCCGATGAATGAGATAACTGAGCTGGCCAAGAGGATTGCCCGCAACGTAGACGACTGTATCATAAAGATAAAGAACGAAGAGGGGACCCTCGGTAAGTTTCTTTACGACGATACCGTCTACGACCAGCTGGAGGCTTTGGTGACTGACTTAAGGTATAATCCCTGGAAACTGCTTTGGAAGGGCGAAGAGAAACAGCCGCCTGTTCCGGCGGTAGAGAAACAAACCCCGATAGATGCCGCAGATAAAGAAGAGAGTAAAGAGCAAGATAAGAAATGAAGACAAAGACCGTTTTTAGCTGTCAGGGTTGCGGGTATCAGTCGCCTAAGTGGCTGGGCAGGTGCCCTGACTGCGGCAGCTGGAATTCATTTGCCGAGGAGGATTATCTTGCCCCGGCGGCAAAAGGAGGGATGAGGGTCTCGCTATACAGGGATGAGCCGGTGTTGTTAAAGGATGTGGTGGCAAGCCAGGCCAATCGTTTAAAGAGCGGCCTGCAGGAGGTAGACCGGGTATTAGGCGGCGGGATTGTCGAGGGTTCGGTGATCTTAATCGGCGGAGACCCCGGCGTAGGCAAATCCACGGTATCGCTGCAGATCTCCAATCAACTGGCAGGGGAGGGAATTTGCGTCCTCTATGTAAGCGGGGAAGAGTCGGTGACGCAGACAAAATTAAGGGCAGAGCGGCTTGGAGGGGACCAGAAACACGATAATTTATACATCGTTAACCAGACGGACTTATCCTTGATTACCGAATATATAAAGAAACTAAAAGCCCAGGTAGTGATCATCGACTCCATCCAGGTTATCTTTGATTCTTCCATCAGTTCCTCTCCCGGCAGCGTCAGCCAGGTGAGGGAATGCGCCGGGATGCTCGCCCAGCTTGCCAAGTCAACGGGCGTATCTATTTTTATTATAGGACATGTGACTAAAGATGGGGCGATTGCCGGTCCGCGGGTCCTGGAGCATATCGTGGATACGGTGCTCTATTTTGAGGGCGACCGGTTTTCGGTTTACAGAATACTGCGTGC
>JADHYK010000030.1 GCA_016782485.1 Candidatus Omnitrophota bacterium
AGGCAAGCCGTTGTTTCGAATTTCTTACCTCTCGTAATGAGACAGAGGTGGAGGACGGTAAATTCGAATTAATCGGCCCGGATATCGACCGGTTGGAGCAGGATAAGAAATCCCTGCCGCTGGCAGTTATAGTTGAGGTCTTCGGCCGTAAGATGCAAAAGGATTTTGAGCCGATACTGGAACGCCAGATTCACCGTTTCCTGAATTACGCCTGCGGGATAATGCACGTCGGGCAGCGCGATATGAACTGGATCAGGATCAGCCGCGATGCCTTCAACAAGGGTTTCAGGTTAAAGCATATCGGGATAATCCTGCATGCTATGCTGCATCAGGAATACAGCCGCATCGTGGATAAAGTCCAGGTTAAGATTTACACAATAGCGGATGAGGTTGAGAAGTTGCTGCCTCTTGCCAAAAAGAGTTTTGATGAGCGCGACGAGCGCATCAGCGGGATGACCGACGAGAGCGTGGATGATTTTTACTCCTGCCTTTTGTGTCAGTCCTTTGCCCCGAATCACGTCTGTATCGTAACGCCCGAGCGGCTGGGGCTTTGCGGGGCATATTCCTGGCTTGATGCCAAGGCGGCGTATGAAATCACCCCTACCGGACCGAACCAGCCCATTCCCAAAGATGGCTTATTGGACCAGAAGCTGGGTCAATGGCAAAGGGTAAATGAGTTTGTCTATCAAAAATCCAATAAAACCATAGAAAAGGTCAGTATGTATTCGCTGATGGATTCCCCGCAGTCTTCCTGCGGGTGCTTTGAATGCATTATCGCCATCATCCCCGAGGCAAACGGGGTAATGCTGGTGCACCGCGATTATTCCGGGATAACACCCTGCGGGATGAGTTTTACCACCCTCGCCGGTTCGGTGGGTGGAGGGGCACAGACGCCGGGATTTTTAGGCATAGGTAAACTCTATATATTAAGCAAGAAATTTATTTCTGCCGAGGGCGGGTTAAAGCGCGTAGTCTGGATGCCCAAAGAATTAAAGGAGTTCCTGGGAGAGAGGCTAAAAAAATGCGCAGAGGAGCTGGGAGTACCGGACTTGATTGATAAAATTGCCGATGAGACACAGGCGGCCACCTCAGAAGAATTACTGGAGCATTTAAATAAGGTGCAGCATCCGGCATTGGCGATGGAGCCGATGATGTAAGATTCAACGCCTGGCGTTGAATCAGCACTTAGATCCTTCGTCCGCCTGCGGCGGACTCAGGATTAATTCGCACATAATCCGCCTCAGGCGGATTATGGGCTCATTAATTTTTTTCTTGACTGGCGGCGATTAGCAGGTATAATATGGACAATAAATGAATGATTCCAGCCACAAGGGCTACCCAAAGATAATACCCATAATATTTATCCTGGTTGTTTTTGTCTATTTTTCCCCATCTATTGTTTTGGCGGCCTCAGAGTTATCACAGCTGCAGAAAGAAGCACGCGCCAACCGCGCCGAGGGGCTAAAGTACCAGAACGCCGGGGACCTGACAGCCGCAGCAACTTTCTATCAGAGGGCAATAGAGATAGACCCGTTTTATGCCGTGGCTTACAATGACTTAGGCATAATATCCGAAGCAAGGGGTGAGCCTGAGTGGGCAAAAGAGCTTTATCTGAAGGCGATAGAAATAGAGCCCAAGTTTTTGAGCGCTTACTCCAATTTAGCCTTGATTTACGAGCAGGAGCCTGACCTGGAAAAAGCCGCTTACTATTGGAAGAAAAGGGTTGAGCTCGGCACCCCTGATGATCCGTGGACAATAAAGGCAAAAAGACGTTTAGAGGATATTAATCCGGTGCTTTTGGTTGACCCGGTCAGAGAATTATTAGAGCAGGAGACGATCAGGCTCAGCCGGGAGGTACGTGCCGAGAAACAGCTTGCAGCCAGCATGTCTCCGGAGCAGCAGGCGATCAGGCTCAGCCGGGAGATTCAGTCCGAGAAGTTTCGTGAGTTAGAGAGCGATAACGAAAAAGACTATAAGCTGCTTGCCAGGAAGTATTTTGCCAAGGCAAAGAGCCTCGATAAACAGGGGAAGGCATTAGCGGCCTTCAAAGCGGCAAGTGATGCCAATCAGCTTGACCCTTCAAACAGCGAAATCGAAGAATTCGTCAATAAAGTCTCGACAAGGATGTTGTTGCGCTAAAACACCACAAGGCTTAGCCAGTTCCCTACCAAAAAGAATTTCCATGCAGCCTAATTAATGAAAGATAAGAATTTATATTTAATCGATGCCACTGCTTTTTGTTACCGGGCATTTTATGCGCTTCCCGGGCTTGCTACCTCCTTCGGCCAGCCTACCAATGCCATATACGGCTTTTTAAATATTATGAATAAGATCCTAAAAAGTAAAAAGCCCGATTATCTGGCGGTCTGTTTCGATGTTTCCCGGGATACCTTCAGGATGAAGAAGTTCGCGCAGTATAAGATACAGCGCCCCCCGATGCCCGAGGGCTTGGTGTCGCAGCTGCCCTTTATAAAACAGATAATTTCCGCTTACGGCATAAAAATATTTGAGAAGGAGGGCTTTGAGGCGGATGATGTTATTGCTACGCTCAACGAACAGGCTAAAAAAAGCGGGCTATCCGTTACCATCGTCAGTTCCGATAAGGATATGTTACAGCTGGTGGACGAACATACGCTGGTCTTGGCCCCCCACAAGAACGAAGAGGTAGTTTATGACCGCAAGAAAGTAGTCGAGCGTTTCGGGGTTGACCCTGCGAAGATCTCTGACCTTATTGCCCTGATGGGCGACAGCGTTGATAACATACCGGGTGCTGCCGGCATCGGAGAAAAGACCGCCACAGATTTAATTGCCCGCTTCGGCTCTCTGGATAAACTGCTGAATAATATAGATAAGATAAAACAGGAAAAACTGCGCGGGATAATCTCCGGGAATATCGACCGCATTAAGTTAAGCAAGGAGCTGGCTATCCTGGATAAAAACATAGAGATCGAATTTAATCCGGATGATTTAAAGCCCGCTGCGCCTGACCTGCAGGAGCTGGTAAAGTTATTTAAGTACCTGGAGTTTAAAAAACTGCTCAGGGAACTGCCGGCTGCCGAAGAAAAAAACAGGCATCCGGCCGCCGAGAATATAGAGGGCAGGCGGTTCGCGGAATTAGCGGGGGAAGAAAAGGAGTTGTTCATCTTTGGCGATAGCAGGGAAAAATTAATTTTTTGCCTTAAAGAAAAGTTCCTGCGTATTCTAAGCTTTGGCAAGGAGGCTGCCAAAATATTAGCCGACCCCAAAATTAAAAAAATCGGCCATGACCTTAAAAAAACAAAGGTCCTCTTGAGCAAAGAGGGCATAATGCTGGAGGGGTTATTCTTCGATACCATGATTGCCGCTTACCTATTGAACCCCTCCCGGGGCGGCTACACATTAAGCGAGCTTGCCCTGGAGTATCTGGGGGAGGTAGTCAGTGAGACCCCGGCAGAGGAGCAGTGCCTGGATTTAATCCGCCGTTTAAAACCCATACTGGAAAAACAGCTGCAGGAAAAATCGCTTTTTAAACTATTTAGCAGCCTGGAGATGCCTCTTGAGCGCGTGTTGGCAGAGATGGAATTAAACGGCATCAGGCTTGATGCCGAGGTGCTCAAAAAACTTTCCCGCGATGTAGAAAAGAGGCTGATAAAATTAATCGAGGGCATCTACGGATTAAGCGGCACCCAGTTTAATATAAATTCGCCCAAGCAGCTGCGGGAGATTCTTTTTGAAAAATTGAAACTCCCGGTCATTAGAAAGAACAAGACCGGCCCCTCTACTGACGAGGGGGTGCTCAAGGCACTGGCGGATAAACACGAACTGCCGGCGATGCTGGTGGAGTACCGTCAGCTGACTAAACTCAAAAACACCTATATCGACACCCTGCCGCAGCTGGCGGATAAAAAAACCGGCAGGATCCATACCTCTTTTAACCAGACGGTAACCGAGACCGGGCGTTTAAGCTCCAGTAACCCGAATTTGCAGAATATCCCGCTAAAGTCCGATATCGGCAAAAATATAAGGCGGGCGATTATCGCTTCGGATGATAAAAGTTATCTTTTATCCTGCGATTATTCGCAGATAGAATTAAGGATACTGGCGCATCTCTCAGAGGATGAGGATTTGATTGCATCCTTTAAGCAGGACAAGGATATACACCGCCACTGTGCCTCCTTGATATACGGCGTGGAGGAAAAAGAGGTGAGCGGCTCAATGCGCGATACGGCAAAAAGAGTAAATTTCGGGATTATTTACGGCCTGAGCGCCTTTGGCTTAAGCCGGGATTTAAATATAGCGATGGATGAGTCCCAGCAGTTTATCGACGCATATTTTGCCCGTTATCCGCGGGTCAAAGATTATATTGAGCAACAGATTGCAAAGGCAAAAAAAGACGGCTTTGTCACCACCCTCCTGGGCAGGCGCCGCTATATCCCCGAGATACAGAATAAAAACCAGGGGATACGCCAGTTTGCGGAGCGGCAGGCGGTCAATACCCCCATCCAGGGTTCGGCATCGGATTTAATAAAACTAGCGATGGTAGAGATAAATGAATTACTTACGGCGGCAGAATTAAAGACAAAGATGATCCTGCAGATTCATGACGAACTGGTGTTTGACTGCCCGGCAGGGGAATTAAGGCAAGCAGCTATGCTGGTAAAAGAAAGCATGGAAAATGTGATGCAGTTAAAAGTGCCGGTAAGGGTAGATATTAAACGGGGGAGGAACTGGCTGGAGACGGAGCCGATACAGTGAAGATAGCAATCGCCGCTTCGGAAGTAGTGCCTTTTGCAAAGACCGGCGGCCTTGCCGATGTGGCAGGCGCCTTGCCTCTGGCGCTGGAGGAACTGGGCGCAGAGGTTATCGTGATTATGCCGCGCTATAAATGCGTCGATAGCGCGGGTTATAAAATCGAACGCTTAAATAAAGAAACAAGTTTTTCCCTGATCGGTAAAAATATCCGCATCTATTTTATAGAAAACAGCGAATATTTTAACCGTGACGGTTTATACGGGGACAAAAAAGGGGACTATAAAGATAACCTGGACAGATTTAGTTTTTACTGCCGCAGGGTGCTGGAGCTGTTAAAGGAGATTAATTTTAAAGCAGAGGTCATCCACCTGCATGACTGGCAGGCGGCATTAATTCCGCTATACCTTAAGGCAGAATATAATAACGACCCTTTTTATAAAGATACAAAAACCTTATTGACCGTGCATAATATCGGCTACCAGGGGATTTTTCCCAAAGAGGAGTTTGCAAAGCTGCGGCTAGAGGAGAGTTTTTTCAGCATTGAGGGGCTTGAGTTTTACGGAAAGATAAATATTCTAAAAGGCGGCCTGGAGGCCAGCGATATCATCAATACCGTTAGCCCCACTTACAGCAAAGAGATTCAGGGCCGGGAACTTGGCTTCGGGCTGGAAGGGGTTTTAAAGAAGAGGGCGGATAGGCTTTTCGGTATCTTAAACGGCCTGGACTATTCGGTATGGGATCCGCAGACGGACAATCTGATTGCACAGAGGTACTCTCTTAGAGACCCGCAGGGTAAATCTAAAGATAAAAAAGAATTACAACTCTTCTGCGGTCTTGCCGATAATCCGGCAGTGCCGCTGGCGGGGATTGTCTCTCGGCTTGCCCAGCAGAAGGGGTTTGATATTTTAAGCACATCGCTGGCTGCGCTCTGTAAAATGGGGCTGCAGCTGGTTATCCTGGGCAGCGGAGATTTAAAGTACCAGCGCATCCTGCAGAAAGCGGCAGAAAAATACAAGGGTATAATTTCTCTGCATTTAAAGTTTGATGACGCGCTTGCACATAAGATCTACGCCGGCAGCGACATGTTTCTGATGCCTTCAAGATACGAGCCCTGCGGCTTAGGGCAGATGATCAGCTTGCGCTACGGGACAGTGCCGGTGGTATTTAAGACCGGCGGCCTGGCCGATACGGTCAATGTTGATAACGGTTTTGTATTCGAGGAATACAATAAGAAAGCGCTGCTTGCGGCATTAGCTAAGGCAATAGAGGCCTTTAAGGATAAAGAGGGTTGGCCTGCCCTGATCAGGCGCGCGATGCAGGCTTGCTTCTCCTGGGAGGAGTCGGCTAAAAAATACCTGGAGCTTTATGCAAAGGCGGCGGATTAAGCAGAAAAAAATTATCCTCGGGCTTACCGGCAGTTTCGGCAGCGGAAAGAGTACGGTAGCCGGCATCCTGCGTTCCTGCGGCGCCGAGATTATCGATGCCGACAAAATAGCGCACCGCTGTTACCGGCCGCAGAGTAACGCCTATAAAAAAATCATTAATCTTTTCGGCCGCCGGATCATGGGCGGGGATAAAAAGATAAACCGCAGGAAATTAGCCGGTATGGTATTTGCCGATAAAGGGCTGTTAAAAAAGTTAAACCGGATTGTTCACCCGCAGGTAAAGGCAATTATCAGCTCCAGGATCAGGCAGAGTAAAAAGAAGGCAGTGGTAATCGATGCCCCGCTTTTGATAGAGGCGGGGCTGCAGCGGGTTGTCGATAAGTTAATCGTGGTAACGCTAGATAGACAGAAGCAGTTGGCGAGGATGAAAAAAAGGGATGCTCTTAGCCCCGCAGAGATACGCAAGAGGGTCAGGGCTCAGATTCCTTTACAGCGTAAGGCCGTCCTTGCAGACTTTATCATAGATAACAGCGGGACAAGAGAGGAAACGAAGAGGCAGGTAAAGAGGATTTGGAAAAAAATAATTTAAGGAGGAAGTGGTGGAAAAATTAGATATCAGTAAGTTAAAGGACATGAAGATTACCGAATTAAACAAATTAGCCAGGGAGATGAAGGTCAACGGCATAAGCGGGGCTAAAAAACAGGACATGATCTTTAAGATCCTGCAGGCCCAGGCGGAAAAAGAGGGGTTGATGTTCGGAGAGGGGATTCTGGAGATACTCTCCGAGGGGTTCGGGTTCCTGCGCTCCCCAAATTATAACTACCTGCCCTGTCCCGATGATATCTATATTTCTCCTTCGCAGATCAGGAAATTTGATTTAAGGACCGGGGATACGGTCAGCGGCCAGATTCGCCCGCCCAAGGAGGGTGAAAAATATTTTGCCCTGCTTAAGGTGGAGGCGGTGAATTTTGAAAATCCGGAGGAGGTCAAGGATAAGGTGCTTTTTGATAACCTCACCCCGGTTTATCCGCGCCAACCCTTTATCCTGGAGATGAAGCCGGAGGAGATTTCGGTAAGGATTATGAACCTCTTGACCCCCATCGGCAAGGGGCAGCGCGGCCTGATTGTAGCCCAGCCCTACAGCGGAAAAACCGTGCTGCTGCAGAAGATCGCCAATGCCATCACCAGCAATAACCCGGAGGTAATATTAATCGTCCTGTTGATAGACGAACGGCCGGAAGAGGTTACTGATATGCAGAGGAATGTCAAAGGAGAGGTGATTTCTTCCACCTTTGATGAGCCGCCGGAAAGGCATGTGCAGGTTGCCGAAATCGTCTTGGAAAAGGCAAAGCGGCTGGTGGAGCATAAGCGGGATGTAGTGATACTCCTGGACAGCATCACCCGCCTTGCCCGGGCATACAATTCGGTTGTGCCGCACAGCGGCAAGGTCTTATCAGGCGGTGTAGACTCCAACGCCCTGCAGAAGCCGAAAAGATTTTTCGGCGCTGCGCGCGCAATAGAAGAAGGGGGGAGCCTGACGATCATCGCCACCGCACTGGTTGATACCGGCAGCCGCATGGACGAAGTCATCTTTGAAGAATTCAAAGGCACCGGCAACATGGAGTTGCAGTTGGACCGCAACCTCTTCCAGCGCAGAATTTATCCGGCAATCGACATCAAGCGTTCCAATACGCGCCATGAGGAGTTGCTGGTGAAAGAGGACCAGCTGCAGAGGATCTGGATCCTGCGCAAAGTTTTGAACGAATTGAACAATGTTGAGGCAATGGAGCTTCTGATAGGAAAATTGTCAAAGACGAAGAACAACGAGGAGTTCTTAAATAACATGAATCAGTAAGAATACAGTAGATAGTAGTTAGTAGATAGTAGATAGTAGTTAGGGAAGATGAAAGGCTGAAAGCAAGAAAGAAAGGGGAATCAGAAATGAAAGACAAGATACACCCGAATTACAAGGAAAGCACCATTGTCTGCGCCTGCGGGGAGACTATCCGCACCCGCTCCACCAAGCCGAGCATCAGGGTGGAGATCTGCTCCAAATGCCATCCCTTTTTTACCGGCAAGCAGAAACTGGTTGATTCCGCAGGAAGAGTAGAGAAGTTCAGAAGAAGATACGGCAAGAAGAAAGAGTAATTGCTCATGTTCGAAGAATTAGCGAAATTAGAAGAGCGCTATAAGGAACTGGAGCAGTTTCTGGCCTCCTATGAGACTATCGGCGATAAACAGCTGTATAATCAATACGCCAGGGAGCTTTCCGTATTAAAGGAGCCGGTAGCGTTATGGCGCCAGTACCAGAGGCTCTCTAAAGAGTTAGAGGATACAAAGGCAGTACTTGAGTATGAACAGGATAAACAGATGCTGGAGCTGGCTGCAAAGGAGGCCCAGGAGCTAGGTGAGAAAAAAGCCAAAATAGAAGAGAGGCTGCAGAATCTCTCAAAAGGCGGCGAAGATAATGATGCCGGCCGTGATTGCATAGTGGAGGTTCGTCCGGGCACCGGAGGTCTGGAGGCAGGCCTGTTTGCCGCCGAGCTTTACCGGATGTATACCAAGTATGCCGCAAAAAAAGGCTGGGCTGTTGAGATGATGTCTTCCAATACCACTGAATTAGGGGGGGTTAAGGAAGTAGTCTTCAGCGTTAAGGGACAGGATGTCTATAAGAGGCTGAAGTTCGAGAGCGGGGTTCATCGGGTGCAGCGCGTACCTGCCACCGAAGCTCAAGGCAGGATTCATACCTCCACTGCTACGGTTGCGGTGCTGGCTGAACCGCAGGAGGTAGAGCTGGCCATTGAACCCAAGGACTTAAGAATTGATACCTACAGGTCTTCCGGGCCCGGCGGGCAGCATATGCAGAAGACCGATTCTGCGGTAAGGATTACCCACATAGCCAGCGGAGTAGCGGTGGCCTGCCAGGATGAACGCTCGCAGGGGAAAAATAAGGCCAAGGCAATGCGCATCCTGCGCGCGCGCCTGCTGGATATCAAAAAGCAGGAGGAGGCAAAAAAAGTTGCCCGGGAGCGTAAATCCCAGGTCGGCACGGGCGAGCGCAGCGAAAAGATCCGCACTTATAACTTTCCCGACCGGCGCATCACCGACCACCGCATCAACTTTACGCTGCACAAGTTAGAGGCGGTGCTGGAGGGGGACCTGGATGAGATCTCGGATGCATTGATAAAGGCCTCCGAAGAGAAGAAAAATGAATGAAACGGAATTAACATTCTGCGAAGTTTTAGGCTGCGACCGGCTGTCTTTATATCTTAATAAAGATTATATTTTAAACAAAGACGAAGGCTCAAGGTTGTCTCTGGCCTTGAGAAAAAGGGCGCTGGGCCAACCCCTGCAGTATATTTTAGGCAGGACGGAATTTATGGGCCTCACCTTTAAGCTTACACCCGACGTATTAATCCCGCGTCCGGAGACAGAGCTCCTGGTTGAGACGGCGCTAAAGATAGTTCGCAAGTTCGCGAGTTCGCAAGTTCGCAAGTTAAAAATTCTGGATTTGGGCACAGGCTCAGGGTGCATAGCGGTATCATTAGCAAAATCCTTACCTGAGGCAAAAATTTATGCCAGCGATATTTCGGCAGGGGCTTTAGAGGTGGCAAAAGAAAATGCGGCGTTGAATAAGGTAAATATAGAATTTATGCAGAGTGATTTATTCTCTAACTATCCGCTATCCGCTATCCGCTATCCGCTAATAATAAGCAACCCGCCCTACATCCCTACTGAAGAGATCGATAAACTGCAGCCGGAGATACGATATGAACCTAAGGTTGCCCTGGACGGTGGCAGTGACGGAGTATTCTTCTTCCGGAGGATTATAAAGGAATCACCGCCCCATTTAGCCCGCGGCGGACTGCTAGTTATGGAGATGGGTTTTAACCAGGAAAAAAGCATAAAAAATATTTTCCAAAACTCCCCTGATTTTGAGATAATAGAGGTGGTTAAGGATTATAACGGTATTGAAAGGGTAATTGTCGCCAAGAAAGTTTAAATTCCTATGGATAAATTAATTATTGAAGGCGGTAAAAGGTTGTTGGGAGAGGTTACTGTCTCAGGGGCAAAAAATGCAGTTTTGCCGATACTGGCGGCTACGCTGCTGACCGATGATGCCTGCATTATCAAAGGCGCGCCGGCCTTGCGCGATACCAACACCATGCTTAAGATCATCCGTTCCTTAGGCAAGAGCGCGGATTTTGATAAAGGGGTAGTTAACGTAAGCTCAACCGGCAAGAAGAATTTTGTCGCCGATTATAAACTGGTTTCTACGATGCGCGCCTCTTTCTGCGTTCTGGGGCCGCTTATAGGAATGCATAAGAAGGCAAAGGTCTCCCTGCCCGGCGGCTGCATTATCGGCGCCCGGCCGGTTGACCTGCACCTTAAGGGCCTGCGTGCCCTCAACGTCCAGACCACTATCGATTCCGGTTACGTCGTAGCAAAGGCGGATAAACTACAGGGCAGCCATATATATCTGGGCGGGGTCTATGGCTCGTCGGTTTTAGCGACCGACAACGTAATGATGGCTGCGGTCCTGGCGCAGGGCAAGAGCGTAATTGAATGCGCTGCCTGCGAGCCGGAGGTGGTAGACCTGGCAGAGTTCCTGATTAAGATGGGGGCTAAGATTAAAGGCCATGGCACGCCGATAATAGAGGTAGAGGGGGTCAGGCGGTTGCACGGGGCAACTCACACCATCATCCCGGACAGGATCGAAACCGGGACCCTGATGATCGCCGCCCTGATTACCGGCGGGGATATTATTTTAAAGAACGCCCGGCCGCAGCACCTGGGGGCTTTAATCGATAAACTGCAGGAGGCAGGGGCGAATATCACTAAATCCGATAACTCTATCCGCGTGCGCGTTAAAGATCGGATAAAGGCGATTAACGTTACCACACTGCCTTATCCGGGTTTTCCTACGGATATGCAGGCGCAGGTAATGGCGTTGATGAGTATTACCCCTGGTATCAGTGTGGTCGCTGAAAAAATTTATCCGGATAGATTTATGCACGTTGGCGAATTAAACCGCATGGGCGCCCATATTCAGAAAGAGGGGCCTTATGCGATTATAGAGGGGGTAGAGTCTTTATCAGGGGCGCCGGTGATGGCTTCAGACCTGCGCGCCTCAGCCTGCCTGGTTTTAGCAGGCCTGGCAGCAAAGGGAAAGACCTTGATCTCAAGAATATATCACTTAGAGCGCGGGTATGAAAATACAGAGGAAAAACTGGAAAAACTGGGGGCAACCATCCGGAGGGAGAAGGAATGATCCTCATGCTCGATAACTACGACTCCTTTACCTATAACCTGGTGCAATACCTGGGCGCTCTGGGGCAAAAGATACAGGTCTTCAGGAACGACAAGATTACTTTAGCGGCAATTAAAAAATTAAAACCGCGCAGGATCGTAATCTCTCCCGGGCCCGGCAGGCCGGAGAATGCCGGTATCTCCTGCGGGCTGATTAAGGAATTCGCCGGAAAGATTCCCATTTTAGGGGTCTGCCTTGGGCATCAGGCAATAGCTTATGCCTATGGCGGCCGTATCGTAGCGGCAAAAAAATTAATGCACGGCAAGACCTCGGCAATTTACCATAATAGGAAAGAGATCTTCCGCGGCATCCCCAACCCCTTTGAAGCCACGCGTTACCACTCCCTGGTCGTGGAAAAAAAGAGCCTGCCAAAATGCCTGGAGATTACCGCCTGGACCAAGGACCAAGAGATTATGGGGCTAAAACACAAAAAATACCCGCTCTGGGGGGCGCAGTTTCATCCGGAGTCAATCTTGACTAAGGCGGGGATGAAGATTTTATCTAATTTTCTAAAGCTATGATTCAGCAGATAATCAAGAAATTGTCAGAAGGCAATAATTTAAGCCAGGAAGAAATACAGCCGGTGATCGAAGAGATTATGTCCGGCAGGATAGATACTGCGGCAGTAGTTTCTTTTTTAACGGCGCTGAATAAACAGGGCATAACTGCCGATGAATTAGTCGGCGCAGCCAGGGCGATGCGCCACCATATGGTCAAGATTAAAACCAGGCACAAAGTTGTCCTGGATACCTGCGGAACGGGGGGCGACCGTAAACATACCTTTAATATCTCCACGGCCGCGGCCTTTGTTGCCGCCGGCGCAGGCATAGCCGTTGCCAAGCACGGGAACCGTTCTGTTTCAAGCCTCTGCGGCAGCGCCGATGTGCTGGAGGCGCTAGGCGTAAATATCAATATGAGCAAGGAAACAGCTCAGAGCTGCCTTGATCAGGCCGGGATTACTTTTCTATTTGCGCCGCTTTACCATCCGGCAATGCAATATGCCATGCCGGCAAGAAAAGAGATCAAAGATAAAACCATCTTTAATTTCCTGGGGCCTTTGTGCAACCCGGCACTTGCCAACTACCAGTTAATAGGTGCCCCGGATAAAGAATGCGCGCATAATATGGCTTTGGCCTTAAAAGAATTGGGCTGTGTACACGCATTGGTTATTTGCGGCCGGGATCAGATGGATGAGATAACCACGACCTCCGGTGCGGAAACTTCCGTCTATGAAGTGCGCAAGGCAAAGGTCGAGGATTCAAGCATAAGTCCCGGGGATTTTAATTTTAATGAGAGTGGGCCGGACGCAGTAAAGGGCGGGATAGCGCAGGAGAACGCCAAAATTTTTATCGATATATTGGAGAATAAGGAAAAAGGGGCATACCGCGATATAGTGCTCTTCAATGCCGGCGCCGCTATTTATGTTGCGCAGGCAAAGCCGGCAAGGTTTTTAAAAGAGGGCATAAGCGAGGGGATCAGATCAGCCAGAGAAGCAATAGAGAGCGGCAAGGCGTTAGAGAAACTGGAACTTTTAAAAGAGTACTCCAATAAATGATAAAGAAATCCGATACCTTAAAAGAGATTGTCGCCAAAAAGAGGGAAAAGCTTCTTCTGGCTAAACAGCAGTTCAGTGAAGAGGATTTAAAGGCAAGGGTGCAGAGCTTGTCGCCTGCGCGCCCCTTTATAGAGGCGATCAGTAAACCGCGCACTATCTCGCTGATTGCCGAGATAAAAAAGACCTCCCCGTCGCAAGGAGTAATCCGTGAGGAGTTCAACGTACAGGAGATTGCCCGGATTTATCAGGAGGTCCAGGTGCAGGCGATCTCGGTCTTGACCGAAGAGGATTATTTTTCCGGCAGCATTACTTATCTAAACAGCGTAAAGGCGATTACCCAGTTACCTATATTAAGAAAGGACTTTATCCTTGAGCCCTATCAGGTCTATGAGTCGCGCTATTTCGGCGCGGATGCGATACTGCTGATTGCGGATTTACTCACCAAGGAAAAGATAGCCGAATTAATCGGGATAGCTGATTCCTTAGGCATGGATTGCCTGGTTGAGGTGCATACGGAGAAGGAGTTAAAGAAGATCCTCTCGATGAAGGTGCCCTTAATCGGGATAAATAATCGCGACCTGCATACGCTGGAGGTAGATTTCAAGATTACGGAAAAACTCTTCCCCTTAATCCCCAAAGACAAAGTCGTAGTCGTAGAAAGCGGCATCAAGAATGCGCAGGACGTCTTATTCCTTAAAATCCTCGGCGTCA
>JADHYK010000031.1 GCA_016782485.1 Candidatus Omnitrophota bacterium
TATACAGACTTTACCGCCCAGTTTGTCAAAATCCTGGATAGGAGGAGAAAAAATGACCTCAATTATAACCCCGATACCGAAAGTTTCTTAGAACAGTATTTTTTGCGCGAATACGAAAAGGATACCGAGCCCTTAACTTATGCTCAATTCCATCACAGTTTTGCCTATTCGAGCGTTGATGTATACCTGCAGAAGCGCCTCAATCACTGGTATGGCCAGTTAAATAAATTGCCGGAAATAACCTACAGCCTGCCTAATGTGCAGGTCGGCGACACTACGTTTTATTTCAGCAATACCTCTGGTTTTGTCAACCTGAATAAGAAAGCACCAGCCGGCTCGGCAGGCCTTCCGGAGACAAATTCGGTCAGATTTGATACCAACAATCAATTTACCTTTCCTTTAAAAGTGGCATTTATAGAATTCAGCCCCTATGCAAAAATACAGGAAACTTTTTATAACCAGGACGTATATGGTTCCGCCACTCTCTTCCGGACTATTTTTTACAGCGGCGCAAATATCAGCACCAAGATTTACCGCCTGTTTGATATTAAGTCTAACTTTTTAGGGATGGATATAAACCGGCTAAGGCACGTTATTACCCCGACAATCGCCTATTCTTATCAACATACCCCTACAATCCCCAGCAGTAAAATAAAACAGATCGACGGGCCTGACGGCATTAACGGCACAAGCCAGGTTGCTACATTAGAATTGTCCAATAAATTACAGACTAAGAGGGGGGGTAGTAGCGTAGATTTAGCTGATTTCAGGGTTAACACTTCCTATACTTTTAAGCCCAAAGGAGGGGATAAACGCGGCAGCAGCTTTTCGGATGTAATCTTTAATCTGGAACTTTTGCCTTATTCCTGGCTGAGGGTGGTAAGCGACGCTACTTATAAGCATTCCGGAAACCATAATGACAAAAATTACAATAAATTTATTAACGGCAATGTCAACTTTGAGTTTGATTTTGGCAAAGAACGCCAGTTCGGCATTGGCCAGCGTTACGAAAAAAAAGGCGGTAATTCCTTAACCTACGCCCTTAAGTGGCGGTTTACCCCCAAATGGAAATTCTACCTGTATCAGCGGCGCCAGTTTTCAAAGACCCGGACTATAAAAAGCGGCCTGAGGGAGCAGGAGTATACTATCAGCAGAGACCTTCATTGCTGGGAAGTAGACCTTACCTATAATGTCACCCGGGGCGTAAGTAAGCAGGTCTGGTTGATATTCAGGCTTAAGGCATTCCCCGAGATGGAATTTGATTACAATCAGATTTATCACCAGCCAAAACCGGGCTCGCAATCTGAGCCCAATACGGGATAATAAAAATGAACCCCGCCCTTCCGGCGGGGTATAAGCAAGAAAGGAAGAGCGGGGTGAATATTGCAATTGTAGGTTCTGGTTATGTGGGGCTGGTTACCGGCTCCTGCCTTGCGGAGTTAGGCAATAAGGTTATTTGTGTCGATAGCGACGCTAAAAAAATCGCCGCTCTTAAAAAAGGCATTATCCCGATATTCGAGCCGGGCCTGGAGGAGCTGGTTATAAATAATACCAGGAAAAAAAGGCTAAGCTTCATTACCAGTATTAAAGATGCGGTTAAGGGCAGTGAAATCATTTTTATCGCCGTAGGCACTCCGCCTTTGGAGAACGGCGAGGCAGACCTTACCGGAATTGAGAATGTGGCGCGTAATATAGCGATCAATATGGCAAGTTACCGTTTGATTGTGGAAAAGTCCACCGTACCGGTCCAGACCGGTAAATGGGTAGAACATACCATCTCCACCTACATAAAGCGTAAGGTTAAATTCGATGTGGCCTCAAACCCCGAATTCCTCAGGGAAGGCTCTGCCATAAGCGATTTTATGCATCCGGACAGGATTGTCATTGGCGTCGATTCAAAGAGGGCGGGGGATATATTGGTGAATTTATATAAACCGTTGAATGCGCCTATGGTAATAACCAATATTAAATCCGCAGAGTTAATAAAACATGCCTCCAATGCCTTTCTCGCCACCAAGATTTCTTTTATAAACGCGATATCGCGAATATGCGATCAGGTGGGGGCGGACGTTGAAGAGGTTGCTAAGGGTATGGGCCTGGATAAGAGAATCGGCCGCAGTTTCTTAAACGCCGGCGCAGGCTACGGCGGCTCCTGCTTTCCCAAAGACCTGGATGCCTTTATTAATATTTCGCAAAATGCCGGTTACAATTTCGAGTTGCTAAGGGCGGTAAAGAAGATAAATCAGGAACAGAAAAGATTCCTGCTCAAGAAAATAAAGGATAACCTTTGGATTGTCAAAGACAAGACAATCGCGGTGCTGGGGTTGGCTTTTAAGCCGGATACCGACGATATACGCAGTGCGCCTTCCCTGGATTTAATCAGTGCCTTAAAGCAGGAGGGGGCGTTTTTGAGGATATACGACCCGCAGGCGATGAAAAAAGCAAAAGAAATCTTACCTGATGTAAAATTCTGCAAGGATTCGTATGAGGCAGCCAGGGGTGCTGATTGTTTATTGGTGGTTACCGAATGGAACGAATTCAAGGAACTGGATTTCGCAAAAATTAAAAAATTGCTGAAAAGGGCGTTGATAATCGACGGCCGCAACATTTATGACCCCGCACAGGTCAGGAAGATGGGTTTTACCTATGTTGCCATTGGCAGGAAGGGCCTTTAATAATGGGCAGATTCTTACAGGAGTTCAAAGATAAAGTCAGAAAAAAAAGGATTAAGATTGCCGTTGTGGGCTTAGGGTATGTCGGGCTTCCCTTGGCAGTGGAATTTGCCAGGAAGGGTTTTACGGTATTAGGCCTGGACATAGATAAGCAAAGGCTAATG
The DNA here is from genome assembly GCA_016782485.1 of Candidatus Omnitrophota bacterium. Lineage (GTDB taxonomy): Bacteria > Omnitrophota > Gorgyraeia > Gygaellales > Profunditerraquicolaceae > BS750m-G77. The sequence continues at coordinate 2,837 of JADHYK010000031.1, forward strand.
CATATCAGGAAAAGAGAATCTTACATCACCGATATCTCCGATAAGCAAATAAAGGCAGTTTGTTCCAGCAAAAAATTCCAGGCTGTCTCAGATTTTAAGGCGCTCAAAAATACCGATGTGATTATTATCTGCGTGCCTACGCCGCTAAAGAGAAAATACCATCCTAATATTTCCTATATTAAGCAGGCAGTCAGGTCGATCTCCCGCAATATCAAAAGCGGGGTGCTGATTATTTTAGAAAGCACCACTTACCCGGGGACAACCGAGGAGGTAATCTTGCCTCTTCTGGAAGAAAATAACCTCAAACACAACAGAGATTTTTATTTAAGTTTTTCTCCGGAGAGAATTGACCCCGGAAATAAGCGTTATCCGGTTAATAAGATTCCCAAGATTGTGGGGGGCTTGAGCCCCCGGGCCACCGAGTTAGCGGTTTCAGTTTATGAAAATATAATCGATAAAGTTGTACCGGTTTCTTCTGCCAGGGCCGCTGAATTCGCCAAGCTGCTGGAGAACACCTACCGATTGATAAATATCGGCCTGATAGATGAACTGGCGATGATGGCGCATAAGATGAAGATAAATATCTGGGAGGTCATTGAGGCCGCTGCCACCAAGCCGTTCGGGTTTATGCCTTTTTATCCCGGCCCCGGCGTGGGCGGACATTGCATACCGAAGGACCCGCTCTATCTGCACTGGAAGGCAAAGCACTTTGGTTTTCGCTCGCGTTTTATAAAACTGGCCTCGGATATCATAAACTATATGCCTGAATATGTGGCGCACAGGGTAGAGCAGGCCCTGAAAGAAAAAGGCGTTGAATTAAAAAATTCCAGGATTCTGGTTTGCGGGGCGGCTTATAAAAAGGACGTCAAGGACCTGCGTAAATCCCCGGGCATTGACATAATAGACATCCTCCAGAAAAAAAGCGGGGAGGTTTCTTATTTTGACCCGCTTATCCCTTACCTGAAACTTAACCATATAGACTTAAAATCGATACGGCTGGAGGCGCGGGGGCTTAAGGATTTTGACTGCGTAATTATCGCTACGGACCACACGGGCGTGGATTATGGCTTTATATTAAAGAATTCCAATCTGATTTTTGACACCCGTAACGTCTATAAAGGGTGTAAGGATAGAAAGATTATTATATTATGAGCAGATTTCTTGTGACCGGCGGTGCGGGTTTTATCGGGTCACATATAACCGAGGCCCTGATAAAGAAAGGGCATTCCGTAAGGGTGCTGGATAATTTTTCCAGCGGTAAAGAGAGCAATTTAAGCAGGGTAATCCAGGATATAGAATTAATGCGGGCCGATATACGCTCGCAGGGTTCCTGCCTTAAAGCAACCCGGGGTATTGATTTCGTGCTGCACCAGGCAGCCTTGCGCAGTGTGCCTAAATCCATGATCAATCCCGCCGAATACAACGAAGTCAATATCGCAGGCACCCTCAATCTCCTTGAGGCCTCCAGGCAAAACCAGGTGAAGCGCTTCATTTTTGCCTCTTCTAGCTCGGTCTATGGAGAGGTGGATACTTTCCCCGAGAGAGAAAGTTTTTTCCCCCGTCCAATTTCGCCGTATGCCTTAACCAAGCTAACCGGTGAATATTACTGCGGAATCTTTAGCCACCATTATGGCCTGGATACGGTATCTTTGCGTTATTTTAATGTTTTTGGCCCCCGTCAGTCACTGGATGACGAGTATGCGGTAGTCATCCCTAAATTCATCAACTGCATGCTCAAAGAACAAGCTGTTCCGGTATACGGCAACGGTAAGCAATCGCGGGATTTTACCTATATAGATAACGTGGTAGAGGCAAATATTCTGGCAGCCGAAAAATGCGGCCTTAAGGAGGGGGCCTTCAATATCGCCTCGGGGAAGGATTACAGCATCCTGGAGTTATTGAAACAATTGAATAAGATAATGCGCAAAAACATTCAACCGTCTTTTCTTAAACTCAGGCCAGGCGATGTATTCAAGACGCTGGCCGATATATCAAAGTCAAAGAATATCCTCGGTTTTAGGCCAAAAACAGATTTTATCGAAGGGCTTCAATTAACCGTTAAATACTTTAAAGAATAATGAATAAAACCACTGTGCTTGTAACCGGAGGAGCGGGTTTTATCGGGTCTCACTTATGCGACAGATTATTGAGTGAGGGATTCAGGGTTATCTGCCTGGATAATCTTATTACCGGCAGCCTGCATAATTTAAGGCGCTCCTCTGGCTGCAACCGCTTCATATTTAAAAAGCACAACCTTGAAAAATATATCGCGATTAAAGGAAAACTGGATTTTGTCCTGCATTTTGCCTCTTTGGCCTCGCCTGCAGATTACCTGAAGTTTCCCATTCAGACCTTAAACGCCGGTTCCCTGGCCACGTATACCACTTTGGATTTAGCAAAGAAGAAGCGGGCAAGGTACATTTTAGCCTCCACTTCGGAGGTTTACGGCGACCCCCTTGTTCATCCCCAGAGAGAAGAATACTGGGGCAATGTTAACCCGGTAGGAGTACGCAGTTGTTATGATGAGTCCAAGAGGTTTGCCGAGGCGCTGACCATGGCCTACCACAGGGTGCACAAACTTAATACCTCCATTATCAGGATTTTTAATACTTACGGTCCGCGGATGAGAATAAACGACGGCAGGGCAGTCCCCAATTTTATCCACCAGGCGTTAAACAACAGGCCGTTGAGCGTTTACGGCAGGGGGAGGCAGACCAGGAGTTTTTGTTATATCGATGACCTGATTGAGGGCATATTGCGGATAATGCGTTCTGATAAAATTGGGCCGTTGAATCTGGGCAATCCGAAGGAGTTTACAATTTTACGCCTGGCTAAACTGGTTTTAAAATTAACCGCAGGTAAGGGTGGGATTACTTTTAAGCCCCTGCCGCAGGATGACCCGCGGCAGCGTTGCCCCGATATTACCCTGGTAAAAAAACTCTTTAATTGGCAGCCCGCCATCGAGTTAGGGGAGGGCCTGAAGATGACCATAGAATGGTTCTCCAAAAGGAAACGCTTTCCTTGACAGTACCCCCTTTGTATGTTATACTTTTTTACCATGTTTTCAGACATCATAAAGAATATCAATTGGGTTGATATTGCTCTTTTAATTCTTTTACTGCGAATATGTTACATCGCTGTAAAAAACGGTTTTCCCCGGGAAGTCTTTAAGCTTTTCGGTACTATAGCTGCCGTATTCTTTTCGTTGCATTATTATGTTTCTTTATCGGGCTTTATCCGCAGCCGCCTGGGGTTAGAAGACAAGGCCCTGCAATCCCTGGATTTTTTCGTTTTTATTATACTGGTTGTCTTCTGCCAGCTGTTTTTCGTAATTTTGGGCAAGATCTTTTCCAAGGCATTGAAGGTCGAGGCACTCCCTACTTTGAATAAGTGGGGAGGTTTTATTTTAGGACTTGCCCGGGGGTTACTCGTGGGGAGCCTGCTTCTGTTTATATTGCTTCTATCCGGAGCAGGCTTTTTAAACAAGGGCGTCAAAGAGTCTTATTCGGGAAAGTATATTGTGGGGATCGCGCCGGCAGTTTACAGCTCATTGTGGCACGGGCTTCTTTCCAAGTTTTTTACCGGCGATAAATTTAACGATACCGTCCTTCAGGTCCAATAAGCTTTAATCCTTCGCTTCGCTCAGGATAAATTCGCGCATTGACTTACTCGCACTATCATGTTCGTAAGTCAAGCGCTCATTTATGAAACTATCCCGTTTTTATAATCAGGCTATAAAGTTTGGCAGCGGGCGCGACCCCAGAAAAAGGCCGCTTATTAAATCCTATTCTGACAGCGCCGTACTTTACGGCAGTCCCGAGAGAGAAATAAGAAAGATTTTAATCGGGATAGATATTGAAGTCGCCGAACTTTTGCTTGCCGATAGGATCCGCCAGAGAGGCGGTCTGGATTTGGTTATTGCGCATCACCCGGAAGGGAAAGCTTATGCGCGGCTGCCTGAAGTGATGCAGGTGCAGGTTGATCTTTTGACAAAGATAGGCGTGGATAAGGCTACTGCGCAGGCGCTCCTGGATGAAAGGGTGCGGGAGGTACAGAGGCGGATTATGCCGCAGAACCACACCCGGCCAGTGGATGCTGCGCGGCTCCTGGACCTGCCTTTTATGTGCATACATACCCCGGCGGATAACCATGCCTTTTGGTATGTGCGCAGGTTACTGGAAAAGAAAAAACCCCGCATCGTCGGAGATATTATCGACCTTTTACTGGAAGAGCCTGAATACCAGAAGGCAAAAAGCGATTCCTGCGGCCCGCGTATAATTTCAGGCAGCCCCAAGAGAAACATAGGCAAGGTACTTATCGAAATGACCGGCGGGACATCCGGCCCCCGCAACGTATTCGATAAACTTTACAAGGCCGGGGTAAGGACCCTTGTCTCCATGCATATGGACGAAGAGCACTTCAAGAAGGTAAAGGATGCCAATCTCAATGTGGTTATTGCCGGGCACATCTCCAGCGATACATTGGGCCTGAATCTTCTTTTGGACAGGATAGAAAAAGAAGGTACTTTCCAGATAACCGGCTGTTCCGGTTTTACGAGGTTCCCAAGACCGTAATAACTTTTATGCCAGGACTTATTCCCGAAAATATCCTAGAGGATATTTTAAACCGTATTGATATAGTTGAGGTAATCTCCGGCTGCCTGCCGCTTAAGCGCGCGGGAAGGAATTTTAAGGCCTGTTGTCCTTTTCACCATGAGAAAACGCCCTCTTTTATGGTTTCTCCGGAGCGTCAGATTTATCATTGCTTTGGCTGCGGGGAATCGGGGAATGCCTTCAGGTTTCTGATGCGGCATGAGCGGATGGAATTTCCCGAGGCGGTGGAGGCCCTGGCCAGGAAGGCGGGCGTAGTTTTGCCGCAGATTAAGGCCCAGGATCATAAGGGCGAGAATCTTATTACCCAGTTTTATAAGATAAACGAATTAGCCGCCTCATTTTACGCCGCTAATCTGAACTCTGCCGCAGCAGTAAACGCAAAAAACTATCTCTTAAAGCGGGGCATTAAAGAGGAGTCGGTAAAGTTATTCAGGTTGGGCCTGGCAGCGCATGGTTGGGATACATTAATGGCGCATCTACGGGCAAAGAATGTCCCTCTTTCGTTGATAGAGAAGGCAGGGCTTGTTCTTTCAAAGCAGGGCGGGGGTTTTTACGACTGGTTCCGTAACCGTATTATTTTTCCGGTGGTTGATATAAAGTCGCGGGTTGTCGGTTTCGGAGCCAGGGTCTTAGACGAAACGCAGCCGAAATATATAAATTCTCCCGAGACGCCCATATATACAAAGGGGAGGAACCTCTACGGTTTAAACTTTTCCAAAGAGAGTATCAGGGAGAATGACTTTGCGGTTATCGTTGAAGGTTATCTGGACTTTATCGTTCCTTATCAGGAGGGGTTAAAAAATATCGTTGCCTCTTTAGGCACCGCACTTACACCCGAACAGGCAAGGATCTTAAAAAGGTATACCCGTAATGTGGTAATGGTCTACGATGCCGATAATGCCGGCCAGCTGGCTATGTTAAGAAGCCTGGATATTTTTATCGAAGAGGAGATGGAGGTTAAAATAGTAAGCCTGTCCTTAGGTTTTGACCCTGACTCTTTTGTGCGCAAATACGGCATCGGGCCTTTTAGGGAAAAAATAGCCAAAGCCCAAGGGCTCTTTGATTACAAATTGGCAATAATGAAATCGCGCCATAACCCTAAGGAAGCGCAGGGAAAGGCAAGGATTTCGCAGGAGATGCTCGGCACGATTAATAAATTTAAGGACGCGGTCCTGCGTTCGGAATACATCAGGCAGTTGGCGCAGGAGTTGGATATAAGAGAAGATGCGCTGTTAGAGGAGGCAAAGAAGGTCAGGAAATTTCCCGGGTATGCCGGCGCAAATCTGCGGCCGAACGCTAAGAAGGAGTTAAATATCAACCCGGCGGAAAAATTACTGATTGCGCTGATGCTGCGGGAGTCAGAGCTTATTCATTACATACGGGAGCGGCTTGACCCCGCGGATTTTATGGATGAGAAGATTTCAAAGATCGTTTCCCTATGTTTTAACTTTGCCGAAGAGGGCAAGGACCTTTCGACCAAGTCCTTGTTGAATTATTTCGGGGATGAGGGCCTTTCGCAGATAGTATGCGAGTCGGTCTTTCTGCCCGATGAACTATCGCAGCAAAATAAGGAGAAACTGATAGAGGACTGCCTGTGCAGGATAAAGGAGGAAAAAATAAAATTAACCAGGCAGCGCCTGCATGAAGAGATAAAGCGCGCGCAGGATTCAAAAGATGAACAGAGGCTGGAACGGCTTACCGAGGAATTTAACTCTTTATTAAAAAAGAGGTGAAAAATAAAATGAAAAAGAGGGCAAAAAAAGAGATTAAACAGAGAGAGTATTCCCAGAGGGATGTGGATAGAATTATTGCCCTGGGCAAGCGCAAGGGGTACCTTACTTACGACGAGGTAAACGATATGCTGCCGGATAAGCTGACCTCTTCGGAAGACATTGACCAGCTATTTGAGATACTGGGTAATGAGGACATAGAGCTTGTTGAAGATGAGGGGCAGAGGCCGCAAGAGCAGCTTTCCATAAAACAGCAGCAGGAGTTAAGGGAGGAGGCCTTAAGCGAGCAGTTAAAGGCAGAGGAGCGTTTCCTGCCTCTGGATGACCCGGTGAAAATGTACCTTAAGCAGATGGGGTCCATTTCGCTTCTTTCCCGGGAACACGAAATAGAGCTGGCCAAAAGAATAGAAGAGGCAGAGGAGAAATTTAAAAGGGCGGCGCTGGCTACGAGATTCGCGCGTAACCATATGCTTTCTGTTGCGCAGGATATCTTAGAGGAAAAATTAAACGTAGAAGAGGTGGCCAAGGAAGATATTAAGACCAGGAAAAATAATACTTTCGCTAAGATACGAAGGATTGTCAGGCGCCTAAAAATCACCCGCAGCAGCGCCAAATCCACGGAATTATTATTACAGCTTAATTTTACGACTTCCGTAAGCGAGACTGCCGTGCGCAGGCTCAACAGCCTGATGAAAGAACTGGATTATATGATCCGCACCGGCAGAAGAAACCTTAAAAGAAAGAAGGTAATACTCAAGCAGCTTAGCGAACCTTACCGTATAGTAAAGGAGCAGGCCAGGTTTATTAAATCCACACAGCTGAAATTCAACCGCACCAAGAAAAAACTTGTGGAGGCAAACCTGAGGCTGGTAGTCAGCATTGCCAAGAAATACACCAATAGGGGCCTGTCCTTTTTGGACCTGATACAGGAGGGCAATATCGGCCTGATGCGCGCGGTGGAAAAGTTTGAATACCGCAGGGGGTATAAATTTTCTACTTATGCCACCTGGTGGATAAGGCAGGCAATAACCCGTTCTATCGCCGACCAGGCACGCACCATCAGGATCCCGGTGCATATGACCGAGACCATCAATAAGATCATCCGTTTCTCGCGCATCTTCGTTCAGGAGAACGGCAGGGAGCCCCTGCCTGAAGAGATCGCCTACAAGATGAGGCTGCCTCAGGAAAAGGTAAAATCCATATTGAAGATTGCGCAGGAGCCGATCTCCCTGCAGATGCCTATTGGCGACGAAGGGGATACTCATTTCGGCGATTTCATACAGGATAAAAAAGCAGTCTCTCCCGCAAACGAGACGGTACACGGTATGCTTAAAGAGGAGATGAATTCCGCACTTTCCACCCTTACCGAGCGCGAACGAAAGATCCTGATGCTTCGTTTCGGGATACAGGATGGGGCTCCGCGTACCCTTGAAGAAGTAGGCAATGTCTTTAAGGTTACCCGCGAGCGCGTGCGCCAGATCGAGGCCAAGGCACTGAAGAAGCTCAAGCACCCCACCCGCTCCCGCAGGTTACGTACCTTCCTGGATATGACATTAGCGCATCAGAGAGAGTGGTAATGGTACCTGCCATAAGAAGGGCCATACTGATTCTGCTTTTGCTGGCCGTGCCATTTATGCAGGGCTGTGCTGTTACTGCCGCATCTGCGTTGGGTTATTGGGAAGCAAGCTCCAAATATACCAAGCTGTATAACAATTATAAAGCGGAACAGGAAAGTTCCGGCTGGCCGGTAACAGAATATAAAGAGTGGCTTAAAGAGCAGCCGTTATCCAGAAGAGAACTCAAGATATTTAAGATGTATGGTACTATTTCCGAAAAAGAGGCAAAAGAGATAAGGGTAGAAGAAGAAGAGCTGGAGGATCTGGAGAAGCTTGAATAACCGGGCATATCCGGGGGTATCACCGGGACGGCTCTCCGTCTGCTTGAGAGCCGTCCTTTTTAATTGTTAAGATTTTGCGGGTCCTGCCTGCCGATCCACCTCGCCGTGCTCAGCTTTCGCTTGCGCGCGGCAAGGGCTTCGTCTCGGCAGTCACCCGCAAAATCCAACACAAAAGACCGACTCTGAAACTTTTTGGGCACTAGAGGGGTCGGGGTTGGATAGGAAAGGTATAGTACTATAGTATAATAAAGCAGAGAAAAGTAGAGAAAGAACTTGACAGGGGTTGCTAGATAAGGTATATTTTAATTGGATCACGATGGGGGGATATCCAAAGGGCTAGTCCCGCGGAATGCCCCCTTAATTATTTATATTCCAATTTTCCCCGTAAGTCACTCACGAAAGCCATATCCGGAAGGAACTTCCGCAGGAGAGAAGAATATTCGTTACGGTTTGGTATGATCAGTTTCTTTAATTTACCTTGTTTCTTCAGGTGTTCGATAAGGCAATAATAATCCCCATCTCCGGAAACAATCACAGCTTTTTCATAATTAGGATATTCTAGCATTGTGTGTAAAACCAATTCGGCGTCAGTGTTGCCTTTTGGTTTACCACCGGGCAGGGTAAGAGTAGGCTTAAAGACTATAATATAACCTTTTTGTTGCAATGAGGTATAGAGATCTTGATTCGTAGGGATATATCCTATAAAAAGATAGGCCTTCGTGACAGCGTATTTGTCCTGCAGGTATACTCTAAATTTTGTCCAGTTAAGTTTCCAGCCTTGATCTTGGACGGCAAGATTTAGGTTTTGGCTATCAATAAAGGCATAATTATTTTCGTTTGATTTCGTATACATAAAGCCATTTTACATCCTTCAGGCTCTCTGTCAACACAAAAAATTTGTAAAAATTATCGTTAGGTTTCCCCACTTCTTACGTCTATTCCCTAGTCAAAAAACGGTTTACTTCAGGGCGGGAAAGGCATATAATAATACCAACACAAGGAAGTGGGAAGATGAGGAGAGATTAAGGTTAAATATAAGGCAACTCTCTAAATAGGGGTTGCTTTTTTTGGTTAATGTAAATATGGACACCAAGAAACCCATAACATTACAAGAGATTAATCAAGTAATCGAGTATACAATTTGGGACGTATTTTTTGCTCAGGATTTTTACTTCATGCTTTCCAAGGTAGTCAGGCCTTTACTAAAAGATGCGGCTATTAAAAAAACTTACTCAGCAACGTTAGAATGTTTAAAAAATTCTTTAGACATAGCGTATATAATTACATTATATAAACTGTTCGATAAAAGAGGCTTGGGTTTGGTGGAGGTTATTAATCAAACGAAAAGATTAAAAGACTCAAAGGAAGTAAAGATTAATATTAAAAAATATAATAAGTTTTTAGCTAAAGCGGATCAATACATAGAGAAAATAAACTCAATAGAAGCCAATCTCAATCTTTTAAGAAATAAATTTAGGGCGCATAATTTTCCAGAAAGGAAAGGTGATGATAGTTTATTATCCAGAACAAAAGTAGCATTACATTTTGCAGAAAAGATTTATGATGAGATAGGTGCAGTACGAAGATTGCCCAAACTTTGCTCTGCACAAAAAAATACACAATTACGCTTCGAAATGGAGGAATTTTTGAAGGGCCTTAAAAATGGGCGAAATTGAATATGAATAAAAAACAATTAATAGTCGTCTTGGGCCTGGGTGCTTATGCGGTAACGCCGCTTATTCCAATCTTAATTTCTCTAGTGAGCATAGTAATCGGCCTATTTGTATTCTTTAGGCCCGATCTGATCATTGAAATGCAAAAGAAGTTTTATGAAAAAATCAATTGGCGCATTGAACCTATTTCCATGCAGAAAGAAATCCGCAATACTAAAATAATGGGGGCATTTTTAGTTATTGCAGCCATAATCACAATAATATACTCTCTTATGAATACTGCCTAACGAATTCATAGCCGTTTTATCTAACTCCATAATATACGGTTCTTTTGCGGGTGACTGCCGAGACGAAGCCCTTGCCGCGCGGAAAGCGAAGCTTGAGCACGGCGAGGTGGATCGGCAGGCAGGACCCGCAAAAGAGTAGAGCTAGAGAGCAGGGCCCGCTGAAAATCTCGCTTATTTCC
>JADHYK010000007.1 GCA_016782485.1 Candidatus Omnitrophota bacterium
AGCCGCCTGCGCTATAAAGGCCTTTTTGACTCTTCTATGGATGCGATAATGTTGTTGGTCCCGGAGAAAGGATTCATCGCCGGCAATCCTGCCACCGTAAAAATATTCAGGTGCAAAGACGAGGCAGAGTTTACCACCAAGACGCCGGCGGAATTATCCCCCAAATATCAACCGGACGGAGAGTTCTCTACGGTAAAGGCCCAGAAGATGATGGCCATGGCCATGGAGAGGGGTTCGCATTTCTTCGAATGGGTACATAAGCGCATGGATGGAGAAGAATTTGACGCCTCGGTGTTATTGACCAGAATGGAACTAGAGGGCAAAACATTGTTACAGGCGACTGTGCGCGATATCACCCTGGAGAAAAAAGCTGAAGATGCGCTAAGGGAAAGCCGGGCCTGGCTCTCAGTTACCCTTGCCAGTATCGGAGACGGAGTGATTACTACTGATAATCAGGGGCGTATCACTTTTATGAACCAGATTGCCCAGAACTTGACCGGCTGGAATGAAGAAGAGGCAATAAAACTTCCCCTGGAGAAGGTTTTCAGTATTTTAAACGAAGATTCCGGCAAGGTTATCGAGAATCCGGTAGCAAGGGTTTTGCGGGAGAAAAAAATTATTTTATTGGGGAATCATACTATATTAATAACCAAGAACGGAAATCGTCTCCCCATTGATGACAGCGCCGCCCCGATTAAGGATAAAGAGGGTAATATTATCGGTGTGGTTTTAATCTTCCGCGATGTAACCAGCCGCAGAAAGAATGAAGAGGAGATGCGCCGGCTTGCCTCTATCGTTGAATCTTCCGATGATGCGATTATCGGCAAGGTACTGGATGGGACCTTAGTCAGCTGGAATAGAGGGGCGGAGAGGCTTTATGGTTATTCCGCAAAGGAGGCAATAGGAAAGAATATCAAATTCCTGCTTCCCGCAGACCGCAAAGATGAATTTAATGATATTATTGAAAGGATAAAAAAAGGCGAAAGAATCGAGCGTTTTGAGACGGTACGCGTAAAAAAAGACGGCGGGCAAATTGATGTATCCCTGACCATATCGCCGATTTATAATTCCATAGGAAAAGTTATCGGCGCCTCGGCGATTGCCCGCGATATTAGCGCGGCTAAATCCCTGAGCCGCCTTAAGGACGAATTTATCAGCACGGTCTCGCATGAATTACGTACCCCGCTCTCCATCACCAAAGAGGGGATAAGCATTATATTGGACAGGATTGCAGGAGAGATTAACAAAAAACAGCAGGATATCCTGGGCACTGCGCGTGATAATATAGATAGATTAGCCAGGGTCATAGACAGCCTGCTGGATATCTCCAGGATTGAAGCAGGGAAGCTGGAGCTGCAAAGGAAGATGATTAACATTAACGGATTAATAACGAGCGTAGCCTCTTCTTTTGAGCAGAAGATCAAAGCAAGGGGCTTAACCCTTAACTTAAAACTCCCTAAAGAGGAAATCCAGGCCTATGCCGACAAGGATAAGCTGGTCCAGGTTTTTACAAACCTTATCGGTAATTCCTTAAAGTTTACCGAGAAGGGATTTATAGAAATAGGCGCTGAAAAAAAGAAGGATGAAATCGACTGCTATGTTCTTGATTCCGGGATAGGAATATCCAGAGAAGAGCTCCCCAAGGCATTCAGTAAATTTGAACAGTTCGGCCGTAAACCAGGGGTAGGCGAGAAGGGGACCGGCCTTGGGCTTTCCATAGTCAAAGGCATAATTGAAAAACATAAGGGCAGAATCTGGGCGGAGAGTGAATTGGGCAAGGGTAGTAAATTCAGCTTCACCCTGCCTTTTTATACCTATGAGACGCTTTTTAAGGAGCATCTCGCCGAAGGGGTAAGGCAGGCGCAGAAAAAAGAGACAAAACTATCGTTAATCATTGTTTCTTTAGTTAATTTTGATAAAATAAGGAAGAGCTTTCCTGAAGAAAAGGCGCTTTCAATTTTAAGGGACGCAGAACTGCTTTTCAAGGATAGCTTACGCCGTGAAGGCGATACGGTAATAAAAGATACGGGAGAAATACTGATTCTTTTGCCGGACTGCGATAAACCAGGCGCCTTAATAGTGCGCGGGAGGCTGGAGCAGGCATGGGATAGTTATTTAGCGCAGAAAAAACTGCCGGATGAACTAAAATTACAATTTAGCGCCATTACCTATCCGGATCAGGCCAAAGATGCGGATGATTTAAGCAAAAAGGCAAGGTTGTAAGAAAGGCAGGGGAGGAAGATGAAGGCAAAAAGCATATTGATCATCGATGATGAGGTGGAGCTCTTGGATTTGCTCAAGATCAGGTTGCAGGATGCCGGCTATGAGGTTTATACTGCCCCGGATGGAAAAGAAGGATTGGAGAAGGCCCGGGCCCAGAGGCCTGACCTGATAGTCCTGGATATTCTGATGCCGAATAAAGACGGATATGCTTTTGTGAAAGAATCCAGGCGCGATAAATCGATCAACGGTATCCCTATTATTATCTTGACCGCAAAAGCGGCAATGCAGGATTTGTTTAAAATGCAAGGGGTAAGTGATTACATTATGAAGCCTTTTGAAGCACGGGAGCTGATGCAGAGGATCGAAAAGTTATTAAATAAGCCGGTAAAACAGAGCTAAGGGGGGCGGCAAGGTATATGGCTGACAAGAAGAGGATTCTGCTGGTTGATGACGAAGCTCAGTTAGTGGAAATGGTAAAGATGAGATTGGAGGCTAGCGGCTATGAGGTATTGTCCGCCTTTGACGGCCAGGAGGCCCTGGACAAGGCGCGTAAAGAAAAGCCGGATTTAATCATACTTGATTTAATGCTGCCGAAGATAGACGGTTATAAGGTCTGCCGCATGCTTAAGTTTGACGAAAAATACAAAAATATTCCGATCATCCTGTTTTCGGCAAGGGCGCAGGAAACGGATGTTAAGCTGGGTAAAGAGGTAGGCGCGGATGCATATATCACCAAGCCCTTTGACCCGCCGAGCCTGTTGGAGAAGATTAAAGAATTACTGCAAGAACCAAAAGTATAAAGCAGCAGCCGGTTTTTTGAAAAGGAGGCAGTATGCCTAAAAGAAAGATTCTCTTAGTTGACGACGAGATGGATTTTATTAAAATTATGAGCGAAAGGATAAAACAGTGGGGTTATGAAGTAATCGCGTCCTTAAGCGGCAGAGAGGCCATACCTATCGTAAAAAGCAAGAAACCCGACCTTTTAATTTTAGATTATAAGATGGCCGACATGGACGGCATTGCCACCCTGAAGGAGATCAGGAAGATTAACAAGAAGATACCGGTGATAATGTTTACCGCCTACCCGAACGAGAAGTCAATCCAGGAATCGGAGAAATTCGGCATCAGCGCATATGTCCCCAAATTGAGCGCATATTCGGACTCGCACGATAATCTCAGGTCGGCGATAAAAATGGCGGAGAAAACCCTTAAGAAAGAAAGCATGGAAAGGCGGATATAGCATTTATGAAAAAGACAAAGATTTTACTTATCGATGATGAGGTTGAATTATTAAAGTTGCTGCAGGCGCGCCTCCAGCATGAGGGTTACGACGTTATATATTTAGATTCCGGAAAAGATGCAGCCAGCGTGGCGCAGGAAAAGAAGCCGGATTTGATCCTTTTGGATATTATGATGCCCGGCAAGGACGGATATGATGTCTGCGCAGAATTAAAAAAAGCGGGTTCCGATACGGCTTCCATTCCGGTAATTATCTTTACCGCCAAACCCGATTGGCAGAAGGAGATGGATTCCCTGGGGAAATTCGCAAAGGCCGACGATTATATCTCTAAGCCATTTGATGCCGAGGCGTTACTGGACAAGATAAAGCGGTTTACAGGAGGGGTTTAAGTGGAGATTGTCGAATTATTGCTGAAGCAGGGGATAATTACCCCGGAGCAGATCCAGAGGGCAAAAGAAGAAACAAAGCGCACCGGCATTACTTTAGAGAGGGCCCTGCAAAAATTAGGCCTGTTAAATGAGGAGGAGATAGCCAAAGCCAGGGCTAATGCATTGGGAGTGCCTTATATGGATTTGGACGGTTATATTATTGATGCGGAATTGGTAAAACTTATTCCGGAGCAGCTGGCAAAAAAATACCGGACTGTGCCCCTGTTTAAGATCTCCGATACCCTTACCGTGGCGATGAGCGACCCGCGTAATATCGAGGCACTGGATAATATCCGCAAGGTAAGTAAAGTAGATTTGATCGACCCGGTTTTAGCATCCGATAAAGGGATAGAAAGGATTCTCAATGTTTATTATGAGGCCGCCGGTTCTGCCGAGGATATAATAAAGTCCATGGATAAGCAAAACCCTCTTGAAGCAATGAAGATGACCGCCGCAGAGGCCGCTGAAGATGCGCCGGTTATCAAGTTAGTCAACATTATGATTACAGAAGCGGTAAAAGAGCGGGCTTCGGATATACATATTGAGCCTGAGCAGGAGGCGCTGCGCGCGCGCTACCGGGTTGACGGCGTCTTATACGAGAGGCATACTTTTCCTAAAAAAATACAGGATGCGATTGTTTCCAGGATAAAGATCCTGGCGGCTATGGATATCGCGGAAAACAGGAAGCCGCAGGACGGAAAGATCCGCCTGAAGGTTGAAAACAAAGACCTGGATATCAGGGTTTCCACTTTTCCCACTGTTCACGGCGAGAATGTGGTAATGAGGCTGCTTCATAAAAGCTCTATTCTTTTGAGCCTGGAGGACCTGGGGTTTTCAAAGGATAACTTAGATGCCTTTGAGAAATTAATCAGGCAGCCAAACGGTATTATTCTTGTTACCGGGCCTACGGGCAGCGGAAAGACAACCACGCTATACGCGGCATTAACCACCGTCAGCTCTATGGAGAAGAATATTATTACCATTGAGGACCCGGTTGAGTATGAACTGCCTTTAATCAGGCAGACCCCGGTTAACCCCAAGGCAGATATGACCTTTGCCAACGGCCTGCGTTCTATTTTAAGGCAGGACCCCGACGTGATAATGGTGGGCGAGATTCGCGATAAAGAGACCGCTGAGATTGCCATTCAGGCGTCGATGACCGGTCACCTGGTCCTTTCCACGCTGCATACTAACGATGCGCCGTCAAGTTTAACCCGGCTCATAGATATGGGGATCGAGCCGTTTCTGATCTCCAGTTCGGTAAGCGGAATATTGGCGCAGCGGCTGGTCAGGCAAATCTGCCCTAAATGTAAAGAAAAATATACTCCGGCCGGCAATATACTCAAAGATTCCGGGGCCTCAGCAGAGCAGGAATTTTACAGAGGCAAAGGATGTGATAATTGCAAGAAAACGGGTTTTATGGGAAGAATCGGCATATTTGAATTCCTGCCGGTTAATGAAGAGATCAAAAAGATGGTTAACGAGAGAAACTCGGCTGACCAGATCAGGAAGAAGGCGATAGAGATGGGGATGAAGACACTGCGCGAAGACGGGCTGGAAAAGGTAAAATCCGGGCTTACTACCCTGGAAGAGGTGGTAAGGGTAACTCAGGTTTAATCAAAGATGGCCAACTATCAATATAAGGCAAGGGATAAATTCGGTAAACCGGTAACCGGGATTATGGGCGGAGAATCTCAGGATGCGGTTGCCGCCAAATTAAGTTCAATGAGCTATGTCCCGATTTCCATCGAGGAGAAAAAGGAGGCCGGCTTTAGCGGTTTCTTTGACAGGTTCAGGAAGATAAGTTTTTCTGACTTAAATATGTTTACCCGGCAGCTGGCCACCCTGCAAAAGGCAGGGCTGCCTATCCTTTCAAGCCTTAAGGCACTGAGAGAGCAGGCGGTAAATAAGGCCTTCCGGGAGATAATCGGGCAGATTTTGAGGGATATCGAGGGCGGCTCAAGTTTATCTTCGGCTTTATCCAGGCACCCCAAAGTTTTTAACGCGCTGTATGTTAACATGGTTAATTCCGGAGAGACCGGCGGGATGCTGGACCAGGTTTTGGAGAGGCTGGCGGATTTAGGGGAACACGACGAGAAGATCCGCCTGCGCATTAAGACGGCAACGCGCTATCCGGTGATTGTGGTTGTTGCCATGATTATCGGTTTCCTGGTGTTAATTACGGTAGTGGTGCCGCGCTTTTCCAAGATTTACGGGCAGTTCACTACTGCGCTTCCTCTGCCGACGCAAATCCTGCTCTGGATTCAATATGCGGTTTCAAAATTCTGGTGGCTTTTACTTTTGATAATAGTAGCCTTGATTCTTAGTTTTAATAATTTTATCAATACCAAACAGGGAAGATTCCTCTGGGATAGTTTCAAATTGAAGGTGCCGGTTTTCGGGCCGCTGGTGCTCAAATTGAGCATGTCCAGGTTTAGCCGCCTTACCGGGACCCTGATGCATAGCGGGGTTCCAATATTGAAGATCTTAGAGCTTTCTGCGGGAGGCGCCGGCAACGTGATCATATCAAGGGTAATAGATAATATACGCGCCAGCGTAAACGAAGGCAAGGGCATGACTGAGCCGATGAAGGTAAGCGGGATATTCCCGCCGGTAGTGGTCCAGATGGTTTCTGCGGGGGAGGAGACGGGCAAGGTTGACGAATTATTGCTGCATGTCTCCGATTATTATGACGCGCAGGCAGAATATACCATCAGTAACCTTACTTCCCTGATTGAGCCGATTCTGATCCTTGTTTTAGGTTCGGGCGTGCTTTTCATGGCGATGGGAATCTTTTTGCCGATGTGGAACGTGATGAACCTCTTTAAAAGATAGCGGATAGCGTTTAGCGGATAGCGGATAGTTAAGGTGAGAACCAGAAGCTTTAAAGATTTAATAGTTTGGCAGAAAGCGTATAGATTAGTTCTGGAGATATATAGGATTACAAAAGATTTTCCAAAGGAAGAAACATATGGTTTAGCGCAACAAATGAGAAGAGCGGCAGTATCTTTGCCTTCTAATATTGCGGAAGGATATGGCAGGAATCATAAGGCAGAGTATAAACAATTTTTATCACTAGCTTATGGTTCCTTGTCTGAATTAGAAACTCAATATTTGTTATCCCTAGATTTGAATTATTTAAAGAAAGATGAAATTGCCGAAAATTTATTTAAAGAAGTCGGAAGCATGCTTTATCGTATGATGAACCCAATATCCTAAAAATACTATCCGCTATGCGCTATCCGCTATACGCTAGAAAAGGATTGACGCTGGTGGAGCTGGTTGTGTCCTTGACCATCATCGGCCTGTTTATGGGCGTGATGATGTTATTTATCTATAAGACGACGATCATCGGCAAGGAAACGGTTCTGCGGGTCCAGTTAAAAAACCTGAGATTAACCCTGGATTTACACAAAATAATAAGAGGAAGTTATCCTGAGGACTTAAAAGAACTCCTTCATGCAAGGTATAAGCCGCGAGGGTCAAAAGAGGTCTTTTTTGGCGAGAAATTTTTAGATACCGTAGGCCGCGATGCCGACGGCTACCCGCTTGACCCGTTTGGGAAAAGATTCTATTATAACCCGCAGGCGGGAGTGGTTGCTTCTGTAACAAAGGGGTATGAGAATTGGTGAGTTTTTACTAGTTATGGTTTTATATTTAAAAAGGAGGAGAAATGCAGAGGGGTAAAGGTTTTACCTTAATAGAATTGGTAATGATTATCGTTATTTTAGGTATTTTATCGGCAGTAGCATTGCCTAAGTATTTTGATATCCAGACCAGCGCAAAGATTTCCGCTGAAAAAGGCGTGGTCGGAGGGGTCAGGGCGGGGCTCTCAACGTATTATGCTAATCAGTGCGTGACCACAACCTGCGTTTATCCGTCCACCCTAGATTCAGCTTCTACAGGGGATTGTTCTACTTCCAACCCCTGTTTTGATACGGTGTTAGCGCAAGGCGGGATCACCTCCGATGAATGGGAAAAGGCAAGCGCCACTACTTATACCGGCCCTGCAGGCAATACCTATACTTATAATAGCTCTACCGGAGAATTCTTAGAATAACATAGAGTGCCTATCCATGAACAAAAAAGGCATTGCCTTAATTGCGGCGATAATGCTGATTATTTTTACATCTATCGCCGTGCTTGGCGTCAGTACTTTTATTGTCCAGCGTTTACAACAGAATGAAGTTGAGTCCAGAAGGATCAGGGCAATCTACCTTGCCCAGGCAGGGATACACCGCGCGATACACGATTACCGCTCAGGCGGGGCAGTTACGCTGGGCCAGACCACTGTAGCGGCAGGCAGGACATTTTCCCTTGGGGGCAATGAAACGGACTTATTTTTGGCAGATGCAGAAAGCGTTAAGGTAAAACAGGAGTCTTTAGAAATTGACGTTAAAGACGTCACCAGCTCGGAAGATCTTACCATTGATAGAATCACCATCAGCTGGTCTGCAGCGAGCGCAGATGAAAAGCTGATTGAGATACAAATCAGCGGGACCTCTGTCTGGAGTAATCCCTCCGGAATAACTTCCGGTACGCAAGCAGATATTACGGATTATCTATTAGATACAACGGATTTTAAAACCGTGGAATTTACCTTTGAGGGGCCGGCCGGAGGCGGTAAGGGTAAAGGCAAACCAACTATTGATATGCGCGACAAGGAGAATTTTACATTGACCTTTGAGCTGGTTGCCAGCCCCGCGAACCTTACAAAGACCGTCATTTATTATAAAAACCCCGATGCCTCTCACCGTAATTTTGCAAAATTCTCGCTTAAGTCCACAGGGGAAGACAATTCCATCTGGCGGACCTTATATGTTGATTATGATGTGTCTGCTGCCGCCACGAGCTTCATTACCAGCTGGAAGGAGATAGATGAAAAGATACCCTAAGCGGGGGTTTACCCTGATTGAGTTGGTAATGACAATTGTTGTAACCGGGATCATCGCCGTTCCGTTATCACTGATGCTTTTTGAGCAGGTGGAAGGGACCTTTCTTTCCGAGGATATAGCCGTATGCAATAATCTTTTGCGTTTTCAGATGGAAAAAGTAAATAATCTTGGGTTTAGCAGCATAACCAATACTGTTATCAGTAATTTTGAGGGCTTTGATTATGATTTAACGCAAACAGTCTCCACTATTTCACAGGTCGGCAACGAAAGGTTAAAACAGGCCAGCGTTGTTTTAACCCGCGCCGGAAGCGCAGAAACTGTGGTCAGCGGCTCGACATATATTTCTAATAAGATTGATTATGGGATAGGGGGTTCTTATTGAAGCGCGGATTTACCTTGATTGAAACGGTTATGGTGATTGCCATAATCGGGGTGCTTTCGGCCTCCGGTGCGTTTATTTTAGTAAACATCCTGCAGCAGACTATCTTTATGCCCAACCAGCTAAATATGAACATGGTGGCTGCGCAGGCACTGGACACGATGATTGAAGGAGAAGCAGTGGCAAGGGGGTTACGTTTCAGTAAATCCATTAGTAGTGTCGGAGCTGATCAGGTTGTCTTCAATAATCAGGATGATCAGAGTATCAGTTACCGGCTGGATACCGGCACGGCAAAGCTTTACCGTTCGGTCGACGGAGGAGCAGAGGCGTTAATCCCTTATTATGCCGGCACAGGGATAAATTTAAGCGGAGCAGGCGGCCAGTTATTCTCCTATTATGATTCAGCCGAGGCTTCGACTTCAACGCCGGCAGATGTCAGGCGGGTAAAAATCAATTTAGTTGCTATGACCGGCAGCGGTTCTTACTCGGACCTGGAGGGCAAATCCGAACAGGCATCCTCAGTTGCGGTGCATAAGTTTGAATAAAAAGATATGAGCAAAGATAAAAGTAAAATCCTTTCAATTGATTTCGGCCAGGCATTCGTAAAAATCGCCTATATGATTTCCTCCGGCGGAAAAACGAAGGTCTCCAAATACGCTTTAATGAAGGCATCGCCGGCAGAGGAATCCGCGGGCTTAACCGCCGGTTTTATAAAGGGATTCCTTAAAAAAAACTCTATTGCCTGCAAAGAAGCAATTTTGAATATCTGGGATACGCAGAAGGTCTTTATAAAGGCCATGGTTTTGACGGCGGTCCCGAAAGAGGAGATGCTGGAGGCGTTAAAGTGGCAGGTAAAGAGCGAGCTCCCCTTTAATGTTGACGGCGCGATTTTTGACCTGCAGGTGGTTAAGGAGTATACTGACGATGCGGGCATAAAGACGGACAGCATAGCTTGTATTGCCGCAGAGGGCGGATTTATCAGTAAGTATTTAGCAATAGCCGCGGAGTGCGGCCTGAAAGCCGTCAGGATCTCCAGCAACCCCTTCAATTATTCCGCTATACTGGAGTCTGTCCGCGCCAATCTTTCGGTTACGGCTGTCCTGGATATAGGGTATGCCCAGGCGCAGCTCTGTATCTATAGGGACAATAAATTAAACTTTATCAGGGGCTTAGCCTTTTCTTCCGATAAACTCACTCAATCCCTCAGCGGCACCTTAGTATCGGATAAGGGCAAGATTGAACTCAATCCTCAGAAGGCGCAAGGGCTGATAGAAAAATACGGCATCCCTATGGATGCGAATGCGGCACTGGAAGATAATATCAGCGCGATACATATTATTTCATTAATGCGCCCCCAGCTTGAGGGGTTGGTAAAGGAATTAAAGCGTTCCTTCGATTACTTTTGTGCTAATTTCAGAGAGGAGGCCCCCGGTATTTTATATCTTACCGGAGGAGGGGCGAATTTAAAGAATCTGGACCTTTATCTGAATAAGGAGCTGGGCATACCGGTGTCAGTCCTGCCTCTCCCCGGAGGCGTTGATATAGAAAAAGGAGCGGAAGAAAATCTGGGTAGCCAGCACAACCAGATAACCGGCGTAATTGGAGCGGCCTTAGGGGCGAGAGAGGGCATTAATTTATTGCCGCATGAAATAAAAACCCAAAAAGCAGAGTCCTTGCAGAAACTTTCCCTGCGGGTTGTTTCCATAATCGCGGCGGCAATATTCCTGTTTTTTTTGTTTATTTTTAACCTGGAGATACAGGATTATAAAAACCGGCTCAAAACCGCTAATGCCCACCTGGAAAGCATTAAAGAGGTAAAGGCGTTGAAGCAGAGGATCGAATTAAAAGAGGGCCTTATCCATAAAATAAAACTTAATAAAGTCCCGGTATTCGGCCTGTTAAAGCTGATAAGCAACATTACCCCCGGCAATATTTTTATAGACGAATTATCGCTGGACCAGGAGCGGCATATCCTTGCTTTCAAAGGGCAGGTCCTGGCCGGGACAAATACGGCCGAGTCGGAATTAACGGATTTTATCAAAACACTGGAGGCCTCATCGTTTATCAGCGAAGCCACGCTTGTCTCTTCGCATAACATAAGCGGCAGCCAGCAGTTTGAAATAACCTGTGATTTAAGTCATTAATCATCATGCCAAAAGTTAACCTGACTTTAGCGCAGAAAAAAATAACGATTATCGCGCTTATACTTTTACTGGTATTTGTAGCAGTATGGCTTTTTCTCTATCTGCCCAGCAGGAATACGCTCAGAAGATTGAAGGCAGAATTAGTTTTTACCGAGAACCAGATTCAGGCAATCCAGGCGATTTTAGGCCGGGGTGTAAGTTTAGCCCAGGGCATGGCTTCTCTTAAGGCCAGGGATAAGGAGCTTTCCGCCGGGTTCCCGTCCAAAGAAGAAGAGAGCATAAAGTTTTTTTCTGAGTTTGCAAAAGGGCTGGGTATAGAATTGGAATCGATTAAGTCTGAACCGATGAGGCCGCTGCTTATAGATAAAGAGAGGGTGCTCATCGAGAACAGGGCCTGTTACTATGTGCCGGTCTCTATCCAGATGAACTGCTCTTTTGCGGATTTCGTCAAATACGCCGAGGGTTTAGAGAAGTCCCTGCCGGCGTTAGTTACTTTAGAGAACTTAAAGGTCGCCAGAGATAAGAGCGATATAAAGAAGCTGGATATCGCTCTGGAGCTTAACTTATATTTATTGCCTTAAAGGATGAAGAAAAAGAGTTTAATTGAACTTGTCCTGACCGCTATTTTGATAGTAGTATTATTGTTTGCGGTGAATAATGCAATAAAGAGGCCTAAGCGAAGCGCCCCACCCGCCGTTAATCCCGGAGTTAAAAATATCCCTCTTGCCGCAGATAAAATTCCCAAAACAAAGGCCGCGCAGGCGGCAATGCCGGTTAAGCACCAATATCAGATTCAGGAGGAGGAAGGCCAGAAACTGGAGCTAAAAAGAGACCCTTTTGCCGCGATAGCACCCGTAGTAGCCAAAAGCCAGGCCGCAGAGGCCAGCAGTATTACTTTAAGCGGCATACTCTGGGACGAGAATAATCCTCTGGCGATAATAAACAACAAGGTCGTTAAAAAAGCCGATAGCGTAAGCGGATGCCGCGTTATAGAAATAAAACGAAACAGCGTTGTTTTAAACGACGGCACCAGGGATTTTGAACTCAAGCTGGGTCGCTAAGCGCCTTCCAAAATACCCTTGATATGGCCCCTGATTTTGCGTATAATATTTAGTCTATGAACCGTAATTTTCTGCAGCCGGTCTTTATCGACGCCTTTGACCTGGATGACGCATGGTTTCAGGCCTTAAGCGGGATTCTGGAGAAAGGCCATGTTTACAGCATAACCCGCGGAAGCTACAAAGGGCAGAAACGGCTGGAGTTCGATTTTGTAACCTTAAGGGTAAGAAAGCCCGCGCACCAGATCATCCCGATTATCCCCGAGGGGATGAGTATCCCCGCCCCCACTGATATGGAATATATCCAGGGATACTTAAGCTACCTTTTAACCGGCACAAAGACGGAGACTGAAGATTATACATACGGGGAAAGGCTGGTTGAACCCAAGGTAAGAATAAAAGAGAATATAGACGGCAAAGAGATGACCCGCGAGATGCCCCTGGAGG
Source organism: Candidatus Omnitrophota bacterium (assembly GCA_016782485.1). Classification (GTDB taxonomy): domain Bacteria; phylum Omnitrophota; class Gorgyraeia; order Gygaellales; family Profunditerraquicolaceae; genus BS750m-G77. The sequence goes on from JADHYK010000007.1 coordinate 12,815, forward strand.
TGAATCAGATAGAGGAGGTAATCAGGATTTATAAGGACGAGGGTTACGGCACTAACCAGGCGATTATGGAGATCGGCATGCCTTCGGATATAAAGTTAGCCGACCCCCCCTGCCTGAGGTTAATAGATACAAGGGTGCGCTACGGAAAACTGCATTTTATCCTTTATTTCCGCTCTTGGGACCTCTGGGGCGGATTTCCGTCCAATCTGGGCGGGCTGCAGCTGGTCAAGCACTATATGGCTGAGGAGATCGGCGTGGAGGACGGAGAGATAATCGCAGTGAGCAAGGGCCTGCATCTTTACGATTATGCTTGGGACCTGGCAAAGACCAGGACCAATAAATTTACTTTAGAGGTGAAATAGTGGCTGCTTCATTTTATACCGGGCCGGAGCGCAGGGAATTTACCAGGCTGGACTATGTTATACCTTTGGGCTTTAAGGTATGCAAACAAGAGACCCTTTCAAAGCTGCTTAACGGGTATACTTCGGATATCAGCCGGGCAGGGTTGTTGTGCAACGTCAGGGAGAAAGTTAAAGAAGATGACATATTATGGCTATCCTTTGACCGCTCGACGCTGGACTTCTGCCAGGCATTGGAGAAGAGGGCCCTGATTTATCAGAGCGGCGTCATCGGCAAGGTAGTCAGGGTGGAGCCAAAGGACGATAGTTATCATGTAGGGGTACGCTTTATTACCATAGAAGAAAAGAACTCTACGCATATTTATCCAAAAGTGCATTTTCTTTTAAAGGAGACTTAAGGACATATAAATGAAGAAGCTGGATATCGCTATCCTGGGTGACGGCGGCTGGGGGACTACTTTGGCGGTCATGCTTTTTAAGAAAGGTTTCAATGTAACCGTCTGGGGCGCATTTGCCGGCTACGCCGGGCGCGTTAATAAAAGAAGAATAAATATAAAGTTTCTGCCCGGCATAAAAATCCCCGCCGGGATAGAGATTACCCATGATTTAACCAGGGCGCTTAAGGATAAAAAATTGATCGTGCTTGCGGTTCCCTCTCAGCATATGCGCCGCATCCTTAAGCAGGTTAAAAGGTGCGGGTTTAGCCGCGATGCGATGATTTTGAGCGCCGCCAAAGGCATAGAGGTGGGTTCTCTGCAGAGGATGTCCGAGATAATCCACCATGAATTAGGCGGCCTGAAATCAGCGGTGCTTTCCGGGCCGACAATTGCCCATGAGGTAGCCCGCGGCATACCGACGGTAGCGGTAATCGCCTCACGGCAGAAAAAATTAAGGCAATTTTTACAGGATGTATTTATCTCCGGGCGGTTCAGGGTCTATACCAGCGATGATGTAATCGGCGTAGAGCTGGGGGGGAGCTTAAAGAATATAATTGCCATCGCCTGCGGTATCTCCGACGGATTAAAGTTCGGCGCCAATACCAAGGCGGCAATTTTATCACGGGGGTTAAGTGAACTCGCAAGGCTCGGAAGTGCCATGGGGGCCAGGGCGAGTACATTCAGCGGAATAAGCGGATTGGGCGACCTGGTGACTACCTGTATCAGCCCCTATAGCCGTAACAGGTTTGTCGGTGAAGAGATCGGCAGGGGAAAAACGCTTGCCCAAATCCAATCGCATATGCAGATGGTGGCAGAGGGTGTTCCTACCGCAAAGTCGGCATACGCCTTAAGCCTCAAATATAAAGTGGATATGCCCATAACCAGGGAGGTCTACCGCGTTCTGTATAAAAACAAATCCCCTCTCAAGGCCTTTGAAGATTTGATGGGGAGGATAAAGAAGGAAGAGTAGTAGAAACATGGTAACGACATGTTTTTGGCAATTATCCGCCGAAGGCGGATATAAGTTTTTGATTGTCAAAAACATCAAAGGGGTGTGGGGAAAGAATTTCCCCACGTTTGGGGGAGAACAGCGATACCAAATTAAAATAAATTTAGGTTTAAGCGTTAGGAGGGGGTTTGCCCCCTCCTAAGGAACGAACGTCAGACGATTAAAAGATAAGTAATAGAGACATCTAAAACCGTTCTTTGATGATATAAAGCAGTGAATAAGCTATAGTGAGTGACCGGGGAGTAGCGCAGTTTGGCTAGCGCGTTTGAATGGGGTTCAAAAGGTCGTGGGTTCAAGTCCCACCTCCCCGATAGATTTCTTCAGAAGGAGGCGAGAATATGTCATATACCGGACCTGAAAGACGCAGGCACCCGCGCGCAAACGGCCGTTTCGTAGTATCTTACCGGATACTCCAAGAGCATGACAACGTAGATATCAGCCAGACTAAAAACTTGAGTTTAGGCGGGATGCTCATTACTACCAACCGGGAGTTTGAATCGTCTACAAACCTTGCCGTGGAGATAAGATTGCCCTTTGACCCGGATCCGATTTTTCTGGTGGGCAGGGTGATAGAATCAAGAGAGATTACCAAAAACTTGATTTATGACACCAGGGTTGAATTTTTTTCCGTTGACGATAAGCATAGAAAGGTGATAGGGGAAACCGTAGATTATTACCTGAAAAAGTAAAACAGGGGGATAGTAAATGAGAACCATAAATTTAGGCCTTATTGGATTCGGGAACGTCGGTTCCGCAGTAGTCAGGATCCTGCAGGAGAAAAAACCCTATTTTTGCAGCAATATAGGGTTGCAGCTGAATTTGAGAAAGATCTGCGACAAAAATATTTCTTCAAAGAGGAATGTTACGGTCAATAAGAGCCTGCTGACCAGGGATGCCGCAAAGGTTATCAACGACCCCCAGATAGATATCCTGATTGAATTAATGGGCGGCATACATCCGGCAAAGGAATACATTACCGAGGCCCTCAAAAAGGGCAAGGATGTTGTTACCGCAAATAAAGCCCTGCTTGCCCAGGAGGGGCCGGAGCTTTTTGCATTGGCAGCCGACCGCAGGAAGAATATTTATTTTGAGGCCGCGGTGGGAGCGGGTATTCCGATAATAAAGGCCCTGCGCGAAGGGTTAGTCGCCAATAAGTTCAGCAGTATATACGGTATTCTAAACGGGACATCCAATTTTATATTGTCCAAGATGTCTTCTGACAACTGCAGTTTTGCTCAAGGGCTAAAAGAGGCTAAGCTTAAAGGTTTCGCCGAGAGGGACCCTTCTCTGGATATAGAAGGCATAGACTCGGCACACAAGCTGATCCTCCTGACTTATCTGTGCTTTGGGCGGCTTGTCCCGCTTAAAGACATATTCATCGAAGGTATATCAAGAATCTCCCCTTCTGATATAAACTATGCCAAAGAGCTTGGTTTCCAGATAAAATTATTGGCTATCGCCAAGAAGGAATACGACGGGCTTGAGGTAAGGGTGCATCCTACCCTGATACCGAAAAAACACCTTTTATCGTCCGTGGGAGGGGTATTTAACGCTATTTACGTATCGAGCGATTTGGCGGGGGAGATTCTTTTTTACGGGCCCGGCGCGGGGCAGGTCTCAGCTGCCTCCGCAGTGGTTGCCGACGTGGTAGACCTTACCAGGGATATAAAGGCCGGGCTTTTCAGGCCGACTTTCAATCTGCTGCCTGATAAGTCGATAAAGAGGCTGCGCAGTATAGACGAATTTGAGAGCCGCTACTATATCCGTTTTAACGCAGTTGATAAGCCCGGTGTGTTGGCCAGGATATCGGGGATACTGGGCAAGTTCGGCATCAGCATCGCCTCCGTCACCCAGAAGGAAAGGAGAAAAAGCAGGGTTGTGCCGATTGTGATGGTAATACATGAGGCAAAAGAGAAAGAATTACGCACCGCTTTATCGATGATTGACCGGTTGGATGCCATAAAGGAAAAATCGGTGGCGATAAGGATAGAGGACGTATGAATTATAACGGAGTAATTGACAGGTATAAGAAATACCTGCCGGTAACGGGTAAAACCCCAATTATTACTTTACAGGAGGGCAATACTCCTTTAATACACGCAGAATACCTGAGTAAGTTAGTTGGCAGTGAGGTTTATCTGAAGTATGAGGGATTAAATCCTACCGGTTCTTTTAAGGACCGCGGGATGACTCTGGCAATTTCCAAGGCCTGCGAGGAGGGTTCCGCTGCGGTAATCTGCGCTTCTACCGGCAATACCTCTGCTTCGGCAGCGGCCTATGCCGCAAAGGCCGGCATCAAATGCGTCGTGCTTATCCCCAGCGGCGCGATTGCATTAGGTAAATTAGCTCAAGCGCTTATTCACGGGGCGTTTGTTTACGCGGTAAAAGGAAATTTTGACGCTGCACTGGAGTTAGTCAGAGAGATTGCAGAGAAATATCCCATAACCTTGGTTAACTCCCTTAATCCGTATCGCATTGAAGGGCAGAAGACAGCAGCCTTTGAAATCTGCGATTATTTAGGCGATGCCCCGGATTTTCAGGTCATGCCCGTAGGCAATGCGGGGAATATTACCGCTTATTGGAAAGGGTATAAGGAATATAAGGCAGCGGCAAAGATAAAAAAGTTACCCACGATGCTGGGCTTCCAGGCGCAGGGTTCAGCCCCGATTGTGAAAGGCCGCCCGATAAAGAATCCGCGTACCATCGCTACGGCAATACGCATAGGGAATCCGGCAAGCTGGAAGGCCGCGGTAGCGGCCCGTGATGAATCCGGCGGCCTCATTGATATGGTTTCGGATAAACAGATACTCGATGCCTATAAATTATTGGCAGCCAGGGAGGGCGTATTCGTAGAGCCGGCTTCCGCTGCCTCAATCGCCGGCTTATTAAAGCTTGCCAAAAAAGGTTACTTCAGGGACAGACCCCTTCGGGGTCAGTCCCTGAAGATCGTTTGCATATTGACCGGCCACGGACTGAAAGACCCGGAGAGGGCAATATCTTCCGTAGCTAAACCTAAGCTGGTAAAGGCGGAGTTGAAAGTTATATTAGAAGAAATAGGTTGTTAATAGTTTAGCGTATAGCGTATAGCGTTTAGCGTATAGAAAAGATTTTCTATCCGCTATCCGCTAACCGCTAATCGCTATCTGCTAAAATGTTTTTGCAAGGAAAAAAAGTTCTAATTACCGCCGGGCCGACCTGGGTCCCCATAGATAGTGTCCGCGTAATCAGCAATATCGCTACGGGTGAAACCGGGATTTTACTCTCAAGGAATTTGCAGCGTTTGGGCGCAAGGGTTACCCTGCTTCTGGGCCCCGTCGGCTCTTCCGGGCCGCTTGAAAAAATAAAGCTGCTGCGCTTTCGGTTCTTCGGGGAATTAAAAAATAAGATTATCAAAGAGCTGCGTTCAGCCAGGTATGACCTGATCATCCATAATGCAGCGGTTGCGGATTTTAAACCGCAGCGCACAGGTAAAGCTAAACTCGGTTCCGCAAGGCAGCAGGTTTTAAGACTGAAACCCCTGCCGAAAATTATTCTTTTACTTCGCCGTTATGCCCCGAAGGCAAAGATAATCATGTTCAAACTGGAGCCGGGTGTTTCCGATAATATATTAGTTCGCCGCGGGAGGGTGGCACTGATTAAGGCAGGCGCTGATTTTATCGTGGCAAACAGAATTACCCCTTACCGGGCGTTCATTATTGACAGAAAAGGCTGTATCGCCATGGCAAAAAGTAAAAACGAATTAGCAGACAGGCTTTTAAGGTCTATAAAATGAAATACGCATTATTAGTCGGCGACGGCATGAGTGATTATCCCCTGGATGAATTAGGAGGGCGTACGCCCTTAGAGGCTGCCGAGACCCCAAACATGGATTATATCGCAAAGTTCGGAAGGCTCGGCCGGGTCAAGACCATTCCCGATAATATGAGCCCTGCTTCTGATGTGGCCCACATCTCTATTTTAGGTTATGACCCCAAGCTTTACTATACCGGCAGGGGGCCTCTGGAGGCGGCTAATTTAGGCGTAGAATTGGAGGAGGACGACGTTGCCTTCCGCTGTAATTTAATCACTGCTGGCGGCGATACGCTCATAGACTATAGCGCCGGGCATATCAGCAGCGAAGAGGCAATGGTGCTGATGGAATTTATCGAGAAAAAACTCGGCACCAACAGGCTTAGGTTTTATCCGGGGGTAAGCTACAGGCACCTGATGCTTGCCAAGAGGGGGCATGAGCAGCACCTCGAATATGTAAAATGCACCCCTCCCCACGACATTACCGGAAAAAGTATTTCCGCCAATCTTCCCAAAGGTGACGGTTCGGATGTCATTATAAAATTAATGCAGGATTCACGCCAGCTCCTTGAGAAACACGAGATAAACCTGGTACGCATAGACCTGAAGGAGAACCCCGCCAATATGATCTGGCTGTGGGGGCAGGGTAAAAAGCCCGCCCTGCCGAAATTTTACGATAAATACGGCATTGAAGGCAGCGTTATCTCGGCGGTCGACCTGTTAAAGGGGCTGGGCAGGATATTGGGCTTAGAGGTGATCAATGTCCCCGGCGCAACCGGCTATTATGATACCGACTATCTAGGAAAGGCAAAGGCCGCCTTAAAATCGCTTGAGAACAAAGATTTTGTCTTTGTGCATGTGGAGGCGCCTGATGAGGCCGGCCATAACGGCGATTTAAGGCAAAAGATTACCGCTATTGAGCGGTTTGACCAGCTGGTTGTGGGGACTCTGCTGGAGGAGGCAAAACAAAAGAAAGAGTTTCGCATCCTTGTACTTCCTGACCACCCCACGCCGATTTCAGTCAGGACGCACACCTGCGAGCCGGTGCCCTTCGGTATCTTCGGCAAAGATATCGTAGGAAGGCAGTTTGTTAATTACAGCGAAAAGGAAGCAGAGAAGTCCGAGCTCTATTTTGAGAAAGGCTATGAGCTGATGGGCTATTTTATAAAAGGTTAAACGCGCTTTGGCGGTAATTTTAACTTGAGGAGAAACATAAAGGCTATGCATAAAGGATTGATCGTGCAGAAATTCGGCGGCTCTTCGGTGGCAAACGTCGAGCGCATACAGAAAGTAGCCAGGAGAATAGCGGGCTACCGCAAAAAAGGCTATGACCTGGTGGTAATAGTTTCGGCCCTGGGAGATACTACTGATGAATTAATCGAGCTGGCAGATAAAATTAACCCGCACCCCTCGGAACGGGAGATGGATATGCTGCTTTCCACGGGGGAACAGATCTCCGTCGCGCTTCTGGCAATGGCGATACATAAGCTGGGGCTGGAGGCTATCTCTTTTACCGGCGCGCAGGTGGGGATTATCACCGACTCAAGCCATACCCGCGCGCGGATTATAAAGATAAACGCCGACAAGATAAAGGAAGCGTTGAGCCAGGGCCGGATTGTTATCGTCGCCGGATTCCAGGGCGTGACTTTGAACCAGGATATCACCACCCTGGGCCGCGGAGGCTCAGACCTTACTGCCGTTGCCCTGGCTAGCGAATTGAAGGCCGATGAATGCGAGATATATACGGATGTGGAAGGGATATACACTACTGACCCGCGTATAGAGCCGCGGGCAAAAAAGATCGGGTCCATTACTTTCGATGAAATGCTGGAGATGGCTTCGCTGGGGACACAGGTGATGCAGGCGCGCTCCATCGAAGTGGCAAAAAAATTCAATGTGCCTTTACATGTGCGTTCGTCATTTTCCGATAACCCCGGTACCATGATTGTCAAGGAGGCAGAAAGGATGGAAGATGTAATGGTAAGCGGCATAACTTTAAATAAGCAGGAGGCAAAGATTACCATCTGCAACGTGCCTGACCGGCCGGGTGTGGCGGCAAAGATATTTAAAAAACTTTCCAACCAAGGCATAAACGTGGATATGATTGTCCAGAACGTAAGCCATACCCGCTCCACGGACATATCTTTTACGGTGAGCAAGGCGCAGGCGCACAAGGCGATGAAGATTACCAGGAGGGTTGCCGCCAATATTAAGGCGGGAGAGGCGTTGCTGGATGAGGATATCGCCAGGGTTTCTATTGTCGGAGTGGGGATGAAATCCCATCCCGGAGTGGCCGCAAAGATGTTTGAGGTGCTGGCGCATAATAAAATCAACATCGAAATGATCTCTACCTCCGATATCAGCATCTCCTGCATAATCCAGAAGAAGTTTGCCGAGAAAGCGGTCAGGACATTGCATGCCAAGTTCGGGCTGGGGAAATAAAAACAGGAGAATCACAAGATGGCAGACCTAAAATTATACGATACCACTTTACGCGACGGTTCACAGGGGGAGGGAATCTCCTTTTCGGTAACTGATAAGCTGCGTATTGCCCGGGAATTAGCGATGCTGGGTATTCATTATATCGAAGGGGGATGGCCCGGCTCAAACCCCAAGGATATGGAGTTTTTTCTGAAAGTCTCCCGCCAGCCGCTAGAGGGTTCTTGCCTTGTCGCTTTTAGCATGACCCGCCGCCCCGGCCTCAAAGCGGACAGGGACCCCAATCTAAGCGCGCTTCTGAAATCCCGGGTTAAACACGTGGCCATCGTCGGTAAGACCTGGAACCTGCATATCAGCGATGTGCTCAAGGTCAGCCTTGAGGATAATCTGGAGATGATTAAGGATACGGTGGGTTTTTTCGCCGCAAAAGGGATTACGGTATTCTTTGATGCGGAGCATTTTTTTGATGCCTACCGTTCTGATAAAGACTACTCTATGCGCTGCCTGGATACCGCCTGCCAGGCAGGGGCAGAGGCAGTTGTTTTATGCGATACCAACGGCGGGACGATTACCTCGGAGGTCTCGCGGGTGACGAGCCAGATACGCCCTGCGATAAAAGTGCGGCTGGGGATTCATTGCCATAATGATTGCGGCCTGGCAGTGGCAAATTCGCTTGCCGCTGTCGAGGCGGGCGCGGATATGGTCCAGGGCACGATTAACGGAATCGGGGAGCGCTGCGGTAACGCCGATTTGATCCCGATTATCGCCAACCTCAAGTTGAAATTAGGCATTGATTGTATCAGCGGCGAAAAGCTGAAGGAGCTGACCAGGGTTTCGCATTTTGTAAGCGAAATAAGCAACCTCAGGCAGAAGAATGACCAGCCCTATGTCGGCATCTCTGCCTTTGCGCATAAGGGCGGAATGCATATCAATGCGGTAATGAAAAACCCTAAGAGTTACGAACATATAAACCCTTCCTCTGTCGGCAACCACCGCAGGGTCCTGGTCTCCGAGTTAGGCGGCAGAACGGGGATCCTCTTACGCGCCCGGGAATTGGAGCTGAATTTGGATAAAAAGGATCCCCAGACTAAAAAGATTTTAAAGCTGCTTCAGGGCCTTGAGCATAAAGGGTATCATTTTGAAGCGGCAGAGGCATCTTTTGAACTGCTGATAAAAAAGGCGCTCAAAAAATATAAGAAATTTTTTGAACTGGAGGGCTTCCGGGTGGTAGTGGAGAAAAAATCGGATAAAAAAATCACTTCGGAGGCGATTATTAAATTAAAGGTAAAAGGCACGAAGGAACATACTGCCGCAGAAGGTGACGGCCCGGTAAATGCGCTTGATAACGCGCTGCGCAAGGCCCTTAAGGAGTTCTATCCGACACTCTCTAAGATGCGGCTTTCTGATTTTAAGGTGCGCGTGCTGGATGAGAAGACCGGTACTGCCTCCAGGGTAAGGGTGCTTATCCAGTCGCAGGATGAAAAGGAGACTTGGAGCACTATCGGGGTTTCCGAAAATATTATTGAGGCCTCCTGGCAGGCTTTAGTGGATAGTATTGAATATAAGTTATTAAAGGATAAGGCGTAGTTTCTATAATGGCCGATATACCTACCCGTTATAACCCCAAAGAGACCGAGGACAAATGGTATAGATACTGGGAAGAAAAAAATTTATTTTCCGCAAGACCTAACCCCCATAAGAAACCTTTCTGCATAGTCATCCCCCCGCCCAATGTCACCGGTATCCTGCATATGGGACATGCCTTAAACAATACCATCCAGGATATACTCATCCGTTATCATCGGATGAAGGGTGATGAGTCCCTTTGGATGCCGGGAACTGACCACGCCGGCATTGCTACCCAGAACGTAGTCGAGAAAAAGCTTGCTAAAGAGGGCCTTAAACGGCAGGACCTGGGAAGAGAAAAGTTCATCGATAGGGTCTGGCAGTGGAGAGAAGAGTATGGCTCTACTATTATTCGCCAACTAAAGAAGTTAGGGGCTTCTTGCGACTGGGGACGTCTGCGTTTTACTATGGATCAGGAGTACTCAAGGGCGGTGAGAGAGGCGTTTGTCCAGCTTTGGAGCAAAAAACCTTCGGGCCTGATATACCAGGATGACAAAGTAATAAATTGGTGTCCAAGGTGCCAGACCGCTCTATCCGACGAAGAGGCGCCGCACCGGCCGCTGAAGGGGAATTTGTATTATATGAGGTATCCGTTAAAGCAGGGATTGTCCCCGAAGGGGACTGTCCCTGCTTATGTTGTAGTCGCAACCACCCGGCCGGAGACAATGCTGGGTGATACTGCCGTGGCAGTTAATCCTAATGACAAGCGTTACAAGAAACTAATCGGCACAACCATAACCCTTCCTTTAGTTAACAGGGAGATAAAAATAATTTCTGATAGTATGGTGGATATGAAGTTCGGCACGGGAGCAGTAAAGGTTACCCCTGCGCATGACCCCAATGATTATCTTTTAGGCAAGAAACACAATCTAAGTTTTGTCAATGTGATGTATCCCGACGGCAGGATGAATGAAAATGCCGGCGATTACAAAGATATGGACAGGTTCGAGGCCAGGGAGGTTATCCTTGAAGACCTAAAACAAAAGGGCCTCCTTGATAAAGTCCAACCGCATGAATTATCGGCCGGGCATTGTTACCGCTGCCATACTATCATTGAACCGTATCTTTCCAAACAGTGGTTTGTCAAGATGAAACCCTTGGCCAAACCGGCTATAGAGGCGGTCAAAAATGGGCGGATAAAATTTCACCCTAAACGCTGGACCAAGGTTTATCTGAACTGGATGGAGAACATTCAGGACTGGTGTATTTCGCGGCAGATTTGGTGGGGGCATCGCATTCCTTTATGGTATTGTCGCGATTGTCAGAAACTGGCCTTAGCAAGCATTGATGATCCCAAGGAGTGTCCGATATGTAAATCCGCTAATCTTAAACAGGACGAGGATGTCCTGGATACCTGGTTTTCTTCATGGCTCTGGCCGTTCGCTACATTTGGCTGGCCTTTCGAACAGAAGAAGGGACAGTCCCCTGCAGGGACAGTCCCTTCTTCTTCTGAAGACCTGAGCTACTTTTATCCGACCTCTGTCCTGGTGACCGCGCCGGAAATAATCTTCTTCTGGGTGGCGCGCATGATTATGGCGGGAATGGAGTTTATAAAGGAGATCCCCTTTAAAGACGTTTATATCCACGGGACAGTACGCGATATCGAAGGTAAAAAAATGTCCAAATCCCTCGGTAATATAATTGACCCGCTGGATATTATCGCCGAATACGGCGCAGATGCCCTGCGTTTCAGCCTGATCTCCATTACCGCGCAGGGGCAGGATGTCTTTCTCTCAAAGGAGCGCTTTGAGCAGGGCAGGAATTTTGCCAATAAGATCTGGAATGCCTCAAGGTTTATTATGATGAATTTAGAGCAGCAACAGGGACAGTCCCCTGCGGGGACAGTCCCTGACCTTTGTGTCTTCTTTTCCGCCACAAGAATTGGCGGATCCGCCAAGAATCTTGGCGGAAAGAAAGAAGGCCTGGGTATCGTCAACCGCTGGATATTGAGCCGTTTTTATTCGGTTCTTAAGGAGCTGGATAGAAATCTGGCCGCCTACAAATTCAATGAGGCCGCAAACCTGCTCTATGGATTCTTCTGGCATGAATTCTGCGACTGGTACCTGGAGATGATCAAGAGCGATATCGGCAACAAACATAATCAGGTGGTAATGTATAAAGTCCTGGAGAAATCCTTAAGGGTTTTACATCCTTTTATGCCCTTTATTACCGAGGAATTATGGCAGAGATTGCAGGGATTCCTCCCCAAGGGGACTGTCCCTGCCAATAGCATAATGATTCAGCCCTGGCCGCATATACAGGAGCAGATTATTGATAAAAAGGCAGAGACCCAGCTCAGCAGTCTGATTGAATTGATTACGGCAATCAGAAATATACGCCAGGAGCTGGAGATACCTGCGCAGGGGAAAATTAATGCCAGGATTTTCATAACCAGCAGCCCACGCAAAGAGCTGCTGCAAAAGATGGCGGTACATATCAGAAATCTGGCAGGAGTGGAAGAGCTTTCCTTTGCCCGGGGGTATAAGAAGTCCGCCGGCACTTTCGAAACAGTGCTAAAGGATATGCATATAGTAATTCACCTCTCAGGGGCCACGGACGTCCAGAAACACAAACACAGGCTTCAGGAGAAGATAAAAAAACTGGAGGCAGAAATCAGGTCAAAGGAGAAATTACTGGGGAACCGTAATTTCGTCGAAAAAGCCCCCGGCGAAATAATAGAGAGCGAAAAGGCGAAATTAAAAGAACTCCGGGGGAGGTTTAAAAAAATGGAGGCAATAAAAGATGGGCTCAGATAAGAGTTTTCTTTCGGAAAAGAAGCCGGCATTGGACCCGGCAAAATTAGACCAGGTCATCCGCCGTGCCCTGATAGAAGATATAGGCAAGGGCGACATTACCACGCAACTGACCATCCCCAGGGATAAGATCACTACGGCTGATATTCTGCTCAAGCAGGATTGTATAGCCTGCGGATTAAAGGCCGCAGAAAGGGCATTTAAGATAGTGGATGCGGGGACTAAATTTGAAGCGCAGGTCAAAGAGGGGTCTTTAGTCAGGAAGGGAAAGGTCCTTGCCAGGGTTTCCGGAAAGGCAAGCAGTATTTTAAGCGCGGAGAGGGTAGCATTGAATTTATTAAGCATGCTTTCCGGAATAGCCACTAAAACCAAAGAATATGTTTCGCAGATTAAGCCCTACAAAGTAAAAATCACCGATACCCGTAAGACCCTCCCGGGCTTAAGGGAATTGCAGAAATATGCGGTGAGAATCGGCGGCGGCTACAGCCACAGGATGGGGCTTGACGAGATGCTGCTGATTAAGGATAACCACATCAAGGTTACCGAAGGATACGATAAGCTGCCCAGCGTACCCAAGGGATTTAAGATTGAGATAGAGGTACAGAATCTGGATGAGTTCAGGCATGCCCTGCATTTTAAACCCGACGTGATTATGCTGGACAATATGAGCCTCTCCGATATGAAGGAGGCGGTTGAAATCAGAAATAAAACCGAATTCAAGAGCCACCATCCGCCGACAAAACTGGAGGCCTCCGGAGGCATTGGCCTTGAGAACCTAAAACAGGTTGCTGCCTGCGGCGTGGATATTATTTCAATCGGGGAACTGACCCATTCAATAGAAACCATAAATATAAGCCTTGATATAGTGGATTAATGGGAAATTTCAGGCTTATCTCCAAATACAGGCCTTGCGGCGACCAGCCCGGGGCGATAGAGGAATTAACCGAGTCAGTCCTTTCCGGAAAGAGATACCAGACGTTACTGGGGGTAACCGGTTCCGGAAAGACCTTTACCCTGGCTAACGCCATCGCCAGGATAAACCTGCCTGCCCTGATCATCTCTCATAATAAGACACTGGCCGCGCAGTTATATTCGGAATTCAGGGAGTTCTTCCCGCATAATGCCGTTGAGTACTTTGTAAGCTACTATGATTATTACCAGCCTGAGGCTTATATTCCTTCCACGGACACTTATATAGAAAAAGACTCCTCGATTAACGAACGCCTGGACCGGTTGCGCCTCTCAGCCACGACGTCGCTCTTGAGCAGGAACGACGTGATTATCGTGGCTTCGGTATCCTGTATTTATAATCTGGGCAGCCCTCAGGATTACCGGGAGCTGCTGGTTTTTCTAAAAAAAGGCGATGAACTCTCGCCTGAAGAACTGATTAAAAGGTTTATTCAGATACAATATGAGCGTAATGACTATGAATTCATCCGGGGGAGGCTGCGCGTCAGGGGTGATTGCCTGGAGGTATTTCCTTCTTATCAGGAGAAGGCCTTGCGCGTAGAGTTTTTCGGCGACAGGATTGAAAAACTCAGTGAAATAAATCCACTTTCCGGAAAGGTGATTAATGCTTTAGAAAGGATAGCGGTTTATCCTGCCAAGCATTTTATCGTCTCGCAGCACAAGATTGATGCGGCGATAGCAAGCATAAGAAAAGAACTGGAAGAACAGCTTAAATTTTTAAGGGGCAAAAATAAATTACTGGAGGCACAGCGGCTTGAGTCTCGTACCAATTATGATATGGAGATGTTAAAAGAGATCGGTTATTGCCACGGCATCGAGAATTATTCGCGCCACTTATCCGGCAGGCCCGAAGGGTCACGGCCCTATTCGATGATTGACTATTTTCCGGGGGATTTTTTGACCATTATCGATGAGTCGCATGCCACCGTATCGCAGATAGGAGGGATGTATGAAGGAGACCGCGCCCGTAAGGAGACTCTGGTAGAATACGGCTTTCGCCTGCCTTCATGCCTGGATAACCGGCCTTTAAAATTTGAAGAGTTCAACCAGCTGATAAAGAAAACGGTCTTTGTCTCCGCTACGCCCGGAGATTACGAGATTAAAAAAAGCCGGGGTGAGACGATTGAACAGATAATCCGCCCCACCGGGCTGGTGGACCCGGAGATTATCGTCAGGCCCACGGAAAATCAGCTGGATGATTTGATAGAGGAGGTAAGAAAGCGGGAAAAGAATAATGAGCGGACACTGGTGACTACGCTGACTAAAAGGATGAGCGAGGACCTGACGAATTACCTCAAAGATAAGGGCCTGCGGGTAAAATACCTGCACTCCGAAATCCAGACCATTGAGCGCTCTCGGATTCTGCGGGCATTAAGAAAGAGGGAGTTTGATTGCCTGGTAGGGATAAATTTATTAAGAGAAGGCCTGGATTTACCCGAGGTCTCCTTAGTGGCTATTCTTGACGCTGATAAAGAAGGATTTTTACGTTCGGCAACCAGCCTGATTCAGGTTTCCGGCAGGGCGGCGCGTAATATTAACGGCACGGTAATCATGTATGCGGATACCATCACCGGTTCAATGAAAAAGGCAATCTCCGAGAGCAACCGCCGCAGAGAAATCCAGCTTGAGTTTAACCGGAAAAATAAAATCTCTCCGCGTTCAATTCAAAAGGCGATTAAAGAGGGCATTGAGGACCTGGAGCAGGCCGAGGAATTCGTGCAGGATTTAACCGGACAGGATAAAGACGAATATGAGTTGAATAAATATATATCCGAGTTAGAATATGAAATGGAACTGGCTGCCAGGAATTTACAATTCGAAAAAGCAGCGGTTATCAGAGACGAAATCAAAAACCTTAGGGACGCCCTTCCAGCCAAAGCTAAGGGCGTCCCCAATAGGGGACACCCTGCCGATTAGATAAAAGGGCGTCCCCGTGCTTAGTTATGTTATTGGCCATTGATATAGGCAATACCAACATATCTTTCGGGGTTTTTAAGGGTAAAAGTATTCTAAAAAGGTTTGATATCCCTACTGTCCGATACAGCAGAAGGCGGCTGTCAGCGGCTTTAGGCAAAGCCGCAATCTCCGACAGTATAATCTGCAGCGTGGTGCCTGATAAGACCATAACCCTGAAGAAGGACTTAAGGCAGCTTCTGGGCAGGAGCCCCTATATAATAGGTAAAGAGGGCTTGAGGGTGCCTATGAGGAACCTTTACCGCAAGCCGAGTCAAGTCGGCCAGGACAGGCTGGTTAACGCCTTTGCGGCAACGGTATTGTACGGGGCTCCCTGCATCATAGTAGACTCAGGCACTGCGGTTACCTTTGACGTAATCTCCGGGCGCAAGGAATATCTGGGGGGATTAATCCTGCCCGGCATCAGTATGTCGCTGGACGCCCTTTATGAGCGCACTGCTTTATTGCCCAGGGTAAGACCAGGCCGGCCCAAGGAATTTATCGGCAGGGACACCGGAAACAGCATCTTAAGCGGGATAGTTTACGGCTTTGCCGCGCTTAGCGATGCCTTGATTGCCGGGATAAAAAAGAAAATAGGCAGCCGTGCTAAAGTTATAGGCACCGGAGGCAATATCCGGCTGATCAGGCGTTATTGCCGGAGGATTGAGATAATTGAGAGGGACTTGACATTAAAAGGGTTGAATTTACTTTATTATTTTTGATTTTATTCTGTTTCTTAGCCGCAGGCTGCAGCTATGTCAGGCAAAAAAATATGCTCCAGGCGCAGGCCGCGCAGTTGCAAGAGGCGCTTACCCAGAAGCAGGAGCAGTTAAGACAACTCCAGGGGTTGCTGGACGAGAAAGGCACCCTGATTAAAGACAAGGAGCTGAGTATAAAAGAGCTGCGTAAGAAACTTGCCAGTTTGGGTTGAGTAAAAAAAACACTTGACAAGATTTTTTTTTATTTTATAATTAGCACTCCAGATAAACGAGTGCTAACTTACCGCACTATAACTAATAACCAATAAAGAGGGAGGTGTAAGAGATGGAGATAAGACCATTAGGTGACCGC
>JADHYK010000032.1 GCA_016782485.1 Candidatus Omnitrophota bacterium
ATGTTAGACGATGTCTTATTACAGGTAAACAAACCCGGCCGTTACATAGGCAGCGAATGGAATATTTCCAGGAAAGACTTCGCTAAAGCCGATATCAAGTTTGCACTTTGCTTCCCGGATTTATATGAAGTGGGTATGAGTAACCTGGGGATGAGGATTATTTACGGAATCCTTAACAGCATGGAAGGCGTCTGTTGCGAAAGGCTCTTTTCCTGCTGGCATGACCTGGAGGGTATGTTAAGGGATAAGCGCCTGGAAGTTTTTTCGCTGGAGTCCGGGAGGAGATTAAGGGAATTTGATATAATCGGTTTTTCTTTAGGCAGCGAACTTGGCTACACCAATGTCCTGGCGATGCTGGAGTTGGGGGGTATTCCTCTGGAGTCGTCTCTGCGCGACCGCAATTATCCGCTGGTCATCGCTGGCGGTCCCTGTACGTTAAACCCGGAGCCGATGCATGAATTCTTTGATTTATTCTTTATCGGAGAGGCAGAAGGCGCAATTACGGAATTAATCGAGGCCTATCGCAGCCATAAAGAGGATTTTAAAACAGGCAGGATAGATAAAGAGGTACTCTTATCTGATTTGTCCCGAATCCAGGGGGTTTATGTGCCCTCCTTATATAAGGTAACCTACAACGCCCATGGCGGGATAGAGGAGTTTTCGCCGAAAACAGACAAGCTGCCCGTAAAGATAAAGAAAAGTACCGTCAAAGACCTGAACTCTTCTTTTTTTCCCGTAGAATGGCTGGTGCCTTACATTCAGATAGTGCATGACCGCATTACCTTGGAAATTATGCGCGGCTGCCCGAACAGCTGCCGTTTCTGCCAGGCAAGGTCGCAGTATTTTCCCTGCAGGGTAAGGGGCATAGAAAATATTCTGGATTTAGCTAAGCAGGCTTATGCCAGCAGCGGTTACGAAGAGGTTTCTTTGACCGGCTTATCCGTAAGTGATTATCCCCAGATAGAAGAGTTGGTACGTAAGCTCGGCGCTTTATTCAATGAGAAGACGGTCAGCATATCGTTGCCTTCTATAAAAGCAAAAAAGACAGTAGGCTGTATTGCTTCGTTAATAGCCAAGCTGAAAAAAACCGGACTGACCTTTGCCCCCGAAGCAGGCACGCAAAAGTTACGCAAGATTATTGCCAAGGATTTTGACGAAGAGGCGTTCTTTAACTCCCTTAAAGAAGCGTATCTGTCGGGTTATCAACACGTAAAACTATACTTTATGATCGGCCTGCCCTTTGAGGAGAATAGCGATTTAGACGGTATCATCGATTTTACGCTGAGGGTTTCGGAATTAAAAAAGCAGGTAAAAGGCACGGCGGCAGCTGTCAATATAAGCGTAAACACCTTTATCCCTAAGCCGCACACGCCCTTGCAGTGGTTCAGCATGGCAGGGATGGATGTTATAAAACAAAAACAGCAATACCTGAAGGAGAGGATAAGCAATAAAAGATTAAAGATAAATTTTCAGAATCGTTATATGAGTTTCCTGGAGGGCGTCTTTTCCCGCGGAGACAGAAGATTATCCCGGGTTATAAGTTGCGCTTTCAGAAAGGGCGCCAGGTTCGATGCCTGGGGGGATTGCTTCTCTTTTGAGAAATGGTCTGAGGCCTTTCGGGAATCAAAAATAGACCCCGATGCTTATTTAGGGGAACGTCCGTCAGAAGTGGCTCTGCCATGGGATTTTATAGATATAGGCATAGATAAGCAAACCCTGCTCGGGGAATTTGATAAAACTATTGCCATTAAATAGGATAGAAGGTATAATCAATGAGGCCATAACTTATGGAGCACAGAGTGCGACATAAGTTATATGGCCGAATTGATACTTGGCATCGAAGATGCCAAGTATCTTTCGAGACGGAGGTAAATATGAGCAAAAATATTAACGGACTCTCTTTGGCTTCGCGCGGGCTAAAGTATAAATTAAAAATATCTTTTTATCTTATGTCTATCCTGCCGTTATTTGTCTGTTTGTATTTTGCCTCCGAATATATATTCCTCCGCCTGGGAGTAAGATTAGAAGTAATACTGGTAATCGCGATAAGCATTGTCATCGCCGTTATAGGGTATTTCGTGATTAAAGATATCTTTGACCGGATTGTTGCGGTTACCAGCGAAGCAAGATTAATCGCTGCCGGCGACCTTGAGCGCACGGTAGACGTAGAGCGGCCGGATGAAGTAGGCGAGCTGGGAAAGGCCTTAAATCAACTCACTCAGCGTATCCGCGGCAATATGGATGAAATAAAGAGTTACGGAGAAAAGACCAACCAGATAAATCTGGAGATTCAGAGGCGGGTAATAGTGCTCTCCAGCCTGTTGCAGATAAGCGACTTTATCTCCCAGGGCGCCAAAATAGAGGAGGTGTTGAAGGTTATAGTTGATAAGTCACAACTCCTGGGCGGTTCCGAAGCAGCATATTTACTCTTGCGGGAAGACAGCGAGGATAGTTTTCGCATGAAAGAGATAAGCGGGATAAACGCGGAGTATCTTCTAAAGATTCGTATTGAGCCAAAAGGGCCCTTATTTGATAAGGTTATTAATTTAAATAAGCCGTTAGTGGTGGATAAGGAAAATAAGCTGCCTGTCAATGCGGCTGGCTTTTTTTCTGAAACCTTCAGGTTAAAAAATACCCTGATTTTGCCGGTTTACCTCAAAGGAAAGGTCATCGGTATGCTCGGCGTAGGTAACGCGCAGGAGGGTTTTTCCTACAAAAAAGAAGATCTGGAGCTATTGGATATTTTTGCCAAACAGACCGCTATTGCCTTAGAAAACGATATCCTCGTCCGCCGCGCAGGGGAATTAGAGATTAAAGACGCGCTTACCGGATTGTATAACCAGGCATTTTTACGCAGCCGCCTGCAGGAGGAGATTAAAAGGGCGGTTATCTATCAGAGGCCATGCGCGCTCATCTTCATCGATATCGATAATTTCCAGAAGTATAAGCAGAATTTCGGCGCTATTCCGGCGGAAAGCGCGCTCAAAAGAATTGCTTCGCTGATTAGGAGTGCGGTTAGCGAGATTGACCGGGTGGCCAGGACCGGCGAAGACGAATTCGCAATACTGCTGCCGGAAAAAAATAAACGCCAGGCTCAAGGCGTAGCCGAAGATATCAGAAAGAAGATAGAATACAGCTATAATGAAGAGCCGGATATCGCTAAAAAGATAACCGTTAGCGCCGGGGTGAGCGAAAACCCCGTTGACGGAGTAGACGCCGGCGTTCTATTTAAGAAGGCAGTCGAATTAGTAAACAGCGCAAAAAAACAGGGTAAGAACCGCATAGCCGGATAAATGCCGATAAGAAGGATAATAAATAAACAGTTGGGAGAATTGCTGATTGAGCGGGGCATTATCAACCAGCAGCAGCTGGAAAAGGCCTTAACCGTTCAAAAGGAAAAGGGCGGCCTTATCGGTGAGGTACTGGTAAAGATAGGTTTTGCTACAGAAGAAGATATCGCACAGGCATTAACCGCGCAATTCGGTTTTCCCTATCTGCCTCTTAGCAACTATGATATCGACCCCCAGATTATCGGTATTATTCCCGGCCGGGTTGCCAGGCAGTATATACTTATGCCCATAGATAAAATCGGAAATAATCTTACCGTCGCCATGTCCAATCCCCTTAATATACACGCTATTGAAGATGTAGAGCTGCTTTCGGCTTGCAGCGTCCAAGTTTTCGTTTCCACGACCTCGGATATCAAAAGGGCGATTGAGAAGTGCTACAAAGATAAGGAATGATACAAGATAATGCTGTCCCTAAAAGACCGCCTGACAGAGATATTAATTAATAACAAGCTTATAACCAAAGAACAGCTTGATCGGGCCCTGGAGGTCCAGAAGAATAAGGGTGGAAGGCTCAGCGACATCATTGTCGATTTAAAATTCATCAAAGAAAAGGAGCTTATTTCGACCTTAAGCGCCGAGTTAGGCTTCCCTTTAATCGATTTAAAACGTTTTAAGATAGATTACGAGGTAGCAAAACTCATCCCCGCAGATATAGCCCGCCATTACCAGATAATTCCTTTGTCAAAAATGGGCGAGACTATTACCCTGGCTATGGCTGATCCTTTGAATATCTTCGCCATAGACCATGTTAATTCGCTCACCGGATTTAAAATAAACCCGATCATCTCCTCGGTACAGGACATATTGCAGACGATAGAGCTGGCTTATCCTGATGCCACCAAGGGGGTAATCGATCAGCTGGTTAAAGAGATGGCTGTCTCTTCGATAGAATTTGTCCAGGAGGAAAAAGAAATCCTGCCCAGCGACCAGGAGTTAGGCCGGATCAGCCGCCAGGGGCCGGTAATCCAGGTTACCAATATGATTCTGGAGGAAGCGATTAAAAATAAGGCTTCGGATGTACTTATAGAACCGATGGAGAAAACCTTAAGGGTACGCTTTCGTATAGACGGAATCTTACAGGAACAGAAGAGCCCTCCGAAAAAGATGCACCCCCCTATTGTTTCCCGCGTTAAAGTAATGTCGGATTTGAATATCGCCGAACACAGGCTCCCTCAGGACGGCCGCTTTAAAGTCCAGCTTTCGGGGAAGGAGGTCGATTTCAGGGTATCAATTCTGCCTTCCGGTTTTGGCGAGAAGGTTGCCATGCGCGTTTTAGATAAATCCCAGGCTACCCTCGACATAGAAAAATTAGGCTTCAACCAGGCTTGTATTGCGAAACTAAAAAAGGCAGCGCTCTTACCGCACGGGATGATACTTGTCTGTGGGCCTACAGGAAGCGGCAAGACCACTACCCTGTATTCTATATTGAAATTCGTAGATAGCCCGGAGAAGAATATCGTCACGGTAGAAGACCCGATAGAATACCAGCTGGAGGGTATAAATCAGGTGACGGTAAGGCCGGAGATAGGCCTTTCTTTTGCCGCAACCCTTCGTTCCATACTAAGACAGGACCCTAACGTTATAATGATCGGTGAAATCCGGGATTACGAGACCGTGGATATCGCTATTAAAAGCGCCCTGACAGGGCACCTGGTTCTTTCCACCCTGCATACAACTACCGCTCCCGGCTCAATTGTGCGGCTGGTTAATATGGGCGTCGAACCGTACCTGATTAATTCTTCAGTTGTTTGCATTGTTTCACAGCGGCTGATACGCAAGGTCTGCAGCCGTTGCAAAGAAAGTTATTTTTTAAAGAAAGGACTCACCCAGAATTTGAAACTCGGATTGAGCCAGCCTGAGAGTGTCGAATTTTACCGCGGCAAAGGGTGCGCTTACTGTTTTAAGACCGGTTATGCCGGCAGGACAGCCATTGCAGAAGTCCTGATGTTAAGCACAAATATCCGCGACCTAATCCTGAAGAAGGCCCAGGAGCACGTAATAAAAGAACAGGCTTGTAAGGAAGGGATGAAGACGTTGAGGCAGGAGGGTATTGAGGCGGCTTTGGCAGGGATAACTTCGCTAGAGGAAGTTTTACGCGTCACCGCTCCCGATGAACGAGTATTATAAATAAATGCAGACACTGAAAGATAATATAATCGAAATACTGCTGCAAAGCAAACAACTTTCCAGGGAGCAGCTGGACGAGGCGCTGGAGATACAAAAAAGAAAGGGGATTCCATTAAGGCAGGTGCTTGTTGAGGAGGAGCTTATTTCCAGCGAGATGTTATTATCTTTACTATCCAAACAGCTTTATATACCCACGCTGCACCTTTCCAAATATAAATTTGACCCGGAGGTTATCAAGCTGGTTCCTGAACGGATGGCAAAACTATATAATTTAATTCCTATATCGCGCATCGGCAATACCCTTACCGTATCGGTCTCCGACCCGCTGAATGTCTTTGCCTTAGATGATTTAAAAGCCCTTACCGGGTTTAATATAGATATGGTCATCAGCCCGGAGGAAGAGGTCACCAGGGCCATAGAAACCCACTTTCATCCTGCGGCGAGGGGTATGCAGGATATTTTAGATGAGGCCTCTACAGTACAGGGGGCAGTGCAGAAAGAGGAGGATCTGGAGTTGCTTCGCCAGGAGGAGATCGAGCTGAGCAACGCCCTGAAGGAAAGCGAGAAAGCCCCGATTGTTAAATTAGTGGAACTGATGCTTAGCCAGGCGTTAAAGAAGAGGGCTTCGGATATCCACATCGAGCCGGAATTCGATTGTTTACGCATACGCTACCGTATTGACGGAGCGCTGCACGATATTTTTAAAATACCCAAAATAAACCAGAATGCCATCATTGCCAGAATAAAGATTATCTCAAACCTTGACATCACCGAGAACCGTATCCCTCAGGACGGCAGGTTCAAGGTGAAGTTCGAAAACAGGGAGGTGGATTTTCGTGTTTCAAGCCTCCCGACCACGTTCGGGCAGAAATTTGTCCTGCGCGCCCTTGACAAATCCAATTTATCCGTCGGGTTGGATAAACTTAATTTTTCGGAGGGGCCCCTGGCGGTATTCAAGGAGGCAATAGCAAAGCCTTTTGGCATGATTCTGGTAACCGGCCCCACTGGTTCGGGTAAATCTACCACTCTCTATTCCGTATTGACCCAGTTGAATACCCCCGAGAAGAATATTATCACTATCGAAGACCCCGTGGAATATCAGATTGAAGGCATTACTCAGATTCAGGTCAAGCCTGACATAGGCCTTAATTTTGCTTCGGGGCTGCGTTCTTTATTGAGGCAGAGTCCAGATGTAATTATGATCGGAGAAATAAGAGACCCGGAAACCGCAGATATCGCCATTAAGGCCGCCCTCACCGGGCAGCTGGTATTTTCTACGCTACACACTAATGACGCCATCTCCAGCATTACCCGGCTTATCGATATGGGTGTCGAACCGTTTCTGGTTACCTCAAGCCTGATTATGCTCTGCGCCCAGAGGCTCTGCCGTAAGATATGTTTTAAATGCCGCAAACCCACAGAGCCCCCTCAAGATTTCTTAGAGCAGGTCGGTTTTAAAGAAAAAACCACTTTTTATGAAGCAAGGGGGTGTAAATACTGTAATGATACGGGTTTTTTCGGAAGGCTGGCGATTTTGGAGACGGTCCTGGTTGATGACGGAATGCGGGAGATGATTATTAAAAAGAATTCTTTAGACGAAATCAAGCTCTACGCGGTAGAAAAATGCGGCATGAAAACCTTAAGGGATGACGCGTTCCTGAAGATAAAAGAGGGCCTGACTACCCTGGAAGAAGCGGTAAGTATAACAACAGAGGAGTAATCTATGGTGGATGCGGCTAAGGTTCTATTGATCTGTGACGATAACAGCGTAATCAGCGCTCTCAGGCAATACTTAACTGATAGGGGAGGGTTTTCCTTGTCGGTTGAGCGCAGCGGTAACGGCGGCATCTCGGTTTTGCAAGAGAATACGCATGACGTTATACTTGTAAGATTCTCTTTATTTGACATAGGCAATAAAGAGCTGATCAGCGGATTAAAGAAGGTTGACCCGGATTGTATTATTATCGCCTATCTCGAAGAGTATGATCCGCAGTTATTAAAGGAGCTGGTGGGTTTTGGGGTATATGATTTCGTTGCCGAGCCTTTAAATTTAGAGAAATTATTGTTTCTGATTAAGAAAGGCACGCAGCTGCATTCGTTGCTTTTTGCAAACCATAAATTAATACAGGGCTTAAAAGAGCACAATGTCACCTTAGAGAAACAGAACATTCTTCTGGCAAAAAGAATAGAGGAGTCAACTAAGAATTTAACCCGGCTTTATGAAGACCTGCATTCGACATACCTGCGTACGATTAAGGCCCTTGCCCAGGCCATAGATGCCAGGGACCACTATACGCACAGCCATTCCGAGAACGTTGCCAGGTATGCCGAGGCGATAGCCAGGGAGATGGGGTTGCCGGTTAAGGAGGCAGAGACGATAAGGGAGGCATGCGAGCTTCACGACTTAGGAAAAATCGGTATCGATGACAGTATATTGAGCAAACCCAGTACTCTCAACAAAGAGGAATGGGAGCAGATAAAACGCCATCCTGTAACCGGAGCCCAGATTCTGGAGCCGCTTACTTTTTTAAACGATGTGATCGTTTTGGTCAGGCAGCATCATGAACATTACGACGGTTCGGGTTACCCTGAAGGCAGGAAGGGGGAAGACATTCTTTTGGGGGCGCGTATCATCCATCTGTCCGATGCCTATGAGGCGATGCGTTCGGCGCGTTCCTACAGAAAGGAGCCGCTTTCCAAGGAGGCGGCGATTGCCGAGATTAAGAAAAACAGCGGTAGGCAGTTTGACCCTAGGGTGGTGGCGGCATTTCTTAAAATTGTAGATGTTTATGACCCTGGATAAAAAGGAGCCCTAAAGAGATGGATACCTACCATTATGTCGCAAAGGACAAGAACGGCCGCACGGTAAGCGGAGCATTGGATGCTGCTTCGGAATCGGAGGTCGGCGATGCCCTGCATAAGAAAGAGTTGATAATTGTCTCAATTGAAGCGGCGAAAGGGAAAGTCAAGCTGCCGGCCAAAGATAAAAAAGTTAAACTTGATGACCTTATCGCCTTTATCCGGCAGTTAGCTACGCTGGTCGATGCCGGGATTACCCTGGTCCATGCATTGAATATAATGACCGAACAGGTCGAAAACAAAACCCTCAAAGACATAACCATGGCCATGCAGCAGGATATCGAGGAGGGGTTAAGTTTTAGCGAAGCCCTGGCAAAGTATCCCCGGGTATTTTCCGAGCTCTTTATGAACATGGTTAGAGCCGGGGAGGTCTCTGGTTCGCTGCCGGAGGTCTTAAACCGCCTGGCAGCATATATGGAAAAGTCAGCGGCCCTCAACAGGAGGATACGTTCGAGCTTGGCATATCCGGCGGTAGTAATTACAATGTCAATTATAATAACGGCGGTATTATTGCTTAAAGTGGTTCCGATTTTTAAGGGGATATTTGATATACTGGGAGGAAAGCTGCCCCTTCCGACGCAGGTTCTGATTATGATAAGCGACGCATTAAGAAGCTACTTTCTATTAAGCATCATTGTATTGGCGGTGTCTTTTTTTCTCTTGAAGAAATTTATAAATACCGATAAAGGCCGTTATATTTTTGATATGAAAAAGCTAAAGATGCCTGTTTTAGGGCCGCTTTTTAGCAAGTTAGCGATAGCTAAATTTACACGCACATTTGCTACCTTATCCAAAAGCGGTGTAGCGATCTTATCGACCCTGGAGATTGTCGCTAAGACTGCGGGTAATAAAGTAGTAGAGGAGGCGTTGCAGCAATGCTCCAGGGGTGTACGTACCGGCGAGCCTATCTCCCAGCCGCTGTCAAAGAGCAAAGTGTTTCCGCCGCTTGTCTGCAGTATGATTAGCGTCGGGGAAAAGACCGGCCAGCTTGAGAAGATGCTGAATAAAATCGCCGATTTTTATGAAGAACAGGTGGATGCGACGGCTAGCGCATTAACCAGCTTGATCGAACCGCTGGTAATTGCTTTTTTGGGCATTATAATAGGCGGCATCGTTATCTCCCTGTTCTTGCCCATATTTAAGATAACCGAGTTAATTTCCAAATAGGCCGTATCAGTAGCGCAGAAGCGTAACCCTATAAAATAGAAGGGGTTTAATTCTTAAGTAATATTTTTTGAAAAAAATACTTGACAAAAGCCTGGCATAATGTACAATTATGTTCCCCATAAAAAGGGCCCTAAATACTGTGAAGCAAAAAACAAACGAATTGACAAATTTTAAGTAGTGTTTGATTCCGTCCGGAAAGGGCGCGTTTTTCTAGATTTTACGGCGCTCCGATATCAGGTCGGAGCGCTTTTTGTTTGTCCCCCCTAAAGGGGTAATCGCTCTTTTGACAATTGAATAGCCAAGCGGACCAAAGAAAATCGTAAGATTTTTCTTGGTCAATTCACAAGAGGTAAAAATAAAATAATCAAAGAGCCATTATATTAAACTACTCTAATTTTTTGGAGAGTTTGATCCTGGCTCAGAGTGAACGCTGGCGGCGTGGATTAGGCATGCAAGTCGAGCGATCCGCTATTGTTTTGGCGGATAGCGGCAGACTGGTGAGTAACACGTGAGTAATTTACCTTTAAGTCGGGGATAGCCTCGCGAAAGTGAGGGTAATACCTGATGTGTTTATGGCGGCATAAGCCGCTATAAGTAAAGATGGTTCGTAAGAGTTGTCGCTTAGAGATGAGCTCGCGTCCTATCAGCTAGTTGGTGAGGGTAACGGCCCACCAAGGCAATTGACGGGTAGCTGGCCTGAGAGGGCGGTCAGCCACACGGGGACTGAGACACTGCCCCGACTCCTACGGGAGGCTGCAGTCGAGGATCTTTAGCAATGGGCGAAAGCCTGACTATGCGACGCCGCGTGAGGGATGAAGGTTTTCGGATCGTAAACCTCTTTCAATAGGGAAGAAAACTCTGCTTAACAAGCAGAACTGACGGTACCTATAGAAGAAGCCACGGCCAACTCCGTGCCAGCAGCCGCGGTAATACGGGGGTGGCGAGCGTTACTCGGATTTATTGGGTGTAAAGGGCAAGTAGGCGTCCCGAAAAGTTAGGAGTGAAATCCTTTGGCTTAACCAAAGAACTGCTCCTAAAACTGGCGGGATTGAGGCTGGAAGAGGAGAGCGGAATTCCCGGTGTAAGGGTGAAATCTGTAGATATCGGGAGGAACACCAGTGGCGAAAGCGGCTCTCTGGTCTAGATCTGACGCTGAATTGCGAAAGCTAGGGTAGCAAACAGGATTAGATACCCTGGTAGTCCTAGCCGTAAACGATGAGCACTAGGTGTTGAGAGTTTACTTTCAGCGCCGCAAGATAACTCGTTAAGTGCTCCACCTGGGGACTACGACCGCAAGGTTAAAACTCAAAGGAATTGACGGGGGCCCGCACAAGCGGTGGAACATGTGGTTCAATTCGACGCTACGCGAAGAACCTCACCAAGGCTTGACATGCAGGAAGTAGGAACCTGAAAAGGGGACCACCTGTCAAGTCAGGAGCCTGCACAGGTGTTGCATGGCTGTCGTCAGCTCGTGTCGTGAGATGTTGGGTTAAGTCCCGCAACGAGCGCAACCATCATCCTTAGTTGCAACTCTCAAAACCGTAAGGTCTAGGGGGGCACTCTAAGGAGACTGCCCGCGATAAGCGGGAGGAAGGCGGAGATGACGTCAAGTCAGTACGGCCTTTATGCCTTGGGCTACACACGTGTTACAATGCCCACTACAAAGCGTTGCCAAACCGCGAGGTGGAGCTAATCGCAAAAAAGTGGGCTCAGTTCAGATTGGAGTCTGCAATTCGACTCCATGAAGACGGAATCGCTAGTAATGGCGGATCAGCTACGCCGCCGTGAATACGTTCCCGGGCCTTGTACACACCGCCCGTCAAGCGATGGAAGCTGGTGGTACCTGAAATCCCTACCTAGTAGGGCTGAAGGTAAAATTGGTGACTGGCGCTAAGTCGTAACAAGGTAGCCGTACCGGAAGGTGCGGCTGGATCACCTCCTTTCTAAAAAATTTGCATATCAAATTTTTTGGAAATCCCTTGCGAGAGCAAGGGCGCTTGGCTATTTAATTTAAATTTCAGACGGGAGCATCTCTCCCGCAGGAGAAATAGCCTGAGCGGTGGCTCCCGATTTAAGAATTCGGGCCCATAGCTCAGCTGGTTAGAGCACAGCCCTGATAAGACTGGGGTCAGTGGTTCGAGTCCACTTGGGCCCATACTTTTTGCGGAGCAAAAAGTATGGCACTGAGGAGTGGTGAGCAAGGCGAGCCACGACGAAGTGCCTTCAAGGCAAGAAGGTCCTTCGGCCGATGGCCTCAGGACCAAAATTTTGTTTCGCAAAATTTTGGGGCTGTAGCTCAGCTGGGAGAGCGCGTGCTTTGCAAGCATGAGGTCAGGGGTTCGATCCCCCTCAGCTCCAC
>JADHYK010000008.1 GCA_016782485.1 Candidatus Omnitrophota bacterium
CCGTCGTGCACAACGCCTGCGGCGGGTTTTCGTTTACGGCTGATTACGCGTTTTAAGCTGATATATTTATCAACCAGCGCCTTATTATCTACGGCCTTTAACTGCTTGAAGAGAAAATCGAATTTTTCCTCCACCTCGGCGGTAATGGCATCGCGCACCCCCTGAGGCAGCCCCATAATCTCTTTCTTGAACGGCCCCAATACCTTTTTGCGCGTCTTATATAAAAACTGCTCTTCGGTCTCGCCCTCTTTCAATTCGCCAGCGGCATTGGTTTTGAGCCATTCATACATTCTGTTTTTTAACCCCTGCGGAAAATGCCTGCTCTCATATATCATATTCTGGAATTGCGTGGCCAGGTGCACCTCACAGGTATCGTATTCCGGGAACTTATGGAATAATTCCTCCGGAAGGGTGGATGCCCCGTGCTGCACTGCCCCGCCCATGCCGAATTCGCTTCTGGCGATTGCGGAAAGGTTCTTTAAGGTATCAAAGTCCAGTTTTACCTGGGCGATAGAGCCGTCGGGAAGTACTACCCCTCCGTGCGAGGTCCCGGTCTGAATAGAGATCTTACTTATCCCCACCAGGCCTTTACGTAAGCGCTCTTTATAACCCTCCATAAACGCGCGCAGGTCTTCGGGTGTAGAGTTCTGATGCCCCACCTCCCCTATCTCTCCGCCCACTGAAACGGTAATCCCCTTTGGCTCTATGCGGCGGATAAACTGGGTCAGTTTCGCGCAAACTTCGTAATTGAGGTATTGCTGTTTTTTAACCGTTGCTTTGGATAAATCTACCAGCGTCGAGGAATCTATGTCGATATTATAGAACCCCGCGCCGATTGCCTCAGCGATCAATTGCCGCAGGCCTTCCAGTTCTTTTTCCGGGTCCTGCTGAAATTTTTTCAGGTTTGCCTGAAAATGGTCCCCCTGGATAAAAACCGGTCCGCAGTAGCCCTCTTTAACCGCGGCTGCCAGGACTACCGAGCTATATTCTAACGGCGGCTGAGCCGTATAACCCATCTCAGACCTGGCGATTTCAAAGATAAATGCCCCGGCGTTATTTTTCTTTGCCACCCTGAAGATTGCCTTGCTCAAGTCATAGGTCATCGTTCTTAAGTTTATCGCCGGCACGGTAAAGCCGGTAAACTCACCTCTTCCCCGGGCCAGATAAAATTCATGGATGCTGGAGGGGTAGACTCCTTTTTTGTAGGCGATATTCTGTATCTTCTTAGCTAACTTTTTCTTCGCCTCGGCTTCGTCAGTCAAAACCAGCTCCAGCGCAATTTTCTCAATATCAAGCGGCCTTCTTCCCATAGCGGTCAACTCCTTCAATGACCCGCCATAATTCGTGGCGGGGAATTGAACCCGCCAAGATCTGTGGCGGGTTACGTTAAGATTTTTATTAATTTATACCACTGGTCAACGTTGATTCTTTTTCTTTTTATGGCCACTGCAAAATCCACGCTAATAAATTTATCCTGATGAAAGGCAACTGCCTTGTCTTTTTCCCCTTTTAATAATTTCTCAACTGCTGCCTGGCCGAGCTTTAGCGCCAGGTCGCGGCTAAATGCCGTAGGCCGGCCGCCCCGCTGGACATGCCCCAGGACAACGGCGCGCGTCTCTAAATGTGTACATTGGGTAATTTTTTTAGCAATATCAACTGCCCGGCCAGCCCCTTCGGCAACTACGATAATCCAGCTCATCTTGCCGCTCTTGTATCCCTTAAGCACATCGCGGCAGATTGCCCGCAGGGCAAGTTTTCTTTCCGGGATAATCACGTCTTCGCATCCGCCGCCTAAGGCAACCGCTAAGGCGATATATCCGCAATCACGCCCCATCACCTCGACTACAAAGATCCTCTCCATGGAGGTGGCGGTATCGCGTATATTATCGATCGCTCCGAGGGCGGTGTTAATAGCGGTATCCGAACCGATGGTAAGGTTGATACCGTTAATATCATTGTCGATTGAAGCGGGGATTCCGATACAGGGGAATTTATACTTCTTATAGAACCTGTGTGCGGCGGCAAAACTTCCGTTGCCTCCGATAACTATCATACCGTCGATAGCATGCCTCTTTAGAGTGGCATAAGCCCTTGCCTGTCCTGCCTCGGTATGAAACTGGCGGCAGCGTCCGGTCTTCAGGATCGTCCCTCCCTGATTAATGATGCCGGAGACAGAACGATGGCCCAACTCTTTCATATCGTCGTTAATCAGTCCCCGCCATCCGCGAAAGACCCCCAGTACCTCTACCTTTTTATTTACGGCACAGCGCACTACCGCGCGTATGGCAGCGTTCATACCAGGAGCATCTCCTCCTGTCGTTAAAACAGCTATTCTCTTCATCTGCGTTTTCCGTCTCCCTATCTACTAACTACTATCTACTAACTACTGCTTCTATGTTCCGATCTCCCAACTCGAAAGATACTTCTCCTGTTCTTTCGTCAGCGTATCTATCCTGATCCCCATTGATTTCAGCTTCAGCTTGGCGATTTTCTTATCTATATCCTCGGGGACCTTATATACCTGGTTTTGCAATTGGCTGTAGTGCTTCAGCAGATATTCAGCGCCTAATGACTGGTTGGCAAAGGACATATCCATTACCTGCGCCGGGTGGCCCTCTGCGGCAGCCAGGTTGATCAGGCGGCCTTCGCCTAAAATATAAATTTTGCGGCCGTCGCGCAGAATATACTCGTCGACAAAATCGCGGATTTGTTTTTTGCTCCGGCTTAACTTTTCTAACGCCGGGATATCTATCTCCACGTTAAAATGCCCGGCATTTGCCACAATCGCGCCGTCCTGCATCAGCTTAAAATGCTCCCCGCGGATAACGCTGGTGTCGCCGGTAGTAGTTACAAATATGCCCCCGGCTGCGGCAGCATCCTTTATCGGCATCACTTCATAACCGTCCATGCTCGCCTCCAGCGCGCGCAGCGGATCAACCTCTACCACGATAACCTTGGCCGCCATGCCTTTGGCCCGCATGGCAACGCCCCTGCCGCACCAGCCGTAACCGCAGACCACAAAAGCCGAGCCTGCCAGCAGTTTATTGGTGGCGCGGATTATCCCGTCTATCGTCGACTGCCCCGTCCCATAACGATTGTCAAAGAGATGCTTGGTCTGGGCATCGTTGACGGCGATAATCGGATAGCGCAGCTTCCCCTGTTCGGCCAGCGCCCTTAAACGGATTACTCCGGTAGTAGTCTCTTCGCTGCCGCCGATGATATTCTCATGCTCTGCGGGTTTACGCTGGTGGATGGTACTCACCAGGTCTGCTCCGTCATCCATGGTAATATCCGGTTTAATTGCCAGAACCGAATTTATATGTTTGTAGTATGTTTTTGTATCCTCCCCCTTGATTGAAAAAACCGGAATCTTAAGGTCTTTTACCAGGGAGGCAGCCACGTCATCCTGCGTGGATAAAGGGTTTGAGGCGCAAAGGACGATTTCGGCGCCGCCGGAATGCAAAACCTCCATCAGCACGGCAGTCTCGGTAGTCACGTGCAGGCAGGCGGCCAGCTTGATCCCTTTTAACGGCTTTTCTTTTCTGAAGCGCTCTTGGATTAATCTGAGTACGGGCATATTATTGCGCGCCCATTCAATGCGCAAAGCGCCCTTTTTAGCCAGTCTGATATCCTTGATGTCGTATTTCATGACTCTCCTTTTAGATTGCTTCGTCAGCACCTGCGGCGCTTCCTCGCAATGACATTTGCTGAAATTATATTTTCTTCGCCGCTTTTTTGAGCATCGGCGCCTTATCGGTAAGCTCCCAGCTGAACTCCGGCTCTGTCCTGCCGAAATGCCCGTAACAGGCGGTCTGTTTGAATATCGGCCGTAATAATTCCAGCGCCTTAATCATCCCCTGGGGGGTTAATTCAAAGTTCTGCCTGATCAGTTTTATGAATTCGTTCTCGGAAATTTTTCCGGTTCCGAAAGTATCGACCATAATTGCCAAGGGATCTGCCCGGCCGATAACATAGGCCAGATGAATCAGGCATCTCTCCGCAAGGCCTGCGGCGACGATGTTTTTGGTGATATACCTGGCCATATACGCTGCGGAACGGTCAACCTTGGTCGGGTCTTTCCCGGAAAATGCCCCGCCCCCGGAAGGCGCTACCCCGCCGTATGTATCAACCACGATCTTGCGGCCGGTCATCCCCGTATCAGACTGCGGGCCTCCGATCACAAACTTCCCCGTCTCGTTAATATAGTATTTGGTATCTTTATCGATATAATCTTTGACGATAGGCTTTGCCACCACCTCAATCATCTCCCGGCGCGCCTTCTTGGAGATTCTCTCCCCCGTAGAATCAAGGATATCATCCGTATGCTGGCAGGCCAGGACTACCGAATCCACTCTTTTAGGGTGGCCGTCGTGATATTCCACAGTCACCTGGGATTTACAGTCCGGCCCCAGATACTTCAGGGTGCCGTCTCTTCTTACCTGGGCAAGCCTGCGCACCAGTTTATGCGAGAGCATAATCGGCAGAGGCATAAGCTCCTCTGTTTCGCGGCAGGCATAACCGACCATCAACCCCTGGTCCCCTGCCCCGCCGGTATTAACGCCCTGGGCGATATCCGGGGACTGGCTGTTGATGCTGTTAAGTACTGAGCAGGTATGGTAGTCAAAACCGTATTTCGGATGAGTGTACCCTATATCCTTAATAATTTTGCGGGCTAACTTCTGTATATCAACATAGGCGCTGGTGGTAATCTCTCCGCCTACGATTAAAAGGCCCATGGTAACATAAGTTTCGCAGGCAACCCTTCCGTAGGGGTCCTGCCTGAGCACGTCATCAAGTACGGCATCGGAGATCTGGTCGCAAAGCTTATCCGGATGCCCCTCTCCCACCGACTCTGAAGCAAAAAAATGTTTGCGCATTGCCATTCTTTATCCCTCCCTAAACTTGAACTTCGCCTCGTTATAGAATTTGATATCCCCGATATCATACCAGCGCCCGCCGAATACAAACGCATAAACAGCGGTCTTTTTTCTTAACCAATCTATGTAGGAACCTGTGGTATCGGAATTTTTATTGCCTTTACCCATATACTCCTTAATAAGCCTGAGGCTTTGTGCGGGAAAATAATACAGGCACATTGCTACCAGCGAAGAAAGAGGCTCCCGGGGTTTCTCCTGGAAGACAGTAACTTTATTCTGCGCATCCATCTTTATCACCCCGTACTTCTTTGCTTTTTTAGCCTCTCCTATATCATAAACTCCGATTGTGGGGCACTCTTCTTTATCTCCGGCAAAAGCAATAAAATCATCCAGGCTGTTATCAAAGATATTATCTCCGCCTACTACCAGTAAATCCTGGTTCAGTTTTTCTTTTTCTATCGCAAAATGTATATCGCCTACCGCCCCCAGCCTGGCGGCATTGTCTTTTGTCAGGTCATCGATTATCCTTAGCGGCTTATCAAGGCGGGCTTTCTTGCGCCATCTTTGAAAATGGGGGAAAAACTTACTGTTGGTGATTACCAGAATTTCCCCTATCTCTTTAGCCGCATTTAGGTTATCGGTGATGTATTCGATGATCGGCTTTTCTCTAATCTCAAGCAGGGGCTTGGGGTATTCCTTGGTTAACGGGTAAAGCCGGGTGGCATAACCGGCTGCCAGTATCAATGCCTTGGTCATGGTTTGACAAAAATATCGGAATAATCAAAACCCAGCGGCCGGTTCAGAAAATCCAGCTTCCCCGCATCCTGCCTGATCAGCGGATACATGGGCGCAGGAGAGCTAAGCCCGAATTTTTCAATTACCCTGGCCGGCCTGACAAATTTTATCCCGGGCAGTTTCTTAAAATTGGGGTTAGGTATGAATTGGGGTTTATCCGCAGGGCCAATGACAAAATATGCCGCCCCCTGTGCCTTCTTATAAAGCTCGTACTCCGAAGAGAAACGGCTGCTTACCCAGTTTGAGGTAACCAGGTGCTTGGGTCCCGGGTTTATCAGGATATGCCCGAACCCCGGCGGGATAACAATTTTTTCCCCCGCGGCTGCTTCGACAACAATAACCTCCTCTATAGCCTGGTAGTCCGAAGCGAGACACTTCTGCATCAGGCAATAACAGCGCCCGGCAACTACTTCGTATAATTCTCCGAAGCTGCCCGGATGGTAATGCCCGGCGGTTTTCATCAGCTCCCTGCCCAGGGCGTCGGGCTTAATCAAGGTTAGGTCGAAACGTAAAGAATGTTTCTCCAGCAGCGGCTTATCGCTAATCTCGTAAACATCCCGGTACATATAATATAATTCCTGCGGGGCATTAATTGCTTTGTCTAACAGAACTTCGCGCATCTCTTGCAGCGTACGCACGCCGGGCTTGGAAAAATTCAGGCCCTCCCCCGAGGTTAAAGCGGGCTTTTCGGTGTCTAACTGTATCTGGAGCCCGCAAAAGTTACTCAAATCGGTAGTCATTTGAGAATCTCCGCTAATTTTGATTTAGTAAAGTTTTCCACTTCCGTGCCGGTGGAAAGCTGCATCGCCTTATGGGCAATCTCCTCTGCCTGCTTGAAGTTGACAGAGCGGATTATATATTTTATCTCCGGGATAACCTGCGGGGGCATGCTGAATTCATCCAGCCCCAGACCTAAAAGCATCAAAGCAAAACCCGGCTCGCCGGCCATCTCCCCGCACATACCCACTTTAACGCCTGCCTTGTGCGCGGAGTCGATTATGTTTTTAATCAACCGCAGCACCGCCGGATGCGCAGGTTCGTATAGATAAGCGACCTTTTCATTCACCCGGTCAACTGCCAGGGAATATTGAATCAAGTCATTGGTCCCGATGCTGAAAAAATTCGCCTCTCTCGCCAATATATCCGTGGTCATCGCCGCGGAGGGAACTTCAATCATCGCCCCTACCTCTATATTATTATTAAAGGGCGTACCCTGCTTCTTTAATTCCTCTTTTGCCTCTGCTAAAATCTTGTTTGCCTGCTCTAATTCTTCTATTCCGGAGATCATCGGATACATCAGTTTTAAATTTCCGTGCACCGAAGCACGCAAAATCGCCCTTAACTGCAGTTTGAATATATCGGGGCGCGCCAGGCAAAAACGTATCGCCCGCCAGCCCAGGAAAGGCTGCATCTCATGAGGGATGGCAAACTGGGACAGGAACTTATCGCCCCCTAAATCCAGGGTGCGGATAATCACCGAATACGGCTTCATCTCTTCGGCAACATATTTATAGGCCTGGTAATGCTCTTCCTCCGTAGGCAGGTCCTTTCTGTTCATATAAAAGAACTCCGTACGGTAAAGCCCTATGCCCTGGCCCCCGTGCATTTTTACCGCCGGGACCTCGTCGGGAAACTCAATGTTTGCGCTTATCTCCACCTTCTTGCCGTCAAGGGTGGTGGCGGGCAGATCCTTTACCAGAAGGAATTTTTGAGTCGCGCCCTTTAATTTTTCCTTTTCCCGGTGGTACTCCTCGAGGGTCTTTTCATCCGGCCCTACTATAACTAAGCCGTTATTGCCGTCAACTATCAGGATATCCCCGGAACTAATTTTTGCCGTTGCCTCTTCGATGCCCACTACCGCGGGGATCTCAAGGGACTTGGCCATAATCGCGGTATGAGAGGTCTTGCCTCCGATATCGGTAATAAAGGCGGAAACTTTCTGTTTATGCATCACCGCGGTATCCGAAGGAGAAATGTCATGCGCCACAATTATTACCTTATCCTTGAGCTCCGAGAGCCCCGTCCTCTTTTTACCCAGGAGGTTGCGCAATATCCTTTTTCCCACGTCATTAATATCGGCGGTGCGCTCCTTAAGGTATTCGTCTTCGATTTTGGAAAAGACGCTTATGTATTTTTTAAGCACCTCTGAGAATATATAGGCCACCTTGAGGTGCTCTTTCTTGAGGCGCGAGATAACATCCTCAATAAGCATGCGGTCTTCTAAAACCAAGAGGTGCGCATCGAAAATCTGCGCCTCCTCCTGCCCCATTTCGAAGCCGATTCTCTTTTGTAATTCGATAATCTCTCTGCGGGTCTTAATCAGGGCCTCTTCAAAAAGCTGTATCTGCACAGGGATATCCTTCTCCCTGATTGCCTCTTTGGGGATGATAAACTCCTCTTTGCCTATTTTATAGGCGGGGCCGATACTGATCCCTGAAGCTGCCGCTATGCCTTTTAACTTAATCATCACTCTTCTTCCTGTGCCACTATTTTTTCCAATTCAATTATCGCCAGGTGCGCGTCTTGGCCTTCGACCTCGATGATAATGCTGGAACCCCTTTCCGCTCCGAGCATCAGTATCCCCATGATCGATTTGCCGTTTACCTCTTCTTCATCGCGCCGAACACTTATGCGCGAATCGAATTTATTGGCAATCTGCACAAAGAGCGCTGCCGGCCGCGCATGCAGGCCCTGTTTATTCTTTACGATTAACTCCTTCTTGATTAAAGCCATTTTTTAAAAACTAAATCTCCTCAAAAAACCCTATGATAATCTTTGCCAGTTTTGCCGGGTCGTGCCTGATAACCCCCGCCTCAACAACGCCGATATCGTCTTCGATTACCCGGTAACCCATATTTTCTATCTTCTTGCGGTCGTTAATGACCAGGTATGAATCTTCCTCGGCGTAACGCTTCAGTATCTCCGAAGGCACCTCTGCGGTGTTTACTATACAATAATCAAGGATACGGGAGTTACTGTGCTTTACAAGCGCTCTTATATGGTCGCAGGCGCTGAAACCGTCGGTTTCCCCTACTTGGGTCATTGCGTTACAGACATATATCTTGATCGCTGCGGAAGCAGCTATCGTTTCGCAGATCTCTTTTATTAATAAGTTCGGTATAATGCTGGTATAAAGCGAACCGGGCCCCAGGATAATAATCTGGGCTTCTTTTATCGCCTTAACCGCATCCGGGGTTGCCTGCGGCTGTCCGGGATTAAGGCTGACCTTCTCTATAAGCTTGCGGGCCTTTACGATCTTATCCTCTCCGGTAGTAGTAGAGCCGTCCTTGTATTGCGCTACCAGGACCACATTATCGAGTGTCGAAGGAAGCACCTGCCCTCTTAATGCCAGGACCTTGCTGGTTTCCTTAATCGCCTTTTCGAAATCTCCGGTCACCCTGGTCATAACCGTAATAAAAAGGTTGCCGAAACTGTGGCCCGATAGTTCCGAATTTCCGTCAAAGCGGAACTGAAACAAATCGCGCATCAATGCCGGCGCATCCGCCAATGCCACCAGGCAGTTGCGTATATCCCCGGGAGGCAAAATGTCAAATTGCTGCCTTAAGCGTCCGGAGGAGCCTCCGTCGTCAGCCACGGTAACAATAGCCGAAATATTGGAGGTGTACTCTTTAAGTCCGCTCAACAGAACCGCCAACCCCGTGCCGCCTCCGACGGTTACAATCTTGGGTCCGCGGCCGAGCTGTTTGCGCTGATAAAGGATATCAACCAGCTCCGTCCCTCTGGAAGAAGGGATAAAGGCAGTAATCAGAGAGCGCAGCATCCGCTTGATGCCAAGTATCAGAATAATGATCCCTGAGATTACCACTATCGCATCCAGCGTCTGAAGCACCCAGAAATTTTCCGTGCTCAGATACCCGGTCCCCACTACCACCAGGATAACGCCGAAGGTACTTAAGGCCACCCAGCGCTTTATCCCTATGCCGGGATATAACCATTTAAACATAGCGTAGAATTTATCGCTCATCTGTTTTTTAGCTCTTTATTAAACCTTCTTTTCGTCTTCGCCGCTGATGATCTTGATGATAGATTTGTCATCGGTACAGGCGCGCAGGCTGTCGCGGAAATATTTGTCTTTAAGCAAGCGGGAGATCCTGGCCAGGGCCTTCAGGTGGGGCCCGGCGGAATCCTGCGGTGCTACCAGCAGGAAAAATATGTATGCCGGTTCTCCGTCCAGGGAATCAAAGTCCACTCCCTTCTTTGAAAGGCCGAAAGCCGCCACCAGCGAGCTTACACAATCCGACTTGGCATGCGGTATGGCTATGCCCTGGCCTATGGCGGTGGAGCCCAGCGATTCCCTGCCCATCAGGGCATCAATAAGTTTGCTGCGGTTGCGCTTTTCAATCTCGCCTGCATTGATTAAAACCTCCACCAGCTCCTTTATTACATCTTCTTTTTTTGTGGCCTTGATATCCGTCAAAATCGCTTTCTTCGACAAGAAGTCCATAATCTGCATAACTTTCTATCTCCTTTTTTAATGAACGCATAATTTACGAGCACGACAGTGCGAGTAAGTTATTGCGTGAATTAAATCCGCCGATGTTTGTGGCGGACACTTCCGGTTATTATCTGGAGCGGGAGACGGGATTTGAACCCGCGACATCGACCTTGGCAAGGTCGCGCTCTAGCCAACTGAGCCACTCCCGCATCGTTCGCTAATTATTTATTCAATACTTAATAGTAAACAAAGAACGGTTTCAGATTTATCTATTGCTTATCTTATTGTTGCTTGACGCTCACTCTCCATAGGGGCTTCGCCCCTCTGGCGCTCCTCACTTCGTTCGTCGCTGTCACCCCTAAAGCATGGGGGAATATTTCCCCCATACCCCCTTAGGTTTTTAACAGCATTCTAAACTTACTATCCATGCTATCCGCCTGCGGCGGATAGCTGTTAAAAACCTGTCGTTCGCTATACTACAATCAACTAAAGAACTAAATATGGGCGGAAGAGGAGTTGAACCTCCAAGGGTTTCCCCAATAGCTCCTAAGGCTATCGCGTATGCCAGTTCCGCCATCCGCCCTTTTATTAGCGGATAGTAAATAGCGTTTAGCGTATAGTTAAACCTTGCATTTCCTTATGTCCACTATCCGCTATACGCTATCCGCTAAATTTATTGAGCCTCCCGCGACTCGAACGCGGCACACCCACCTTAAACATTTTTGTTAACTGTATGTCGCCATACAGATCAGACTATCCCATCCCCCACGCCCAAAATTTATCTTTAAATTGAAAATTCTGGCTATGGGAGTCTTGATTATAGTCGTTGAACCTTTCCGCCAAAGTTAGTTGGCGGACTTGGCTGCGGATTATCTGCATTTAAGCATTATTACTCTTATTAACAGAGTATCTTAAAATACCCAGATGTCCCCGCAATTTACAAGATTTATCGCTACAGGTTAACCCAGTAGCGCCCCCTTGAGTTGAGGGTGGTGCTCTACCAGATGAGCTAGAGGCCCAAATTTATCTTCGACCTATATTTCAATGAGCAAAAAGTTTATTATTCCTATAAGAATCTAATAATAAACTCAGTATTTTTCTCTTAGAAATTTTCTTTTTCCAAATACTATTTTTTCTTAAAGGATTAAGGTAAATTTTAGCTGAAAAATTAATTGCTTTGGCGAAACGAATTAAATTATGCTGTCCGGAAATTTCAATGTTGGTACCGTCTTTATTTATTTTGCTATCTATGCCAAAATTGTATAATAAATTTTTTATTTCTTGTAAAATTATGCCTGATTTTTGATAGCCTCGTACGCGCTTTTTATCCCCTGCATAGAAAACATTGCCTTCGTCATCAAAGAATGCTTGCAAAAATACCCTTTTACATGAAACAGGGGATCCATTATTGAGATATCCGAATATTTCATCCCTACATTTTTTGATAAAATGTGCAAATTCAACATGGTAAAAAACTACACCATAAACATTGTTGTCTCGCAATTGAATCTTTGGCCGCACATGAAATATCTTACCCAAAAGACACTTCATATGTATAATCTGATATCTATCTTTACTGTAATAAATACAACCGTCGCTACTTATCCTTCCGTCAAACATAAAATGAGCTACGATATGTACTAAATCACCAGACCATGATTTAGGTATTGCGATCTCTCTACCCGATAGACATCTACCTTTTCTAGGATTTATTTTATTTTTATTCTTCTCTTTCCTTCTCGTTTCTATTTTATTTATCTGTTCAAAACTTAACTGTATATCTTTTACATAACTATAAAGGGTAGTTTTTGGCACCTTTGTAAATAAAGATATTTCACTTAAAGAGTAACCCTTCTGCCGTAATTCAAGACATTGTTTGACTAAGGTAGTTTCAAGTTTTTTCATTAATTTTTATCGACTGTAGTCTTTCAAGTTAATGGTACTCTACCAGATGAGCTAGAGGCCCGGATTTAGAATTCCAGAACTTCCTTTTCTTTGCTCTTTAGCAGTTCTTCAACTTTGGCGATATACTTATCTACAATTTTCTGCAACTCGTCTATACCGCGGAATTTATCGTCTTCGGTGATGCCCTTGTCTTTATGGAGTTTCTCCAGGATCTCCTTGGCATCCCTTCTTATCGTGCGCAAAGATACCCTGCCCTCCTCGCTCATTTTATGCACTACTTTAACCAGCTCCTGGCGCCTTTCTTTGGATAACTGCGGCACCGATAACCTGATTACCTTGCCGTCATTAGAAGGGGTAATACCCAGATTCGACTGCATGATCGCCTTCTCGATTGCCGGCACAACAGTCACATCCCAGGGCTGTATGGTAATCAGGTGCGCGTCCGGTACGGAAATAGAGGCTAACTGTTTTATCATGGTGGGCGTTCCGTAATAATCGATATGCAGCCCCTCTACAAGATGCGGGCTGGCCCTTCCCGTGCGTATCTCGGAAAATTCGCGCAGAACCGAATCAAAGGCCTTCTTCATTTTCTCTTCGGTATTATGCAAAACTTCTCTGGTAGCCATAACTACCCCCCTTATTAAAAATTTAACTTATGAGCTAACTTACTGTAGTGCCTATCTTATCGCCCAACACTACGCGCCTGATGTTGCCCTGCTTATTGAGATTGAATACGATGATCGGCAGTTTATTATCCATGCAAAGGCTGATGGCAGTAGCATCCATAACCTTCAGGTTTCTTTTCAATACCTCTATGTATTTTAGCCTGCTGAATTTCTTAGCACCCTTTACCTTCAACGGGTCAGCCGAATAAACCCCGTCAACTCTGGTTGCCTTAATTATCACATCGGCGTTTATTTCTATCGCCCGCAGTGCCGCGGCAGTATCGGTGGTAAAATAAGGGTTGCCCGTGCCTGCCACAAATATCACGATGCGCCCTTTTTCCAGGTGCCTCAGCGCCCTTCTTTTAATGTAGGGTTCGGCAATGCGCTCCATGTCTATTGCCGTCATCACGCGCGTGGGCAGGTTCATCTTTTCCAGTACGTCCTGAAGAGCCAGGCCGTTAATCACCGTAGCAAGCATGCCCATATAATCGGCAACTGCCCGGTCCATATCCAGGCCGCGCGAGCCGGTATTCTCCTGGCCGCGGAAGATATTACCGCCACCCAGGACAATCGCTACATCCACCTTTAAATCTCTGATTTCTTTGATTTGGCGCGAAATTGATACTAAGACCGAATGGTCTATTCCGTGAGGCTTCCTGCCCTGAAGAGCCTCTCCGCTTATCTTCAGGACTATTCTTTTATAAAAGGCCTGTTTCATACGTTCGCCGCTTAAAAACCTACCGTAAAGAACGGCTCAGTATCAACCTCTGCTAAACCCTATCCTTCAAAACGGACAGCCGGAGGTTGATTATTCGCCGACTTTATAACGGGTAAATCTGCGTATAACGATATTCTCGCCGATCTTTACCACTAAACTCCCGAGGTAATCCTTGATGGTGATACCAGGGTCCTTGACAAAACTCTGCTCAAGAAGGCAGATGTTTTTGATAAACTCCTCTTTATTTTTTTCCTGCGCCAGGCACTCAAGGGGCACATCTTCCTTTTTGATATATAAAGGGTTGGTCGCTGCAATCTGCATGCATAAATCTCTGGTAAACTGCGTAAACTCGGCATTACGCGCTACAAAATCCGATTCGCAGTCAACCTCAAGCAAAACCCCGATTTTATTGCCGTGATGGATATAGGCCTCAACCCTGCCGTCTTTAGCGGCACGGCCCTGCTTCTTGGCGGCAATCTCCAGCCCCCACTTACGCAGCAGCTGCGCCGCCTTGCTCAAATCGCCTTTTGCCTCTTCAAGCGCCTTTTTGCAATGCGCGACGCTGGCATAAGTCATATTCCTTAATTCCTTTATCAGGTCCACTGAGATGCCCATTTTAGCCATCACTCCCTATTTTTTTAGCTTTGGTTTTTCTTCCGCTGTCTGCCTGCCGCGGCCTTTCTTGGCAGGCTTTGCCCCTTCTCCCTCAGGTTCTCCTTCCTCTACTACCTCCTCTATCTCTTCTATCTTAGCCTCCTCTTCCGGAAGTATCTCCGGAGTTATTTCCGTAGATGCCTCTTTCTCTTCGACAGCCACGCCATCCTGAGAAAGATAGGAGAGGAATTTCTTTCTTCCCTCTATTATGGTATCGGTGATAATCCTGGCAACCATGGCGATAGACTTGGTGGCGTCATCATTGCCGGGAATGGGAAATTTCACCAAATCCGGGTTGGAATTGGTATCGATTAACCCGATTATGGGTATGCCTAGCCGGTTGGCCTCACGCACTGCGGTCTCTTCTTTTTTGGTGTCCACGATGAAAATAGCCTTGGGCATACGTTCCATCTTGACGATGCCGGCGAAGTTTTTCATTAACTTGCCTAACTCCTTTTCCAGGCCGGCGATCTCCTTTTTGGTGAGTTTCTCGAAGATCCCGTCCTCCCGCATCTTCTCAATGGCCTTTAGGCGGTTGATGCTCTTTTTTATGGTGGCAAAGTTTGTCAGCAACCCGCCCGGCCAGCGCTCGGTGACAAAATACATCCCGCAACGCAGCGCCTCCTGATGCATGACCTCCTGTGCCTGTTTCTTTGTGCCCGCAAACAGCACAAACTCACCCTTTGAGGAAATATCCATTAGAAAATCCCGGGCCTTATTTATGCACTCCTCGGTCTTTTCAAGGTCGATAATGTAAATACCGCTGCGGGAACCGAAGATATATTTCTTCATTTTGGGGTTCCAGCGCTTTGTCTGGTGCCCGAAATGCACCCCTGCTTCCAAAAGCTGTTTAATTAACTCTGATGGCACGTTTGTATTCCTCCTTTGCTTA
Source organism: Candidatus Omnitrophota bacterium (assembly GCA_016782485.1). Classification (GTDB taxonomy): domain Bacteria; phylum Omnitrophota; class Gorgyraeia; order Gygaellales; family Profunditerraquicolaceae; genus BS750m-G77. Next base: position 14,963 of record JADHYK010000008.1, read on the forward strand.
AATAAGTCCGCCGGATATTACGGCGGACGGATTGAACTTAACTCTATGATTATAGCACACTTTTATCCCTGTGCAACTACTTTTCCAATTCCTGCATCTGATAAAGGCGCTTATAAAGGCCGTTATTGCCTAAAAGTTCGCTGTGGCTACCCTCCTCTACGATAGCGCCCTTATCAATCACCACTATCCTGTGCGCGCCCTTTACCGTGGAAAGCCGGTGGGCGATTACAAATACGGTCCTGCCCTGAATAAGCTTATCCAGCGCATCCTGGACTATACGCTCCGCCTCGGTATCCAGCTGCGATGTCGCCTCATCCAGAAGGAGGATCGGCGGGTTTTTTAATAGGGCGCGGGCAATGGCAATCCTCTGGCGCTCACCTCCGGAAAGCTTCATCCCCCTGTCGCCGATAACCGTATCGTAACCGGAGGACAGCTGTTTTATAAAATCGTGCGCATGCGCCTGAACCGCCGCCTCTTCTATCGCTGCCTGCGATACATCCGGTGTGCCGTAAGCGATGTTAGCCTTTATGCTATCGTTGAATAATATTGTCTCCTGCGTGACGATACCGATTTGCCGGCGCAGTGATTTTAAGGAGACCTTTTTTATGTCTATACCGTCGATGAGGATCCTCCCCCGCTGCGGGTCATAAAAACGCGGGATTAAATCCACCAGCGTGGTTTTGCCTGTCCCGCTGGGCCCGACTATCGCCAGCATCGAGCCTTTTTTTACCGTTAAATTTATATCTTTGAGGATCTGCTGCCGGGCATAGCTGAACCAGACGCCCTCAAAAACAATCTCTTTATGAAAAGCCCTTAATTCGGCCGCGCCGAACCCCTCCTGCACCGAAGGGTAAGTTTCAAGTACTTCATAAATACGTTCGCTGGCTGCCACCGCCTGCTGGTTCAGGGAGTTTACCTGGCTTAATTTCTTAAATGGCCTGATCAGCGACAGCAGTGACCCAAGGAATAAACCGAATACGCCGAAAGAAAGCGTGCCGGTAATCACCTCCCTGCCCCCCCAGAAAAAGACGGTCACCCCGGCGATGCAGCCTAAAATCTCCGTAGCCGGGCTCAAAATAAGAAGGCGCTTTATGCCCTTCATAGAAATCTTATAGTAATCCTGATTTATGCGGTCAAACTTTTTTATCTCGTAATCCTCCATATTAAAGGCCTTGACAATCCGTGTGCCTATAATCGTCTCATAAAGCAGCGAATTTATGTCGGCCATCTTCTCCTGAGACTGCCGGGAGAGTTTTCTCAATATGCGCCCGACCTTGACTATAGGCAAGGCAATCAGGGGGACCAGGATTATCGATATCATCGCCATCTTGAAATAGATAAGAAAGGTCATCGAAAGAAATATCACTACCAGAAACCCCTGATAGACCAGGTCTGTGGCCCCGTAAGAGACGGCATTTTCTACCAGTTTGACGTCGTTGGTAATGCGTGAGATCATTTCTCCGCCGCGCTTATGGGTAAAATAATCGAGGGAGAGCGATTGCAGCTTGGCATAAAGCCTGCTCTTTATGTCTCTTACTACGCGCTGGCCGATATCCGACATAATGTAGCTCTGCAAAAACCCGAAAATGCCCTTCAGGAAAAAAATCAACAGTACGCTTATCGCCATGTAATTGAGCATAGTCGCAGGGGAGGTATTATTCAGCTTATCCACGAAGTTAGCCAGAAATTCCGGCAATTTGCTGGGGATGACGATCTTCTTGTCGGTCAAGACCTTATCGGACAGGGGCACAATCATCGCCAGCTGCACCCCGTCAAAAAGCGCAGAAAATGCCATACAGACGGCGGCGATGAAAAACTTAGGCAGATAGGGCCTGACGAACCGCAGTAACTTCAGATAATCACGCAACTTTCGTCCCTCCTTAAAAAGTGGAACATTCTATCATATTCCCCGCCTTATAGCAACTTTTTTATTACTTACTTATACCCATATTTTGCGGGTCCTGTCTTGGGGTGTTTGCTATACAAAGGGAACTGCCCCTGTCACTCTTCTCGCTCAAGTCGCTTTTGCCCTTCGGGCCGGCAAAGGTCTCTCATATTTTTGGACGAGCTGCTCTAACTCGCAGTATTTGCTCTAGCAAATACTGCTCGGACAGCATCGCCGTGCCTGTTTTGTCGCTTCGCTCCACAGGCATTCCCAAAAATACTCGAGCTGCTTTGCCTAAAAGCTCCATTCGCTCGAAAAGTGCCAGGTGCATTTCCCTTTGCCGACGAAAACTCAAGCCCGGCTCTAAAACGAGCTTAAGGCGCGCAGGAGTAATCTTATGAGGCGAGACTTTTTAAGGGCTTCTCTTCTATGAAACCCCCTCTTAGGGGGATGGGGGGTCCCACCCAAAAAAGTCGAGCCGAATGCGACGAGCACCGCGCGAGAGAAGAGCCGGGGTTGAGGTTGAGGAGACGAGAAACCAAGGCAGAACCCGCAAGAATATCATAGAAGATTTTAGTTGCATGGGGGCGGGGGGTTTGCTATTATGCTTAACATGAATAAAATACGGGTAGGCGTAGTAGGGGTAGGCCACTTGGGCAGCAGGCATGCCAAAATATACAAGGAAATCTCCGGCTGCACCCTGGCAGGGGTCTGTGACACAGACCGGGCGCGCCTTAGCGAAATCTCCCAGTCCCTGATGGTCCCGGGCTATGGGGATTACCGCGAACTCTTCGGCAGGGTTGATGCGGTAAGCATAGCCACGCCCACCAGGCTGCATTACAGAATCGCCGCAGATTTCCTGAAACATAAAGTCCACACCCTGGTGGAAAAGCCTTTTACCGCCAGCATTAAAGAGGCGGATGCGCTGATTAGGCTGGCGCAAAAAAATAAACTTATACTTGCCGTCGGACATATAGAACGCTTCAATTCTGCCTTCAGCGCAACCCGGAAACTTATCAGCAATCCTAAGTTTATCGAATGCCACCGCTTAAGCCCCTTCCCCAACCGCTCGCTTGACGTGGGTGCGGTGCTGGATATCATGATCCACGACATAGATATCGTACTCGGCCTGGTTGATTCTGCGGTCCGCAAAATTGAGTCTGTGGGGATTCCTGTCCTGACCAGACTGGAAGATATCGCCAACGCCCGCATCACCTTTAAGAACGGCTGCGTGGCAAACCTTACCGCCAGCCGCGTATCCGACGAAGTAATGCGCAAAATCAGGATCTTCCAGAAAAATACCTATATCTCACTCGATTATAAAGACGCCAAAGCCACTCTATATCGAAAGGATAGCCGCGGCATCAGTAAAGAAGACCTCCCCATAGAAAAAGAACAGCCCCTGCAGAAAGAGCTGGAATCCTTCCTTAATTGCAGTGCCGAACACAAAGAACCCCTGGTTTCGGGTAAGGTTGCCAGGGATGCGCTTGCCTTAGCCCTGAAAATCCAGAATCAGATATGGCAAAAGAAAAGAAGATCCTGATAGTTTGCGGAGAGCCCTCCGGAGATGTAAATGCCGCCGCCCTGGTCAGAGGAATCAAACAAATCTATCCCGATGTAATAATCTCGGGCGTAGGCGGAGAATTCCTGCGCAAGGCCGGCGTTAATATTTACAGCGATATCAAGGACCTGGCAGTGCTGGGCTTATTTGACGCCCTGAAAAAACTCCCTGCTTTCTTCGCGCTTAAGGATTTCCTTATGCAGAAGATAAAAGAAGGAAAGCCGGATGCGGTAATCCTGGTGGACTTTTCAGGGTTTAACCTGCGCCTGGCCAGGGAGATAAACAACAGCGTGCCGGTTATTTATTATATCAGCCCCCAGGTCTGGGCCTCCCGCCGCGGCAGGCTAAAATCAATCAAGAAATATATCTCCCGGATGATTGTCTTATTTAAGTTCGAAGAGAAATTTTATAAAAAATACGGGGTTGAGGTTGATTGTGTGGGGCATCCGCTATTAGATATCGTAAAGCCCTCGATGGGAAAAAAAGAACTGCTGGACAGCCTGAAATTCAAGGATTCCAGGACTACCATCGCGCTGTTACCCGGCTCGCGTAAGAGCGAAGTGGAAAATATCCTGCCGCTGATGCTAAAGAGCGCAAAAGTTATCCGCAGAAAATTACTGGGAAGCGCTCAGTTTCTGATTGCAAAGTCCCCCCAGGTTAAATGGGATATCTATAACCGCCTGATAATTAAGGCCGGAAAATTAGATTTGAAGATTGTAGAGGGCAAAACCTACGACTGCCTTAATGCCGCTGATTTTGCGCTGGTAGCTTCAGGGACTGCCACCCTGGAAACGTTAATCATGCAGAAACCCTTCGTGATAATTTACAGATTAAGCCTGCTAAATTACCTGCTCTATCTTCCTCAGGTCAAGATCCCCTATATCGGGATGGTAAATATCCTGGCCGGGAAAAAGATTGTTCCCGAATTCATCCAATTTGGCGCCACCCCGCAAAAAATCGCTAAAGAAACCTTGAGGATCCTGAAGGACCCGGCAAGATTAGAACAGATGCAAAAAGAGCTTGCCCGGGCAAAGGCCTCACTCGGTGAGCCGGGCGCATCCCTGCGCGCCGCCCACTGCGTCGTCTCCCTCCTACAATAGTCCATCAAAAATGGGGTCAGAATTATTTTTTGAAAAAAAATAATTCTGACCCCATTTTATTAGCCCTTAGCATCTGCCAATGCGATGCGTTCGTCTATGGGCGGGTGGTCGAAGAAGAAGAATTTGATTATCGGGTGGGGGTTCCTGTCGGCGAGGTTTTGGTTGGCGAGCTTATTCATCATCGCGACAAAGACGCCTTTGTCGCCGGTTATCTCAAGTGCCAGCATATCCGCGTTTTTTTCCAATCTGCGGCTAAAGCTATTGCTCATCGGCTGCGTAATTATTCCGAATAAGACAAAATAAATTATCACCACCGGCAGCGCTGCGACCTCCGACAGCGAATGAAGGCCGAATAGGCTTAAGGCATACATGCTCGTCCTGAAGATAAGATAGAAGCAGGCCAGGCTAACCAGGGCATTGAACAAAATAAGTTTCAAGAGATGCCTTAATTTACAGTGCGCGAATTCGTGCGCCAGGATTACCTCAATCTCCTGCGGCGTATATTTATCCTTCAGGGTATCCGCCAGAATAACCCGCCTGGTCTTACCCATACCGACAAAGGCCGCGTTTGCCTTGAGGGTCTTTTTGCTGAAATCTATCTCAAAGACATCCAGAATCTTCACCTGCATCCTCCCTGCCAGATGCATAATCCGCTGCCTCAAGCCTTCATCGGAAAGTTTTTTATACTTAAAGAATAAAGGGATGATAATCAGGGGGGCGAGGCGCGCTAAGATCAGCGTAAAGAATACCCAGAATAACGAAATCACCAGCCACCAGTAAGCCGGGCTTGCCTTTAAAATATAATAAAAGGCCCACAAGACGGTCAGCCCGATTAGGTATGAAATTATACCCGACTTAAGCTGATCCAGCAGCCAATCGCCGATACCCTGATTAGAAAGGCAAAATTTATGCTCCAGGGCGTAGGAAGAGTAGAAATCTAAAGGAAAACTAAGCAGCTGATAGGTGAGGGTAATTACTAAAAGGTAGGATGCGGCAATCAGGTAATGATTGCCTGTAAGCCTGGAAAGTTGTTCATTCAGCGTTTGCGATAAACCAGAGCCGACAAAGATAAAAAGCAGGGCAACCAGATATGCCGTTTCAAGGATAGACAAAGAGTATTTAATACAGCTATACCTCTTTGCCCTCCTGGAAAGGATATTGGCGTTATCCTGCGGCATCAGGCACTGGATTTTTTCCTGGGGCTAAGCGGCTTAACGTTGACAAAGGTACGCATCTTGCCGCCCCTGGTCTTCTTTCTGGAAAAATAGACCTCTCCCGGACAGAGGGCGAATAATGTACCCAACCCTTTTACGTTAACGCCTGTTTTATATGTCGGTATGCCCCTGACCAGAATATGGCCGGCCTTGACCTCTTGGCCGTTGGAAACCTTCAGTGCTTTATCTTTCCTGGGCCTGGAAAATCCTCCTACCATTTTATTGCCTCCTAAATGAGCACATAACTTACGGAACGATAGTGAACGTAAGTTATCTGTGCGAGTTTATCCTTAAGTCCTGCCGAAGGCGGACGAAGGATCTAAACGAGTTAAAATTTTAACACACAATCCCTAATTAAGCAAGGCTTCTTCGTCTTTAAGGGGGATGTGCGCGTTGATCCCCTTTTTAGAAAGGGCATCTGACAGGGACTCTGCCTGGTCGATATCCGCATGGACTAAAAATACGCGTTTCAAAGGCAGGCACCCGGCAACGAAATCGCTCAGGTCGTTTTTATCCGCATGTGCGGAAAAGGCATTAATCACCACTACCTGCGCATTCAGTTCGTATTCAATGCCGAAAATCCGCACTACCGGCGAGCGCTCGACAATCCTCCTGCCCAGGGTGTCCTTTGCCATATAGCCGACCACCAGTATGGTATTCCTGGAATCCCCGATGTTATTGGCAAGGTGGTGCAGGATTCTGCCGGATTCGCACATGCCGGAGCCGGCGATGATAATCATCGGCCGCTTATCGCTGTTCAGGCCCTTGGAAATCTTTTGCTCGCGGATAAACTTCAGGTTTAATAATTCAAAGGGGCTCTTCCCCTGCCTTATTGCCTGGCCGGTCTGCTCGTCCATATAAGAACAGTGATGCGTGAATAATTCGGTGATGCCGGTTGCCAGAGGACTGTCCACATATATAGGTATAGAGGGGATGGACTTTTCCTTTATCAGTTCGTTCAAGAAATAAATTACCTCCTGGGTGCGCTCTAAAGTAAAAGAGGGGATGAGCACCTTGCCTTTACGCCCGATTGTCTGGTTGATGGCGGCCTTTAATTTTTCTTTCGCCTCCTCTATCGGAGAATGCACCCTGCCTCCGTAAGTACTTTCTAAAATCAGGTAATCAAGCCCCTGCGGCAGGACCGGGTCATTCAACAGTGGCAGGCCCCTTCTTCCCAGGTCTACGGCATAACCCAGGCGAACCGTATCGGCAGCGTCTTGTATTTGGAGCGTAATAATACTTGAGCCGAGAATGTGCCCGGCATCCAGCAGCCTAACAAAGATATTTTTGGCAACACAGAACTTCTGGTTATAAGACAGGGAGCGGAATCTTTTCGTAGCCTTGCCGGCCTCTCTTTTAGTGTAAAGCGGCCTCCTCGGCGGCAGGCCGAGGCGCCGGTTAATCTTATTGACGTATTTTATATCATCTTCCTGAATCTTTCCCGAATCCTCCAGCATCAGCTTAGAGATGTCCTTTGTGGCGGAGGTGGTGTATATCTTGCAGCGCAGGCCCTTCTTTATCAGGTTCGGGATATTCCCGCAGTGGTCGATATGCGCGTGGGATAAAATCAGCGCATCCACGGTACGGGGATTAAAATGGAAGGTGGTGTTTATCTGGTAGGATTCATCGCGGCGGCCCTGGAATAACCCGGCATCCAGAAGGACCTCTGACCTGCCTGCGCTGACCAGGTGGCTTGAGCCGGTAACGGTTCTGACGCCGCCCAAAAATTTAACCTTAATTGCCATTTTCTAGGTTACGAAGAGGTTGTGGGAAGAAAATTTTCCGTCGGTAGTAAGGTTCACGCCCAGTCTTTTCAGGCCGACCTCGTCTCCCGGGGTGGGGATATGCGTCATGTGCACCTCGCAGCCCTTAAGCCCTACGAGTCTCTTCATCGCTAATTCCGCAGTATGGTTGGTGGCAGCACTTATGGAAAGCGCGATTAATGCCTCCTCCAGATCCAGGCTTTCCGAATCCGCACCTAAAATCACTTCTTTTAATTCTGCTATCTGGTTTATGACGTGGGGCGAAAGCAGTAATATCTCATCGGGGATGTTGGCAAGGACCTTAACCGCATTCAATATCAGGCTTGCGGCCGCATGCATCAGTTGCGAATTCTTTCCGGTAATAATCCTGCCGTCGCTTAACTGGATTGCCGCCCCGCAGAATATCCCCTGGTGCCCCTTGCCTCCTGCCTCTGACTCCTCCGCGGTCTTACGGGCTATTTCTACGACCACTCTATCGGTAACCTTTACCCCCAACTCCTCCATCAGCAGGGTAACCCGGTCCACCGTCTCTTTCTTCTCTATCCCCAATACGTATTCGGTATTATACCTGAAATATCTTCTGATCAGCTCCTGCCTTGCCGCCTCCGCAACGGCTTTGTCCTCCACGATACCGAAGCCGGCACGGTTTACCCCCATATCGGTGGGGGAATTATACATCGGCAGGTTGGCATCCTTCTCAAAGATCCTGGTCAATATCAACTTTAATATCGGAAAGCTCTCTACGTCGCGGTTATAATTTATCGCCGTTTTATTATATTTATTCAGATGAAAGGGGTCGACCAGATTAAAATCCTGGATGTCCGCGGTGGCTGCCTCATAGGCGATGTTGACCGGATGTTTGAGCGGGAGATTCCAGATGGGGAAGGTTTCAAACTTTGCATAACCGGCGTTAATCCCCCGCTTATGCTCATGATATAACTGCGAAAGACAGACCGCAAGTTTCCCGCTATTCGGGCCGGGAGCGGTAACTACCGCTATCGGCCTTTTGGTTTCTATAAAATCGTTTTTACCGATGCCTTTATCGCTGACGATGGAATCCACGTCTGCCGGATAACCCTCTATCGGATAATGCAGGTATACCTTAACTCCCCGGCGCTCCAGTTTGTTCTTGAAGATAACCGCGGCCGACTGGTTGGCAAAACGCGTAATCACCACCGCCAGTATATCCAGCCCCCATTTCCTTAAATCGTCTATTAATTTAAGGGTTGCTGCGTCATAGGTGATGCCGAAGTCTCCGCGCACCCGTCCTCGCTCGATATCGCCGGCGTATATGGCAAGCACTATATCGATCTTATCCTTTAATTCCTGTAACAGCCTTATCTTAACGTTGGGGTCATAACCGGGAAGGACTCTTGCGGCGTGATAGTCGAAACAGAGCTTGCCGCCGAACTCCAGATAAAGTTTATTATTGAATTTCTTAACCCTGTCCAGAATTGCCGCGGTTTGCTCTTTGAGGTATTTTTCGTTGTCGAAACCGGATTTTGTCTTCATCTCTTCTGCCTTAAAATAACAGGCATTATTATAATATACCCCTGCCCGCTTGTAAACAAAATAATAGGGACACCCTTACGATTGGATGAAAGGGTGTCCCCTGATTTACCAGCTAAAGAGGGTAATCTTGAATCCGTCCCGATCCGGATTCTTTACCTTGTATTGCGGCTCAACCAGCGGCTCATCATACGGGGGCATAATAAAGGTTGTCGTATCCACCACGCCTGCAACCCCGCGGCCAAAGCCGTAAATCAACCCCCTGGCAAAACCAAAGGTAATGCCGTTTAAAATATTGGAATCAGCGGTCGTATCATAGACTTCTTTGGGTACCTCCGCCCAAAAGGTGGTGGCGTTTATCAAGCCTTCGCTGCCCTTGGTCACCGGGGAATTATTGTAATAGATATAATCCGCGTTGACCTCTCTTAAAAATGCGCTTGTTTCTGGCGGCTGCGGCTGTTCGCTCCTGGGAAGCGGCAGCTTATAGGGGGTTAAACCCATCAAAGCGTCCTGTCCGCCCTGTGCGTAGATGGCTGTCGTTGCCGGCATCATAAATATCACCGCTAAAATAAATACAAATATCCTTTTCATCTCTCTACCTCCTTAATGAGCCCGCCACAATACTTTGGCGGGCGAATTAATCCTGAGGCTGCGTAAGCAGCCGAAGGATCTCTAGGTTAGAATTCCTTTTGCCTTGCAGCCAATACCTGCTGCAGGATCCTTTGTTTCAACGCACTTTGCGAATCTATCCTGGCCCCCGAAAGCCCGATCTCCTTGCCGAAATCAACCAGGCCGCGGATAATATCGTTGTAAGAAAGCTTATGCCCGGTGGAAAACAAGGCGTCTTTGCCCAGTTTATCCAGAAAATCAAGCTCCTCCCGGTCCAGCATTGCGATCACCCTGTGCTTAATGATCTGTTTCATTTTTATCACCCCCCGTGGCATAAATAAAAAACCCTGAAGCAAAACATCAGGGCTGACAAATAAAAAAACCTTGAGGGACGCTCAAGGTTATCTTTACCTGTTTGGCAGCCCCTCTGCCCTGGTTTAGCAGGACAGGTAGCTTTGCGTCCCAGGATTACTCCTGGTTTGCCTTTATCACTAGGCCTTCAAAATGTCAAAATGTCAAATTTGCCGCTTTACAATTAAAGTATAGCATATTTTTGGCGTTTGTCAAGGGAGGGGTCTTTAAACCAGCCCCTGGTCTATCATCGCGTCGGCAACCTTGACAAACCCGGCGATATTTGCGCCTTTAACATAGTTAATAAAATTCTTCTCCTTGCCGTATTTCAGGCAGGACTCATGGATCTTCACCATGATATCATGGAGCCGCTCATCAACCTCTTCCCTGCTCCAGGACAGCCTCTGGCTGTTCTGAGACATCTCCAAGCCGCTGGTAGCCACCCCGCCGGCATTGGCAGCCTTTCCCGGGCCGTAGAGAATCTTTGCCTCCAGGTAAACCTCTATCGCCTCCGGTGTAGAAGGCATATTTGCCCCTTCAGCCACGCAGATACAGCCGTTCTTCACCAGTGCCCTGGCATCGGCTTCGCTTACTTCGTTCTGGGTAGCAGAAGGAAATGCCAGATCGCATTTTATATGCCAGGGGTTTTTACCTTCAAAATATTTGCAGTTATATTTATCCGCATATTCTTTAATCCGGCCGCGCTTGGTGTTTTTCAGCTCCTTGACAAACTCCAGCTTCTGTGCGCTTATCCCCTCCGGGTCATAAATCGTACCGTTGGAATCTGATAAAGTAACGCATTTAGCCCCCAGCTGCAATAATTTTTCCACCGTGTATTGCGCAACGTTTCCCGAACCGGAAACAGTGCAGGCCTTGCGTTCAAAGGCCTCACCCTTTGTCTTGAGCATCTCCTGCGCAAAATATACGCATCCGTAACCGGTGGCCTCGGGCCTGATCAGGCTGCCGCCCCAATTCAACCCTTTGCCCGTAAGCACTCCGCTGAATTCATTGCGCAGCCGTTTATACTGGCCGAAGAGATATCCGATTTCACGTCCGCCTACGCCTATATCCCCTGCCGGGACATCGGTATCAGGGCCGATGTGCCGGGCAAGCTCGGTCATAAAACTCTGGCAGAACTTCATCACCTCATTATCGGATTTTCCTTTGGGGTCAAAGTCAGAACCGCCCTTGCCCCCGCCCATAGGCAACGTGGTCAGGCTGTTTTTAAATACCTGCTCAAAAGCCAGGAATTTCAAAATACTCAGGGTAACGCTGGGGTGAAAGCGTAAGCCCCCTTTATAAGGGCCGATTGCGCTGTTCATTTCAATGCGAAAACCGCGGTTTACCCGAACCTCCCCCTTATCGTCCAGCCAGGGGACGCGGAAGATAACCACCCTTTCCGGCTCAATTATTCTTTCCAGAATTTTAGCTTTTTTATATTTGGGGTGCTCTTCGATAAAGGGCATGATTGACTCTACGACCTCACGCACCGCCTGATGAAACTCTGTTTCGCCGGGGTTTCTTTTGGCCACCATCTCCATAAACTCTTCAACTTTTTTCTGCATCTTACCCTCCTATTTTTTCTTTAAATAATCAATGATCGCCAAAGAGGCCTTTTTAGCCATGCCCATTGCTTCAATAACCGTGCCTTCTCCTCCGACAATATCTCCGCCGGCAAAAACCCCCCTCACCGATGTCTCCATGGTCTGCGGATTAACCACCAGATCCCCCCATTTATCGGTCTTAAGCTCCGGGGTAACCCGGGTTAAAATCTGATTCGCCTTTAATCCTATGGCAATTATCGCCTGGTCGCAGTTAACTTCAAAATCACTTCCCTCGATAGGAATAGGCCTTCTCCTGCCGGAGCTGTCAGGCTCTCCTAATTTACACTGCAGGCACCTTAATTTCTTTACAAAACCGTTTTCGTCTGCGCAAAACTCTTCCGGCTTAACCAGGAATTTAAATTGCAACCCCTCCTCCCTGGCATGCTCAATTTCTGGCCTCCTTGCCGGCATCTCCACCTCTGTGCGCCGGTAGAGGATGGTGGTATTCAGGGGTATTGCGTTTATCTTCTGCAGCCTTAAAGCAACCCTTGCCGAATCCATCGCCGTATTTCCGCCGCCGATGACGCAAACGCTCTTACCTATATTAACCGGCGTATGCGCCTGCGGGAATTTATATGCCGACATAAGGTTAACCCGGGTGAGGAATTCGTTCGCCGAATAGACATTGCATAAGTTCTCACCCTTTATCCCCATAAAAGAAGGTGTACCCGCCCCCAGCCCCAAAAATATGGCGGCGTAGCCTCCGGCAAAAAGCTCCTGCAGGCTTTTTATCTTGCCTATTATCAGGTTGGGAAAGATTTTTGCCCCCAATTCCTGTAAATAATTAATCTCAAAATCCAGGATATCCCGGGGCATCCTGAAGGGAGGAATCCCGTAACGTAGGACCCCGCCGCTCTTATGCAGGCCCTCAAAGATATCCACCTTTATGCCGCACCTTGCCAGTTCTCCTGCACAACATAAGCCTGCCGGCCCGGAACCAACCACCGCTACCTTATATTTAGAAAGATCTGCGTCTTTATTGGCGCGGACCCCTACTTTATTCACTATGCCGTAGTCCCCGATGAACCGCTCAAGAAAATGAATGTTTATCGCCTGCTCCGAAGCAAAGGGCGAACCCTTCCTGGTCAGGACGCAGGCCTTGCGGCACTGGTATTCCGCCGGGCAGACCCTTCCGCACAGGGAAGGAAAATTATTTTTTTCTCTCATCGTAAGATAGGCGCCGCGGTAATCTTTGGCGCTGATCTGAAAAATAAACTTCTTAATGTCTATGCCCACCGGACAGCCGCTGATACAGGCAGGGTCCTTGCACTGCAGGCAACGCCCGGACTCCTGCAGTGCCTCCTCCTCGGAGTAACCGCATACTACCTCTTCAAAATTACCTACCCTCTCTGCCGCCTTTTTTTCTTTTATTTTTACCGGTTTTTGGCTCATCTAAGTCTACAGATATGCTGCTCTTTATCGGCGTACACCCTGTTTCTTTTCTCCAGCTCATCCCAGTCAACTGCCTTCCCGTCAAACTCCGGCCCGTCTACGCAGCTGAATTTTGTCTCTCCGGCAACAGTTACCCTGCAACAGCCGCACATACCGGTAGCATCCACCATCAGCGCGTTAAGAGAAACTATCGTCTTGGAGTTAAGCTCTTTTGTCACCAGGCATACCTTTTTCATCATCGGGATAGGTCCTACCGCGTAAATTAGTTGGTAGTTGGTAGTTGGTAGTTTGTAGTTAAGCAAGTCTTTTAAAACATCCGTGACAAAGCCCTTCCTGCCGTAGGAGCCGTCGTCGGTTGCAATGTAAAGCTCATCAGAGACGCGCTTTAACTCCTCTTCCAGAATGAGCAATTCTCTGGTTCTGGCCCCCAGTATGGCCGTAATAAAGTTGCCGGCATGCTTTAATCCTTTTGCCACCGGATAAATCTCGGCTATCCCCACCCCGCCGCCTACCAGAACCACCTTTCCATAATTTTTAAGCTCGGTGGCATGGCCTAAGGGCCCGGCTAAAGCGTATAGGGAATCGCCGCTATCTAATTTGCCCAGGAGTTTCGTGGTAAGCCCGACCTCCTGAAAGATCAGGGTAATCGTACCCTTTTCTTCATCTTTATCCACCACTGTCAGGGGAATTCTCTCCCCCTCCCCGGATACCATAACGGAGACGAACTGCCCGGGCTTGGCCTTCTCGGCTATACCGGGAGCCGCAACCTCAATCCTGGTAACCTTAGCCCCCTGGATTTGACTGAGTATTTTCTTATTTATTATCTTCATAAATAATTTTCTGCCTTGTTTTTAGGCATTATAGCATAAAAAAAGACGCCCTTAAATAAATACTGCTATTTATTTACGGACGTCCTTGTCCTTAACTGTATGGTTTGCTTATCAACTAAAGCATACTACAAACAAATCCTCTTGTCAAGTATACTTTTAACCCCTTTTACGCCATCTAAAATGCAGGTAAATCCTCCCCCAACCACCCTTGGACTTTTCCAGCCGGTTATAAAGCCGGCGGTATTGTTTCTTCTCCAGAATCCTGAGGATCTGTTTTTTCGTTTCGGCCGA
>JADHYK010000033.1 GCA_016782485.1 Candidatus Omnitrophota bacterium
GGGCTTTTAAGTAAATACCTGCCGGAAAGCGAAATATCGCGCTTAAACAAATCAGGCAGGATAGAGGCCGCTGCGGAAACTTTTTATATTATAAGCAGGGCAAAACAATTCTGGCAGGATAGCAATGGGGCATTTGATGTGACCGTCGGGCCCCTGATGGACCTCTGGGGCTTTGGCAGCAAGACTTATGCCCTGCCCGCTAAAAACCATATTCAGGCGGCCCTGAAATTGATAGGTTCGGATAAAATTATATTGAATCGCCAAAATTATATGATACAATTGGAAACTCGAGGGGTAAAACTGGACCTCGGCGCGATTGCTAAAGGTTATGCCGTTGATTGCGCGGTAAATAAATTAAGGGCAGCCGGGATAACCAGCTGCCTGATTAATGCCGGCGGGGACATATATTGCCTGGGGGATAAATTCGGCAGGCCCTGGAGGGTTGCCATAAGGAACCCCTCTAAGAGAGCCTTTAAGCGTTATCTGCAACTGGCAGATAAAGCGGTAACTACCTCCGGAGATTACGAGCAGTATTTTATCAGGGATAACCGGCGTTACAGCCATATATTTGACCCCCGGACAGGATACCCTGCCGATTCCGGAGTAATCTCGGTTAGCGTCATAGCCGATGACTGCTTAACCGCCGACACCCTGGCAACGGCGATTTTTGTTTTGGGTAAAGAGAAGTCTAAGGCGCTGTTAAATAAATTCCCCACGGCGACAGCGCACATTTATGAAGAAAAAGAACTAAAATGAAAAACTCACTGCGTAAAAGAATAGACGTCTTTGCGTTATTCCTTCCGGAAGTCAGGGAACTGATCCTGGCCAAGGATTTCAACGGATTAAAGTCGGTGATCAGGAATATCCACACCATGGATATGGCGGAGGGCTGGAAACACCTTGAGCCTACCGAAAAAATAATCATCTTTAAGTTATTTAACCCGAAAAGGGCGCTGGAGGTTTTTGAAAACTTAAACCCCGGCGAGCAGACATATATCCTGAACAACCTTAACAATACGGAAGTTTCCCAGATTATAAACGAGATGGCCCCTGATGAACGGGCGGATCTTTTCAAGGATCTGCCGGAAAAGGTGTTTAAGAAATTCTTTGCACTGGTAAACAAAGAGGAGGCGCAGGACTTAAGAAAACTGATAGATTATAAAGAGGGCAGTGCCGGGTCGCTAATGACCACGGAATTCGTGGAGTTAAAAAAAGAGATGACCGCCCGGCAGGCAATACTTTTTATCCAGGAAAACCTGCGCGCGGAGCACCGCGAAAATATTTATTCGGTCTTTGTCACCGGCGAGAACCATAAATTAATCGGCGCCATCTCCCTGCAGGAGCTGCTTAAAGCCCCGCCGGATATTTTCGTAAAAGACATCATGTCCGGGGCGGATTTGATTAAAATCGACATTGAAACCGAAAGCGAAGAAGTAGCCAAATGGTTTCAGACATACGACCTGCTGGATGCCCCGGTTGTAGATAAGGATAACCTGTTGCTGGGCATAATTACCGTTGACGACATCGTCGAGATAATAAAGCGGCAGACCACAAAAGAGATTTATGAAATCGGTAAGATGAGCCCCGAAGGCGGCGAGATCATCAAATACAGCGGGGCTACGGTTATGGACCTGATCAAGAGGCGCGCCGGGTGGCTGGTCCTCCTGTTGATTTTTGACTTTTTAACCGGCACGGTGCTAAAAACATTCGAAGCCAGCCTGAGCTCGGTAGTCGCCCTGGTATTTTTTATACCGATGCTGCTGGATACCGGGGGCAATGCCGGAAACCAGACCTCGATCACCATTATCAGGGGCATGGCTACCGGCGACGTAAATTTCAAAAACGTCTTTAAAGTAATAAAGCTTGAGTTCTCTGCCGCTTTTTTAATGGGCATGATAGTCGGAAGCGTTGCCTTCGTCAGGGCGCTCCTTCTGCAGAGGGATATGATGATTGCCATAGTCGTAGGAATTACCATGGTTTTAATCGCCATCCTGGCAATAGCCACGGGTGTATTTTTGCCGCTGTTTTCCAAAAGAATAGGCCTTGACCCGGCCGCGCTCGCCGGGCCGATAACCACCAGCGTCGTTGACGTAATCGGCCTGATCATCTACTTTAAGATAGCGCAGGCGCTCATACCCGTTTTGCATTTCTAAGGCAATGGATCAAAAAATTACCGTAGATTATATCCTTTCCCTGAAAAACAAGCGTAAGATTACCATGCTTACCGCCTACGATTATCCCTTTGCCTCGCTGGTGGATAAGGCGGGCATAGACCTGATCCTGGTCGGCGATTCCCTTGCCAACGTAGTTTTGGGGCTGGATTCTACGCTTGAGGTGGGGATGCAGGAGATGCTTTATCATACCAAAGCGGTTACGCGGGCAGTAAAACGCGCCCTGGTAATCGCAGATATGCCTTACGAATCATATCAGGTCAATCCTAAGGAATCCCTGAATAACGCCAAGAGATTTATTAACGAGGCAAAATGCTCTGCGGTAAAATTAGAGTGGTTTGCAAAATGCCTTGAGGTAACAAAAGAACTGGTTGGCGCAGGCATTGCGGTAATGGGGCATATTGGCCTGACCCCCCAGACAGCAGACAAGCTGGGCGGCTTTAAAGTGCAGGGTAAAGACGCGGTGACCGCAAAACGCCTTATAGAACAGGCAGGGGATTTAGAGGAAGCAGGCTGTTTCTCTATAGTCCTGGAGTGCGTGCCGGATAAAATTGCCGCATTAATCACCCAAAAAATAAAAATCCCGACTATCGGCATCGGCGCCGGAGCAGCCTGTGACGGACAGGTCCTGGTCATCCATGACCTGCTCGGGCTCTTCCAGCGCTACCGGCCCAAATTCGTAAAAAAGTACATGGAAGCCGCATCCTTGATTACCCGGGCAATAGAGGAATATAAGGATGATGTTATTACCGGAAAATTCCCCGGGCCGGAACATATTTTCAGCATCAAAGAAGAGGAACTCAAAAAAATCAATCCTTCGACACCCCGGCCTAAAACCGGGGGGTTTGCTCAGGATTGATACTGAGGGCGGGATTCCAACGCCGCCGAATGTATCAAATGAAACAAAGAACCCTCAAAAGAGTTTCCGGTATAGTCGCTTTTCTGGCGGCGCTTGCCTTTATCGTAAAATTCGCAGGCCCGAACATCCTGAAGCTCTATATAGAGCTCGGCGTGGGTAACTGCCGGACAATCCCCATACTCTGCATGCTCCCCGAAGACAAAATAATCACCCCCGGACAGGTGAACAAAGGCTACATCGAAAAGATGGATGCGTATCATTTTTCGAAAATGAGCATCTCTGTCCCCAGAGGTTTTAGCGTTACCCAGGAGACCATCACAAAAGATTACTATAAAAACAGGGAAAAACGTTACCGCGATGCTGCCGTTTACGTACTTTACGAAGAAAAGGATTTTTTTATAGACCTGTTCCCGCAGTTAAAAAAGAAAGGGATAAACGATAATTATGAGTTCATAAAACGCGTCATGTATGCCCGGATAAACGATATCAGCGGCATCACCGACATGTTTTTTATAATCATGAAGGGGATTTTTACCCCTGACCTGGGCGACCAGAAAAATGTCAAGATGGCCCAGTTCAGGATGAGGGACAGGAAAGGGTTTATTAACTACAACCTCGGTGATCAATCCAAGATTGCTTCGTCGGCGCCTGGGGCGCCTCCTCGCAATGACGGATATGCACCCGTCAATTATTTTGACTGCAATGTAATCAGCGATAAAGGGGGGTTCTTTAAGATTTATATCAAAGACGAAGGCGCGCGGCTGGATTTAAACTGGGTGCTTGCGATTATTTCTACGCTGGATAATACCTAAGCGGTATATTTTAATCTCCTTGCAAAAAATAATTAAAAAATACTGGAAAAACGGCAGCCTTTCTTTTTTGCTCATCGCTGCAACTTTTATCTGCCTGTTGCGCCTGAGCTGGCTAAAATACGGGGACCTTATTGTAGATGTCGGCAGGGAGATGTATGTCCCGCTGCAGATCCTCTCCGGAAAATTATTATACCGGGATTTTTGCTATATTTACGGCCCGTTTTCACCGTATTTTAATGCGCTTCTTTTTAAAATATTCGGAGTGAGTTTATACAGCCTGATTATCTGCGGAATCATCACCACCTCTGCGGCCTGTTTACTGGTATATAAAATTTCCAGGTTTTTTCTCAATGTATTTTTTTCTACTTTCGCAGTATTGACTTTTTTGGTGGTCTTGGCTTTTGGCCAGTACCTCTATTTAGGAAATTATAACTTTATCCTCCCCTTTAGTTATGGTTCCATACACTCTATCGTCTTTGCCTTGGCAGCAACATATTTCTTCTATCTTTGGCTGCTTAAAGAAAAATCCTCCTCTAAATACCTTGCCGGTTTTTTTATCACCCTGGCAATTTTGGCGAAAATTGAGGTAGGTATCGCGCTGCTTATTGCTGTCGCCTCCGCCACACTCCTTGATAATATAACCGCGGAAAAGAAATTATCGAAGAGGATATTACTACATCAGCTTTGCGCATATATACTGCTGCCCGTATCTATTGCAGCGTCATTTTATATCTTGCTCTGGGTAAAGGGGGCTGACTTGAGTTACCCGGTCTTCGAGATGTTTTTCTTGAATACTAACAGGCAATTTTTATTCCCCCGCTGGTTATCGGGAATAGAGAACCTATCGCAAAACCTGGGAATAATCGGCCTGGCTTTTTTGTATTACCTGGCCCTGGCTTTGCTTTTTATATTGGGCGGTTTATTCCTCAGGCGCCTCTTAAGGTTTAAGCCCGGATTCATCAGGGACATATTTTCAACGCTGGCGATTTTCTTTTTTATTCTTTGCGGTTTGTTTTTCGTAAAGCACTATTTTCCCTTTGACTGGCAATACCGGCCCCTGCCGGTATTTTTACTGGTTATCATCTTTATCTCTATTGCCCGCTCCCTAAAATCAAAAAAACCGCAGCTGGTAAAAGAAAGCATTATGCTTTTGTTCCTGTCTATTTTTTCCCTGCTGCTTTTAATCAGGATGGTGTTTTTTGTCCGCGCCGGACATTACGGATTCTATTTATTGGCCCCCGGGATGATTGCATACCAGGTATTTTTCCTTAAAACCGCGCCTGACTTATTCTTAGGTGCGCCGGCCCAGCGCACCTTCTTCAAGACGGGCTTTTTCTTCATCTTTATATTTTTTATGCTCGCGCATTTTAATTTATCAAAATTCTGTTATGCTAACAAAACGCTTAAAATTACGTCTCCGAGAGGGACATTATATGCCTTTGATAATTCCCGGGAGAGAAATTGCCGGCGCCTGATTCAATACTTGATAGAAAATACGGATGCGGATGATACATTGGTGGTATTTCCCGAGGGATTACCGATTAATTTTCTTGCCCAAAGGAACAACCCGTTATATTACAATACCTATATCCCTGCCGACTTATCAAAAAAAGGCGCGACTGAATTAGTCCTTAACCAGTTGCGGTTATATAAAGTTGATTACGTGGTTATAAACCAAAGAGGCACGCTGGAGTTCGGTTATCGCGCTTTTGGCATTGACTATGCGCAGCCGATATGGGAATACATAAAAGAGGATTATATGTTGATAAAGCAATTCGGGCCGTTTCCCTATACTACGCAAGAGTTCGGTATAGCGCTGTTTAAAAGAAGGGAAGGGAGCTGAGATCCTTCGCCCGCCAAGAATTGTGGCGGGCTCAGGATCAAGAAAAATCGCCTTCGGGGATTTTTCTTGACTTTTCACCCAATATGCGCTAAAAATAAAAAGCTATGGCTGGAGATTTAATGGAAAAGGTGGTTTCACTCTGCAAGCGCAGGGGGTTTATCTTTGCCTCATCCGATATTTACGGCGGGCTTGCCAATACCTGGGACTACGGCCCCTATGGCGTGGAGTTAAAGAATAACCTAAAGAGCGCCTGGTGGCGTTGTTCTGTCTATGAAAGAGAGGATGTCTTTGGGATGGACGCGGCAATCCTGATGCATCCGAAAACCTGGGAGGCCTCCGGGCACGTCCAGAATTTCTTTGATTTAAAAAGCGATTGTAAATCCTGCAAGAAACGCTTTAAGACGCAGGATCTGAAGGACAAAAAAAAATGCCCGGAGTGCGGCGCAGAGTTAACCGAATCAAGGCCCTTTAACCTGATGTTCAAGACGCATCAGGGCCCGGTTGAAGACACCGCCAATATGCTTTTCTTAAGGCCGGAAACCGCCCAGGGCATGTTTGTCAACTTCGCGAATATTCTCGATTCAAAACACCCCAAACTTCCATTTGGCCTGGCGCAGATCGGCAAGGCCTTCCGTAATGAAATCACACCGGGTAACTTTACCTTCCGGACCCGCGAATTTGAACAGATGGAGATAGAATACTTTGTCAGCCCCAAAGATGCGGATAAATTCTACGAATACTGGGTGGCAGAAAGATTTAGCTGGTATTTAGGGCTGGGGATCAAAAAAGAAAATCTTAAAAAGCGCCCTCACGCAAAAGACGAACTGGCGCATTATGCAAAGGCCTGCACTGATATCGAGTATAACTTTCCCTTTTCCGGCGGAGGCTGGTCGGAATTAGAAGGAATTGCCAACCGCGCTGATTTTGATTTAAGACAGCATGCGCAGTTAAGCGGCAGGGACCTGAGGTACTTTGACGATGCTGCCAAAGAAAGATTTTATCCGTATATCATCGAGCCTTCAGGCGGAGTGGACAGGAGTGTTTTGGCCTTTTTAGTGGACGCATATTTTGAAGAAAAGGTCAAGGACGATATGCGCGTGGTCTTAAAACTGCATAAAGGCCTGGCGCCGGTCAAGGCGGCGGTATTGCCGCTTCTAAGAAACCGGCCGGAGATAGTTGAATTAGCAAAGCGGATTGCCCAGGGATTAAAAAAGCGTTTTATAAGCGTATATGACGATACCGGTGCCATTGGTAAATTATACCGCCGGCAGGATGAAGTAGGGACGCTTTATTGCGTAACCGTAGACGTGCAGTCGCTGGAGGATCAACAAGTAACTATCCGTGACCGCGATACTATGAAGCAAGACAGGATAGGGATTGACAGGTTAGAGGATTATTTAAAGGAGAAACTGAGTTAACCAGGGAGGGTCTTAAAGGTAATGGCAAAAAAATACGTTTACTTCTTCGGGGGAGGCAAGGCAGACGGTAACGAAAGCATGAAAAATCTTTTAGGCGGAAAAGGGGCAAACCTCGCTGAAATGGCAGGACACAGGGACCTGCGGCTTCCGGTGCCGCCGGGCTTTACGATCACCACAGAGGTCTGCATCCATTATTATAAAAATAATAAAACCTATCCTGCGGGCTTAAAAGAAGAGGTTAAGAAAGCCCTGCAAAAGGTGGAGAAACTAATGAATAGGGAATTTGGCGACCCCGCTAACCCGCTTTTAGTCTCGGTGCGTTCGGGTGCTAGAAAATCAATGCCCGGGATGATGGAGACGGTCTTGAATGTAGGATTGACCGAAAAGACCATTCCCGGCCTGATCAAACAAAGCGGCGGCAATGCCCGCTTTGCCTATGATGCCTACCGTAGATTGATTACCATGTATTCGGACGTGGTAATGGAGAAGGCAGCGGGTATAGAAGCCAAAGATGAACAGGGCATCCGTAAACAGCTGGAAAAGATAATGCACGAAATGAAGAAAAATAAAGGTTATAAATCCGACACGGACTTAACCGCAGATGACCTTAAAAAACTATGCAGTTTGTACAAAGAGAAGATCAGGGAGGTGCTCCAAAAACCTTTTCCCGATGAACCGTACGAGCAGTTGTGGGGGGGCATAGGAGCGGTATTCTCATCCTGGAACGGAAAACGCGCGGTAAGCTACCGACGGATAGAAGGCATCCCTGATGAATGGGGCACGGCGGTAAACGTGCAGACCATGGTCTTCGGAAATATGGGCAATGACTCTGCCACCGGCGTTGCCTTTACCCGCAACCCCGGCAACGGCGAAAACGGATTCTACGGAGAATACCTGGTCAATGCGCAGGGCGAAGACGTTGTTGCCGGCATCCGCACCCCCGCACCCATAAACAAATATTCGCAGTCCGAACATAACAAAGCCCTTTTAACCCTGGAAAAGGGGATGCCTAAAATCTATAAAGAATTATTCGATATAGAGAGGCGCCTGGAAAAGCATTACCGCGATATGCAGGATATAGAGTTTACCATTGAAAAGGGCCGGCTCTTTATGCTGCAGTGCCGGGTAGGCAAACGTAACGGCCCGGCGGCATTACGCATGGCAATGGATATGATAGGCGAGAAATTGATTGATAAGAAAACCGCGATTATGCGCGTAACCCCGGAACAGTTAGATGAACTTCTGCACCCGGTAATCGACCCTAAGGCCGAAAAAACAAGCAAACCTCTGGCCAAGGGCCTGCCGGCAGGGCCGGGGGGCGCCAGCGGCCAGATTGTCTTCTCGGCAAATGAGGCCGTAGAATGGGCAAGGCAGGGCAAAAAAGTAATCCTGGTGCGCGAAGAGACCAACCCCGAAGACGTGGAAGGGATGCGTGCTGCCCAGGCAATCCTTACTGCCCGGGGCGGAATGACCTCGCATGCGGCGCTGGTGGCGCGCGGCTGGGGCAAATGCTGTATCGTCGGGTGCGCCGAGCTGCATATAGAATATGAAAAGAAAGAACTGCATGTGGACGGCAGGGTTTTAAAAGAAGGGGAATGGGTCACCCTTAACGGCACAAAAGGCCTGGTCTATCAGGGAAAACTTGCGATGATGGATGCGGCGGAAGAAAATAAATTATTCAGCGATTTTCTTAAAATCTGCGGCCCGCTCAAAAAATTGGGTATCCGTACCAATGCCGACACCCCTGAAGACGCCAGAAGGGCAAGGCAGTTCGGCGCAGAGGGCATCGGCCTGTTCAGGACGGAACACATGTTCTACGGCAAGGGCTCGGAAGAGCCGCTTTTCCGGTTGCGTAAAATGATCCTGTCCAAAACAGAAAACGAAAGAAAAAAGGCCCTGGATGAATTATTCCCTTATGTGAAAAAAGATATAAAGGGTACGCTTGCGGCAATGGACGGCCTGCCGGTAGTCATCCGCCTGCTTGACCCGCCCCTGCACGAATTTGTGCCCCGCCAACCGCAACAACTGGAGCAATTAGCAAAAGAGCTGAATATCTCCATGGAGGAGCTTGCCGGCCGCGCCGAGAACCTGCACGAATCAAACCCGATGATGGGGCACAGGGGGGTGCGCCTGGGGATTACCTATCCGGAGATAAGCCAGATGCAGATCCGGGCAATATTTGAGGCTGCCGCCGAATTAATCAAGGAAAAAAAACTGCCCTATCCTGAAATAATGATTCCGGTGGTCTGCGAAGTCAGGGAGCTGGAGAACCAGTACGAAATCGCTAAAAACGTTTATCAAGAGGTGCTGGCAAAATACGGCCTTAAGAAAATCAGGCATATGTTCGGCACGATGATTGAAATCCCGCGCGCCTCTTTTGTCGCGGATAAACTGGCGCAGGTAGCAGAATTCTTCTCCTTCGGTACCAACGACATGACCCAGATGGGATTCGGCTTCTCCCGCGACGATATCGGCGGATTCCTGCCTGATTACATTAAGAAGGGTATCCTTGAAGGCGATCCCTTCCAGAGCATTGACCAGCAGGGGATCGGAGAGCTGATAAAGATCGGCATCCAGCGCGGACGAAAAACACGCAAGAACCTGGAGGTGGGAATCTGCGGAGAGCACGGGGGAGAGCCGCGCTCGGTTGAATTCTGCCATCGCGTGGGAATGGATTATGTCAGCTGTTCGCCCTTCAGGGTGCCTATCGCGAAATTGGCTGCGGCGCAGGCCGCGCTTAAGGACGGGAAAAAATAACTATGGAATCACTGTGGCTCTATCTTAAGGACATCAGGCATATACCCCTGTTAACCGCCGAAGAGGAAATATCCCTCAGCAAAAAGGCAAAAAAGGGCGATGAGCAGGCAAGAAAAAAGATGATCCGTTCCAATTTGCGCCTCGTAATCAATATCGCCAAACGGTATATGTTCCTGGGTATACCCTTCCTGGACCTGATAGAAGAGGGCAACCTGGGCTTAATGAAGGCGGTGGATAAATTCGACCCCAGAAAAGGGTACCGTTTCTCTACCTATGCGGCATGGTGGATTAAACAGGCAATTACGCGTTCAATAGCCGACCAGGGCAAAATAATCCGCATCCCGGTGTATATGAACGAGCTGATCAATAAATGGAAGAAAAGGAAGGAGCGGCTGGCGCAAAGGCTAAAACGCCTCCCCAGCAACGAGGAGATCGCCAAAAAGATGAGGTTATCCAGAGACAAGGCAGAGCAGATAATTTTCTGGCTCGCCAGCTCCACCTCTTCTCTGGATGCTCCCGTCGGTGATGACAAGGAAACAGAGGTCGCCGACCTTATTGTGGATGAAAATGCCGCCTCGCCCGACGCCGGGATAAAACAGCTCTTCGATAAGGAAAAGGTGGATAACCTCCTGGGGTTAATGAACGTGAGGGAGAAAAAAATCCTCGATCTGCGCTTCGGCCTTGATAAAAACAGCCCGCACACCCTGGCAGAGGTGGCAAAAAAATTAAAGGTCTCCCGGGAGCGCGTACGCCAGATTGAAGAATCGGCATTAAAAAAACTAAAGGCATTCTTAAAAAAGCAGAAGGAGGAGATATGAGCCCGGCAGTGGAATTAAAAAATTACATCAGGGATATCCCCGATTTCCCGAAGAAGGGGATTATCTTTAAAGACATCACCACACTGCTGCAGGATAAGCAGGCCTTTGCATGCGCAATAGATGCATTAGCCGATAAATTCAGGGATAAGCAAATTGACCTGGTGGTTGCGGTTGATGCCCGGGGTTTTATCCTGGGTGGTGCGGTTTCCCACAAGCTGGGGACGGGGTTTGTCCCGGTGCGCAAAAAAGGCAAACTCCCCCACAAGACTAATTCAGTGACCTATGCATTGGAATACGGCAGCGACACTTTAGAGATGCATGATGACGCCGTCAAGCCCGGCGACAAAATATTAATCATAGACGACTTATTGGCAACGGGGGGCACGGTTAAGGCAGCAGTGGATTTGATTAATAAAGCCGGGGGCAAAATAATCGGTATCGGCTTCCTGATAGAGCTTACATTTCTAAAAGGGATTGAGAAACTTAAAGGTTACCCGGTCTATTCGTTGATAAAATATTGAATTTTTGCGCCTGTAGCTCACTTGGATAGAGCGGGGCTCTCCTAAGGCCTAGGTAGGTGGTTCGACCCCACCCAGGCGCATAAAATAAAAATGTACAACTTCCATTCTCATTCATTACTAAGCGACGGGGCGCTCTTGCCTTCGGAGGTAGCGATGCGTTACCTGGCCGCCGGATACAAGGTTATCGCCATTACCGACCATGTTGATTACAGTAATATCAAACCGGTTATTGACGAAATCCTGAAGTTTTGCCGCCACTGGCCGAAAACCTGCGGGATAACAGTGTTACCGGGAATAGAGTTGACGCACCTGCCCCTTGAGCAATTCAGGCCCCTGGCAAAATATGCCAGGGCAAGGGGGATTAAAGTCATCGTTGCCCACGGCGAAAGCCCGGTTGAGCCGGTATTAAAAGGGACAAATACCGCCGCATTAGAGGCTGA
>JADHYK010000034.1 GCA_016782485.1 Candidatus Omnitrophota bacterium
TTAACCGTCTGCGCAAAACCGTAAATCGCGCCTTCAGGGCAGGAGCTGAAACGCTCCATTGTCAGAGGAGTGGCTATTTCCATAACTTCGATATTCTGCGCCAGGCCGGGAAGATATTTTTCCAGACGAGCAATTAACTTATACGCCACCTCCGTCTTTCTGGCCCTATACTCCTGCTGCCCCAGCTTCTTCCACCTGGAATAGCTATCCAGGGCAAAAATTAAAAGGCTTCCCTTTCCCGGAGGCGCAAGGCCGGGGTCAATCTGGGTATGGTCTACTGCCGCTATCGGACACTTATCGTAATCTCCCGCAAGCACAGCAGCAAAGGCCTGCTCGTGGTCATAGGTAGTGTTTATACAGAACATCGCCTGGTCCATCCCCAGTTCCTTTGCCGGAACCTTCAGGCCCAGGTACACCTGAAAGGCAGAGGTTGATTTTTCCAGAGAGCGTAATTTGCGGCTGTATTGTTCCTTGAGCACCTCGGAATCTATTAATCTGCAAAGGGTATCGATAGGGTTAAGGTTGGAAATCACCACCTTCGCCTTAAACTCATCGCCTTTATCCGTGAGTACGCAATTCAGCTTTTTGCCGTGACCAGTAACTATTTTTGTAACCGCGGTATTAAACTGCACTCTTGAGCCGGCCTGCTCCATCTTATTGACCATGGCATGAAAAAGCCGGATAAAACCCCCCCTGATGTAAGCAGTCGGGGTAAAATAATAACCCCGCAATACTATCAGGAAATAGAAAGCAGAAAGCCTGGACGGAGGCAGTCCCATAAATCCCCAGATAGCGGTGATAATCGCCTTTAGTTTCTTATCCTTAATGAAATTATCGATTACCTGCCCGATGCTCAATATAGACATCCTGATAATATAAGGGTAAAGAAACGGGGTTAGGGCCATCTTCATCCAGCCGGGCATCCCGTAATCACAGAACCTGTCAAACTGCCGGTAAAATTTATCAAACTCGTAAAAAAGCCGGCCGATATTTTCAGCCTCAGCCGGAAAGTTATCTTTTAAGAAATTGATAAAATCTCCGCGGTCGGCATTCACCACAAAATCGTGCTCCGGAAAAATTACGCGGCCGAATCCCTTTAATTTAATAAAATCGACCTCCCGGGCAATGCCGGTCTCCTCCAGAAATTCCCGCATCTCCCCGCCCTCATCCAGGGAGTCAACGCAGTGCACCGCCGATTCAAAGCTAAATCCCTTTCTCTTAAAAGTCGTGGCATAACCTCCGGGCAAAGGCTCTTTCTCTATTAAAAGCACTCTTTTGCCGGCGCAGGATAATTTAAAGGCGGAAAATAAGCCGCCGATACCGGCGCCTATTATTACTGCGTCATATTGCATGGTTATCCTGTCGTTTTCTTTAAGAAATTGATTATCTCCTGGGCAACCTTGTCTTTTTCCTGGTCGATAGTTATCATGTGATAGCTGTCTTCCAGTACCACCAGGGACTTATCAAGCGAGCCGATATTATTGAGGACAAACTGCGCGTTTTTAAGGCTGGTCATATCGTCCTCTCTGGCATGGAGGATGAGAATGGGGTTTCTCACCGCAGGAAGCTCCTTTTTTACTAATTTAGTAAGCAGGGAATGCTGGTAAAGGCTGCTGATCGGAAAAAAAGGGCTGCCGAAGAGCAGGGTCTTTTTATCGAATTTAGAGGCGCTGGCATTCTTATAGAACCTCGCAAAATGTGCCCTGAGATATTCATCCTTCAGGCCGTAAGGCCAGGTTTCCCTGATATTTATAAGGTTCCTTAAAAAAGGTATCTGCCATGCCAGGTGCAAAAATATTTTTCCCTTATGCAGGGACCAGCCGTCGTAAAAAAGGGTGGGGGCAAGCGCGATAATTCCGCAGATGTCATCGGGGAACTGATAGGCAAGATGTATTGCCATAAGCGCTCCCATGGAGAGCCCGCCGACAAAAACCCGGCGGTAATTTGCCCTCAATTTTTTGAGGTCCCGGATACAGCTGTCGGCAATCTCCTGCCAGGTAACCTTCCTTAACTCGCCAAGCGAACTGCAGTGCCTGGGCAGGGTATTACATAAAACGCTAAAACCGGCTTTATGAATCTTGCGGCCGAGGTACCCCATTTCAGAGGGCGTGCCGGTTATACCGTGGATTAAAAGGACGGCCTGATCAGTATTATTTTTTAGAAAAAAGCTGTATTTCTGCGGGCTGTCATTATCCATATTTTTTTAATACCAGGCAGGCGTTGTTTCCCCCGAAGGCAGAGGCATTATTCAATGCGATATCCACCTTTGCGTATCGTGCGGTATTCGGTATGCAATCGATATCGCATTCCGGGTCAGGTGTCTTAAAGTTAATCGTGGGCGGCATAATGCCGTTCTTTAAAACCAGGCAGCAGGTTACCGCCTCGATTGCAGAGGCTGCCCCCATGGTATGGCCGAGCATAGACTTGATGGAGCTGACCGGCAGCTTTTTAGCATACCCCCCGAATGCCTTTTTGATCGCCAGGCATTCCTCCTTATCGTTAGAGGGGGTCCCTGTGCCGTGGGCGCTAAAATACCCCACATCATCGGCTGCTAACTTAGCTTCCTGAAGCGACTTCTCTATCGCTTCTTTAATCCCTTCGCAGTAGGGGGCGGTCATATGGTGCGCATCGCAGCTTAACCCGTAACCTATGATTTCGGCATAAATATCAGCGCCTCTGTTTAAGGCATCCTCCAGCGGCTCTATAACCAGCGCTGCCGCGCCTTCTCCGACTAACATCCCCTTCCTGTCTTTATCAAAGGGCTGGCAGAGTTCGGGGGCAACGGCAAGCAGCCGGTTAAAACCGGTAAAGGCGATTCTGGAAAAGGCATCTGCCCCGCCGGCCAGCATCATATCGGCTTTTTTAGTCCTGACCAGGTCATAGGCATAGCCGATAGCGTAATTGCCTGCCGCACAGGCAGTGGATATGACATAATTGGGGCCCTTTAACCCGAACTCTATCGCCACATTGCAGGAAAGCACATTAGCCGGCAACCGGCAGATCAAATCAGGATTAATCGCCCCCTCCCCCTTTTTTACCCAGTTTTCATTAACCTCCTGGAAGATCTGCGATTCTGCCATAGTCGTACCCATGGCAACGCCGAATCTCTCTTTATCAATACCCTCTAAATTTAATTTTGCATCCCTGACGGCCAGCATTGCGCCGCTGACCGCAAGGCAGGAGGCGCGGCCTAATCCCGCCAGCTTTGGCCGTTCGATAAAAACCTCGGGATTAAAATTTTTTATTTCACCGCCGTAATGGTTTGAAAAATCCGAGGTATCAAAAGAACTGATTTTGCTTATTCCTGACTCGCCCTTTATAAGCGCGCTCCAGAAATCATCCCTTCCGGTCCCAATGGAAGATACGACCCCTACCCCGGTTATAACAACGCGCCTGCTCATTCTTGCACTAGGATTTTTTTACGCTAAAAACCAACTCAGCCCTGGCTACTTCTTTATTATCAACTTCGGCAACTGCATTTACAATTGCCGCCGCTGATATTGCCTTTACGGGCGTAACCGTAATTTTAAGCTGGTCCCCGGGAAATACAGGGTGCAGGAACCTCGCTTTTATGGAGGCCAGATAATAAGCGGCCTGCTTGTCCGGAGTGGCTGGCCGCGGAGAGTAAAAAAGCATAATCGCTGCCTGCGCCATGGCTTCAATTATCATTACCCCCGGCATAACCGGCTCGCCGGGAAAATGGCCCCCGAAATAAGATTCGTTTATGGTAACGTTTTTTAGCGCCACAACCTTCTTATTGGTCTCAAGATGGACTACCCTGTCAATCATCAAAATCGGGAAACGCTGAGGCAGGATTTTCTGTATCTGTTCGATATCGAGTATCTTCATTTGTTCTGGTTTAAGTAGCCCCGGGCTACGGCAACCGTATCTTTTAAAGTAGTAAGCTGCATCAATTTCTCTTCCGGGATGGAGATCTTGTATTTCTTCTCAATAGCAGCCAGGATTTCAAGCGCCATCATCGAATCCATCCCAAGGTCCTCGAAAAATTTCGCCTCGGGGGTAATCTCAGCCGGATCCTTCTCCACGATTTCCGCTATTATATCTCTGATTTCAGATTCAATATCCTGCATATTTGCTCTCCTGTCTTATTGTATAAATAAGCCGCCGTCAATTACAATGGTCTGGCCGGTGATAAAACCCGCGGCATCGCTCAATAAAAACTTTACCGCCCCGGTAACGTCTTCAACCCTGCCAAAACGCCCAAGCGGTATCTCCTGCTTTAATTTTTCCTTATAATCCTGCCTTAATCCTGCGATCATATCCGTTTCGATAAAACCGGGGGCGAGGCAATTGACCCTGATATTGTAAGGGGCGACCTCCTTTGCCAGGGATTTGCTAAAGCCGATGATGCCCGCTTTTGAGGCGGCATAGTTGGTCTGCCTGCCCATTCCGGAGATGCCGCTTACCGAGGTAATGTTTACGATATCGCCCCTCTTCTGCTTCAACAGGGTGACGATAGCGTTACGCGTAACATTGAATACGCCGGAGAGATTAGTATCGATAACTTCCTGCCATTCCTCTTTTGCCATCATCATCAACGCCTTATCCCTGGTGATCCCGGCGTTATTCACCAGGATATCCAGCCCCCCTAAAGAATGCTTTGTCTTTTCAACCAGCTCTTTTGCTTTTTCAAAATCCCGCACGTCGATCTGCAGGGCCAAAGACTTCCTGCCGATTTTCTTTATCTCTTGCTTGAGGCCCTCGGCTTCCTGAGTGCTTTTTAAATAGCTAAAGGCAACATCCGCCCCCTCTGCGGCAAGCATCAGAACAATCGCCCTGCCGATCCCCCTTGTCCCGCCGGTCACTATAGCCACTTTATCCTTAAAAAACATGGTTAATTATTATTAAATTTAGAAATCACCAGGCTGGAATTACAGCCGCTTGGGCCGAAGGCATTAATCAAAACATTATCTATTTTACAATTAGATGCCTGGTTTACCACATAATTAAGGTCGCAGGCCGGGTCTTTTTCCTGATAATTAACCGTAGGCGGCACCATCTGTTTTTCTATTGCCGCCAGGGCCGCGATAGCCTGCAATACCCCGCCCGCGCTAAAACACTCACCGACCATAGACTTGATTGAACTTATTTTTAACTCCCGGGCGCTCTGGCCGAAAACATCCTTTATCCCGGCAGTCTCCATGGCGTCTCCGTCCGGGCTTGAGTTTGCGCCCGAACAGATATAATCGATATCCTGCGCGCTTATCCCTGACTCCTCAAGGGCAAGGCGCATCGATTTTTTTAGGCCTTCTGCCTGCGGATTATACCGGTTAATCCGAAAAGCATCAAAACCATTGCCGAAGCCGCGAACCTGCGCATAAATAGTAGCCTGGCGCTTGAGCGCAGAACCCAGGGTTTCCAATACTAATATTCCCGCTCCCTCTCCCAGAATAACGCCGTTTCTTCTCTTGTCAAAAGGACAGCAGATTTCGCCGGCTGCGCCGCTGGAACCTGCCAAAAATCCGCATTTGTAAAAACCCAGGAATATCTGAATACATAGCTCCTCCACCCCTCCTGCCAGGACAACCTTGGCCTTACCGAACTTGAGCATATCAACCGCGTAATTTATGGCATCAAGGCTGGCAGAAAAACCCGTCGATAAAGTAGCATTGAAACCCTTGATGTTAAATTTTATGGAAACCTGGCTGGCCGGTGAATTTATAACCGTATTGGGAAAAAGCGCAGGATTAACGTAACGCGGCCCTTCGGTAAGCGCCTCCCGGTCAAAATCGCTGATGCTGCTGATGCTGCCCAGGGTATCGCCTATTGCGATACCGGCCTGGCGGGAATTCTCCTCCGTGATATTCAGCCCTGCGTCATCCAACGCCATCTTAGCGGCAGAAGCCACTAACTTGGTGCTGCGGTCTAAAGTACGCAACCCCTTCGGGCCCAGAAATTGCTGCGGGGAAAAATCTTTTATCTCCCCGGCGGTCTTTACTTTTAATAAAGAGGTGTCAAACAGCGAAACGGGCTTTATGCCGGAGGTGCCGCTGAATACCCCCTCAAAAAAAGCGTCTTTTCCTATCCCATTAGAAGATATTACCCCTAAACCGGTTATGACAATTTTGTCTTCAGGCATTTATTCAAGTAAAAAACTCCCGATTAACTAATTTAATCTTATTATTATATACGCATTATCCTGATTTCTCAAGCAGAATTATCCTACCAGCATCAACTGTTCATATTCGGGGAAACGCTGTAGTAATCTTTCCTTTAACAGAAGGTTCTGGTGCATCTCTAATCTGGGGTCGCTGCCGATAAGGCGCTGCAGTGCCTCCCTGGCCTTCTTTAACAGGTGCATTTGCGTCAGGGGGTTGGCAATTTTTAATTCCGAGAGGCCTGACTGGCGCTTTCCGAAGAACTCCCCCGGCCCCCTGATCTTCAAATCCTCTTCGGCGATACGGAAACCATCCGCGTATCTAACCATTGCTTCAAGCCTGGCTGCCGACTCCTCGGAACCGACAGCCTCTGAAATCAATACGCAAAAGGATTCTTTACTGCCCCGGCCGATGCGCCCGCGCAGCTGGTGCAGTTGAGCTAACCCGAAACGCTGGGCATGCTCAATAATCATGCAGGTCGCCCCGGGTATGTCTATGCCTACCTCCAATACGGTAGTTGAAACAAGCAGGTCCAATTTCCTTTTCCTGAATT
The DNA here is from genome assembly GCA_016782485.1 of Candidatus Omnitrophota bacterium. Lineage (GTDB taxonomy): Bacteria > Omnitrophota > Gorgyraeia > Gygaellales > Profunditerraquicolaceae > BS750m-G77. The sequence goes on from JADHYK010000034.1 coordinate 6,673, forward strand.
GAGTCATAATCAGGTCCTGCTCCTTTTGCTTTAACCTGCCGTGAATAAGGCCCAATTTAAATCCTTTAAATTCCGCTGCCTTTAACCGCTCATACATTTTTTTGGCTCCGGCAATATCCAGTGCGTAAGACTCATCGATTACCGGATAAATAATATACGCCTGATTACCCTGGCTTAATTGCCCTCTTGCCAGGCTATAGGCCTTCTTTTTTTCCTTGCGGGTTAAATGCAGTGTTTTAACCGGAAGCCGGCCCGCAGGAAGCTCATCTATCACCGAAATATCCAGGTCTCCGTATAAAGTAATCGCCAGCGTCCTGGGGATGGGCGTTGCGGTCATGATCAATACGTCCGGATTAGGCCCCTTTTTAGGCAGGAGGGCGCGCTGCCCCACCCCGAATTTATGCTGCTCATCAATCACCGCCAGGCCGAGATTATTAAACTCAACTTCTTCCTCTAACAACGCGTGTGTGCCGATTATCAAATCAATTTTTCCATCTTCTATTTCCTGATAAGTTTTCTCTTTTTCTTTTTTATTCAGACTGCTAGTCAGCAAACCTATTTTTAGGTCTTTGCCGTCTTTGATTTTTGATATTTGATTTTTGATGTTTATATAATGCTGCCTGGCCAGTATCTCCGTGGGGACCATAAATGCCGCCTGATATCCTCCCTGAATAGTGACAATACAGGCGGCAGTTGCCACCACCGTCTTGCCGGAGCCGACATCGCCCTGAAGCAGGCGCTGCATAGGTTGGGGTGAGGCCATATCCCGGATTATCTCCTGCAAGACCCTGGCCTGAGCAGCTGTTAATTTAAAGGGCAGGCTCCTGATGAACGCCCCTGATAAAGGCCCTTTTATGTTATGGGCAACGCCGCATCTGGCCTTCTTTTTTGCTTTACGCAAAAGTATGGGCAGCTGGAAGAGAAAAAACTCCTCAAAGGCCAGGCGTTCGTAAGCCTCTTTTTGCATCCGCAGATTCTCCGGGAAGTGTATGTTGATCAGGCTCCTGGCAAGATTCAGCAGATTGTTCTTTGCCCTGATATCGTAAGGCAGGAAATCATTCACCCGGGGGAGAAATTCCTCCAGGGCCTGTTTTATGCTGCGACGGAAATAGCGCTGCGTGACCCCTTCAGGCAGGGGATAAACCGGGACAAATTGAGCCGTATCAGCTGAATCCTCTCCGGAAACAAATTCAAACTCCGGGGAATTCATCTGCAGCCTGTTTCCGTAACGCTCAACCTTGCCGTAGAAAATCAACTCCCTGCCGACCTTGAGATAATCTTCAAGATACGGCCGGTTAAACCATACACAGAATAATTTTCCGCTTCCATCCGCTACTGCCGCCTCGGTTATACTAAAACCCCTTTTACGGAATGACTGGCGCTGGCCCCTGGCTAAAATACGCGCCTTTATGGTATAGTTCTGCCCTTCCTGCAGCTGCGAGATAGCGCTAAATTTTGTACGGTCCTGATAACGCCTGGGAAAATAATAGAGGAGGTCTTCTATGGTGTATATGCCTAATTTATTAAAGGCCTTGGCCCTCTTAGGCCCGACCCCTTTTAAATACTGAATGGATGTATGGAATGCGTTTTTCATGCCTTAAGGAATAACCAGCGATTCTACGCAAGATTGAATCAGTTCCTGCATTACGCTCTTTGACTGAACGCGGGATGACCTCTCCCTTAGGGGCCGGATTCCGCGTAAGCCCTTTGTATACCAGGCAAAAAATTTGCGGAATATCATCACCCCGACTCTCTGGCCGTAAAAACCTACGCACATCTCTAAATGCTTAAGCATAACCTCCTCTAATTCTTCCCCGGTAGGCCTTTTACTGAACGCGCCTTTTTCGATAAAATCTTTTATCTCTCTGAATATCCAGGGATTTCCTAATGCCCCGCGCGCAACCAGGATACCGTCGCAGCGGGTCTCTTCAAACATTTTTTTTACCAATTGCGCCGAAAGGATATCTCCGCTGGCGATTAGCGGGATATCCAATGCGCGCTTAGCCTCAGCTATTGCGCGGTAATCCACTGCTCCGCTATACCCCTGTGTTTTAGTCCTGCCGTGAACAAAAACCGCGCTTACCCCCGCATCACGGCACTTCATGGCTACCTCTCTTACATTCACAGAGCCCTCATCCCAACCGGTACGGATTTTTACCGTAACCGGCACCCTTGATTCCTTAACCACTATTTTAAGGAGTTTATTTAATCTTGCGGGGTCTTTAAGCAGGCTGGCGCCTTCGCCTCTTTGAGTTACTTTTCTTACCGGGCAGGCGGCATTAAAATCCAGGAGGTCGAATTCATACCCGGCGATAACCTCCATTGCCCTCACTAAAAAATCAGGTTCGCAGGCTAATAATTGAACGCCTAAAGGCCTGTCCTTAGGCTGCGTAGAAAGCATCCTGATGGTCCTTTTGCTCCTGTGGGCAAGCGAGCGTACATTAAGCATCTCCACAAAGCCCAGCTCAGCCCCGAATTCGCGGTTGAGTATGCGAAAAGGAAGATCGCTAATCCCTGCCATCGGCGCAAGGATAAGGCTTGAATTTAATTTTAAACTGCCTATCTGAAGCATGGGTTATTATCTGTCCAACTCCGGCAGGAGGATACTTCTATCAAAATTCATCATCATCCGGTAAATAATAAAATAAACGAGGGGATTATCTTTCTGAACATTATCTATCACAAGATGGCTTGAGATCCCCAGAAACAATATAAAAAGCCCCGGAGATTTAAAAATAATGCTTAAAATAAGAACGGCTAAAGCCAGCTCCCAGGAATGCAAAAATACATAAACCTTTCCAGATGCAAGATAACCTGCTTCTATGAAATCCTTCATTCTGAATCTGATCCCGAAGTAGAAAAAATAATCTATAAAATGATCCAAATCTATAAAGATACCCCCCCAGCACAAAAATAAAAATATATGCCGGATTTGCCGTCTTTAAGTAAATAAGCAGGCAAAATACGGCAGTAGTAAGAAAATGCAGCGGCAAATCAAGATGCGGCCTTGACAATCTTTCTTGCATATGAAATTATTTGAAATTATAGTGCTTTTTAACCGGTTCTTTTATCTCCCAGGTACAGGAAAGGCCTTTAGGGAAGCTGACAAAATCCCCCTTGCCGAACTCCACTCTCTTGCCGTCTTTAGTCTCGACGATTACCTTGCCTTCGAGAAAATAGCACTCTTCGATATCGTCATAGTGCCAGTCAAAGCGGGATGCCTCTTTTTCCCATATCGGCCAGCCGAATACGCCCATTTCTTTGAGCTGGTCTTCTTTTAGCCTCTGAACTTTAATCTCCATTTTATTAGCCCTCCTTAATAGCGTCCCGACAATACTGCATTAAAGGCAGCCGGAGATATCCTTATGCCTCCGGTAAAGGGGAAATCGAATAAGAGAATCGTAAAAAGCATAAGGAAAATCAATACTGCCAGCAACGTCGCCATGGCAATCTGGGCCCTTAGACTTTCCGCGCCGAATAAGAATGTAAAGATGATGGTAGTTACGCCCCCAAATAAAAGCACAAACCACAGGATAGGGTTAACCCCTGATTTGGAATCTATGAGGCGGATTGTACGCAGGTCGCTTAATTCGCTTAGCCTGCGCACCGACTCCTGGAAAAAGACCTGCTCGGTTGCGTCTCTGGGCAGATAGTTGCTGTAGAGAATCCAGAATTTCCTGACGATATTTTCGACGCGCGGGCTCTCCTGCCCCCTGGCAATCATCGGCCACTCTTCGTCAACCACTGCCCTGGCATATTCAGTGGTCAAGCTGCGTACCTGCTCCTTCATTTCGGTGTTAAAACTTTCTGCGCACCCATAGAGGTCAATAAGACAATTCGCCTCTTTTTCCACGTTGAATCTGGAGCGGTCAAAATTCTGCCAGACCGTAACCACTACAAAACCAAGAAGCACCGCGTAGACAACGCCCAAAGTTGAGAAGATCGGCCCGGCGACGTCATGGTGCGCCTTCAATTTCTGGTGCGGCACGAATTTACGCATAATAACCAGTCCGCCGATAGACAGGATTACTCCGATGCCCAACGTAAGCAGGCCCAGAATAAACGGCGGAATCGTTAATAACAACTGCTGGGTAAACGGCATCTTCCCTCCCCTTTTTTATTCTGGCTGACCCTCTTTCGGCATATTGCTGCGCTGCTCTTTTAACTCCTGCCGCTTTTGTCTGCGCAGCTCTTGCATCTCCTGGTGCCTCTGCCTGCGTTTTTCTTTTAACTCTTTGCGCTTCTGCTGTAATTCCTCATACTTCTGCCTGCGCTGTTCCTTCAGCTCCTGGTGTTCTTTCAGGCGCTGTTCTTTTAACTGCTGGACTTTTTCTTGACGCTCTCCCTTTATCTCCTGGCGTCTTTCTTTGTACTCTTCTTTCATCTCCTGGCGTTTCTCTTGATGTTCCTGCTTCATCTGCTGATGTTTCTCTTTGCG
>JADHYK010000002.1 GCA_016782485.1 Candidatus Omnitrophota bacterium
CTCTGGTGCATCAGAAGGTTTCTGGCCATGCTCCTTAAGGTCGCCTTGCGCCAGCTGGTAAAACGGTTTAATCTAAACCTTGATTTTCGATGTCTCATGCTAAGTTTTTTTCAGTTTCTTTGTATCCACCTGCATGCCTAAAGTCAACCCCATTACCAAAAGCAATTCTTTTATTTCATTTAAGGACTTCTTGCCGAAATTTTTAAAACCGAGCATCTCCTCTTCCGTCCTCTTAACCAGGTCTGCGATAATCTTAATTCCGGCCTCCCGGAGGCAATTGGAGCTTCTTACCGATAACTCCAGTTCCGAAATAGGAAGCCTCAATTTCTCGTATACCGCCATTTCTTCTTTGGACATCTCCGGCTCATCTTCGGCGATATCCTCCGGCAACTGCCCGAAATTAACAAAAATATCCAGGTGCCTCTGTAATATATTGGAGGCATAAAGCAGCGCATCTTTCGGGGTTATTGCGCCGTTGGTGAATATCTCCATTATGAGCTTGTCATAATCGGTCCTCTGGCCGACCCGGGTATTCTCAACGTAATAGTTTATTTTTTTAACCGGCGTGAAAATGGAGTCTATGGGGATTACGCCTACGGCATTATCCTCCCTTTTATTCATTTCGGCAGGCACATACCCCCTCCCCCTTGAAACCTCCATCTCGATATGGAATTTGGTGTCTTTGGTCAATGTGGCGATGTGTAAATCCGGGTTAACTATCTCTATCGACTCATTGAGCTCTATGTCCTTGGCCTTCACCTCTCCCTTAGAGTTTTTCTTTATATATATCAACTTGGGAATCTTGGAGTGAGAATTCAATATCAGGCTTTTAATGTTCAAAATTATCTCGGGCACATCCTCAAACACCCCGCTTATCGTGGAAAATTCATGTTGAATACCCGCTATTTTAATGGAAGTAACCGCACTCCCCTCTATAGAAGAAAGCAAAACTCTCCTGAGAGAATTTCCTAAAGTTACCCCGTAGCCCCTTTCAAAAGGAGCGGCAAAAAATTTGCCGTAAGTAGGCGTATAGCTAGACTCTTCACACTCCAATCTTTTTGGTAGCTGAAAATCTCTCCACTTTATACCCATCTATTCCTCCTTAATGAACGCTTAACTTACGGAACGAGTGAAGCGAGTGAACGTAAGTTAATGCGTGAATTAATCCCGAAGCGTGCGCAGTAGATTTCGCAAGAAATCTACAAGCGTTTACGCGAGGGACAACTGTCTATTTCGAATACAACTCGACTATCAACTGTTCCTGTATGGGCTGCCGAATATCTTCCTTCTCGGGCAGCCTTAACACCTTGGCGCTAAATGCCGCCGCATTAAACTCCAGCCACGAAGATACCGCCCTATCTTTTGAAACCTCCAGGTTTTCCTTAATTTTATTCAGCGCCTTCTCCTTGGCCTTCAACTGGATAAGGTCGTCTTTGTCAACCTGATAAGAGGGTATATTCACACGTTTTGAATTTATATAGATAAAATTATGGCGCACGATCTGGCGTGCCTGCGCCCGCGAGAGCGCTAATCCCAGGCGGAATACTACGTTATCCAGCCTTCTTTCCAATTGTTGCAACAATATCTTTCCGGTAACACCTTTTGATTTGGCAGCAATATAAAAATAACGGCGGAACTGCCTCTCTAAAACCCCGTAAATCCTCTTTACCTTCTGCTTTGCCCGCAGCTGCAGGCCGTAATTGGAAAATTTGGTCCTGGACTGGCCGTGCTGCCCCGGAGCATAGCTTCTCTTGGTTATCGGGCATTTCTCGGTGGAGCATTTTGTGCCCTTTAAAAATAACTTTTCTCTTTCACGGCGGCACAATCTGCATACTGCATTTATATATCGAGCCATCTATTACACTCTCCGTTTCTTCTTCGGCCGGCAGCCGTTATGCGGAATAGGAGTCACATCCTTGATTGAAGTTACTACCAACCCTGCTGCCTGTAGAGCCCTGATCGCCGACTCCCTGCCGAATCCCGGCCCCTTTACGCAGACCTCGATTTCTTTAAGGCCGATTTCTTTGGCCTTTCTGGCCGCATCTGTAGCTGCTATCTGAGCGGCAAAAGGCGTGGATTTTTTCGAACCGCTGTAACCTACAATACCGGGGGCAGACCAGACCAGGACATTTCCCTGTTTATCGGTTATGGTAATTATGGTATTGTTAAAACTTGCCTGTATATGGGCTATCCCTGAAGTTATGCCTTTGGCTATTTTCTTCTTTTTTGCCCTATCTTTTGTTGCCATTTTTTCCTCTCTTTTAAAGATCCTTCGCTCGCTTTCGCTCGCTCAGGATGACGGGCCAGCAGGAATCTGCGGCCCGTCATTTTGCGGGTTTAGCCGCTGCGGTAACAGCAGGGGCCTTCTTTGCTACCGACACCTCTTTTTTAATAACCGCCATTCCGCCTTTACGCGGGCCCTTTCTGGTCCTGGCGTTTGTGCGCGTACGCTGGCCCCTTACAGGAAGCCCTTTTTTATGCCGCAACCCTCTCCAGGAACCAATCTCCATTAATCTTTTGATATTCTGGGAGATATCGCGGCGCAAATCACCCTCCAGCCTGAAACCGCCCTTCTGTATGGCGCTGGTGATTCTGGAGACCTCCTCTTCGGTCAGCTCTTTTGCGCGCTTATCCGGGCTAATCTGGGCTATTTGGAGAATCTTATTGGAAACCACCCTTCCGACTCCATATAGATATGTCAAGGCGATTTCAATCCTTTTTTCCTTGGGTATATCTACACCTAATATTCTTGGCATATTTTTTGGCTCCTATCCCTGTCTCTGCTTATGCTTAGGGTTTGAGCAGATTACCCGCACTACCCCGCGCCTCTTAACAATCTTGCACTTATCGCAAATTTTTCTTACCGACGCTTTTACTTTCACCCCGCCCTTCCTTCCCTAAACCCCGCTCTTATTTAGAAAGGGCGGGGTTCATATTTATTTAATCCTGAATGTAATCCTTCCCCTTGTCAAATCGTAAGGGGAAAGCTCCAACTTAACCCTGTCCCCCGGCAATATCCTGATGAAATTCATGCGCATTTTTCCTGAGACGTGTGCCAGAACAACATGGCCGTTTTCCAGCCCTACCTTAAACATAGCGTTGGGCAGGGTCTCTATAATCTTGCCTTCGGTCTCAATCAGCTCTTCTTTCATGCCGTCAATATCTCCGGTCCGGTTTCAGTTATTGCCACAGTATGCTCAAAGTGCGCCGAAGGAAGGCCGTCTTTTGTAACCGCAGTCCAGCCGTTTTCCAAAATTTGCGACTCCCATCCCCCCATATTTACCATCGGCTCTATTGCCAGGACCATCCCGTTTTTTAAAACCGGTCCCTGATGCGGCCTGCCGAAATTAGGGACTTCGGGCTCTTCGTGCAATTGCGAGCCTATACCGTGTCCTACAAACTGCCTGACTACAGAAAAGCCGTTCTTCTCAACATATTCCTGAACAGCATAAGAAATATCCGAAAGCTGATTCTGGACATGCGCCTTCTTAATCCCCTCGGAGAGCGCACGCCTGGTAACGTCAATCAGCCTTTTTGCCTGCGCAGATACTTCTCCTACCGGTAAAGTTACGGCTGCGTCGGAAAAATAACCTTCGTACTGTATCCCCATGTCAAGGCTGATGATATCGCCGTCTTTAAGTTTGCGCTCACCCGGTATCCCGTGAACAATCTCTTCGTTTATCGATGTGCATACGGTCGCCGGATACCCCCGGTAGCCTTTAAAGGCACTAACGGCATTCTCTTTGCGCAGTAAATCTTGCGCATAACGATCGACCTCAATGGTGGATGTGCCCAAAGTGATAATCTTCTTTAGCTCCTTTATAATCCCGGCAAGAATTCTGCCTGCTTTTCTCATAGTATCTAACTCTGCTTTACTCTTTAAAAGGATCATCCTGTATCCCTGCGGCAAGCCCGATGATACTTTTTAGGACAACTTCCGCATCTTCGTCTGCGGATAAACGATGGAGCTTTTGCATCTCTTGGTAATACTGAATCAGCGAAGCGGTTTCCTTTCTGTAAACCTCAAGGCGCTTTCTTACCGTCTCTTCTTTATCGTCACTGCGCTGATAAAGCCTGTCCCCGCAATAATCGCATACCGCGTCTCGTTTCGGAGGCATGTTCTTAATATGGAAGTTTGCGCCGCACTTACTGCAGACTAAACGGCCGGTAAGCCGCTGGATAATCACCGGCTCACTCGTATCCAGATAAACCACCAAATCAACACCCATGTTCTTTTTTTGGAGGATGCCGTCAAGGGTCTTAGCCTGTACCAGATTGCGCGGGTAACCGTCAAGGATAAAACCTTCTTTTATGTCCGGCTGTTCGAATCTGTGCATCAACATCTTAGCTACCAATTCATCGGGAACCAGGTCTCCGCGGTCCATAAAGGCCCTGGCCTGCAGGCCAAGAGCAGTTGCCTCTTTAACGTTCTGCCTCAATATATCGCCAGTCGATATGTGCGGTAAGTTTAATTTCTCTGCCAGTATCTTTGCCTGTGTCCCCTTACCCGCTCCCGGCGGACCCAATAATATGATTCTCATCGTCTTCCCCGGATACGCCCGGACTTAATAAAACCTTCGTAGTGGTGCGTCAAAAGATGCGACTCGATCTGCTTCAATGTATCAAGCATAACGCCCACCACGATCAGAATGCCGGTGCCCCCGAAAAAGGAAGCAACCAGGTATGGTATATTAAGCCAGGCCATCAGAAAATCGGGAAAAATGGCGATAAAAGCTATGAACAGCGCCCCGGCCAACGTAATCCTGGTCATTACATAGTCCAGGAATTCCGCCGTAGGTACACCCGGGCGGATACCGGGGATAAAACCCCCGTATTTCTTCATATTTTCAGAAAGGTCGTTAGGATTAAAGACTATCGCGGTATAAAAATAGCAAAAGAAGGTGATCAGCAGCGCATAAACCGCCGTATAAAGTAAATGCCCTCTGACCAGGCTACTGGCTAACCTTTGAAAAGCAGGATTGGGAATAAAGGAAGCTAGGGTTGCAGGAAAAAGAATTATCGACTGCGCAAAGATGATTGCGATTACCCCCGAAGTATCCACTTTCAGGGGTATATAGGTAGATTGCCCCCCGTAAATCTTTCTGCCTACGATCCGGCGCGCGTACTGCACGGGAATCTTTCTCTGCCCCTGCGTTATAAGAATAACGGCAAATACCACCCCGATTAACAGGGCTGCCATAATCGGTAGTTTCCAGAATTCAATACTCCCGGACTGGCCCGTTGAAGCAAACATTAGAATAGTCAGCTGATGAATGGCGGCGGGTATCCGCGATATGATACCGGCGGTAATCACCAGCGATATGCCGTTACCGATACCCCTTTCCTGTATCTGTTCGCCCAGCCACATAATGAATATCGTCCCGGTAGTCAGAGTCAGCACCGTGATCAACCTGAAACCCCATCCCGGATTCATTACTATCCTCAGGCCTTCGAATCGCGCCGGGTTTTCCAGCCAAAGCGCTATAAAAAACGACTGAATCACCGCTAAAGCAACTGTACCATAGCGCGTATATTGATTTATCTTCTCGTAGCCGACCTTACCCTCCTTGGCCAGCTTTTCCAAGGCGGGTATAACTGCGGTCAAAAGCTGCATTATAATCGAGGAGGAAATATAGGGCATTATCCCTAAAGCAAAGATGGTAAGCCGCTCCATCGCGCCTCCGGAAAACATATTAATGATCCCGAAGATTGTCCCTCCCTGCGTCTTAGCTATGCGGGCAAAAAACTCCGCCAGTGCCGCGGCATTAATGCCCGGCGTAGGGACATAACAACCAGTACGATATATGGCAATAAGCGCGCCGGTTATAATAAGGCGCCTCTTTAAATCGGGGATTTTAAATGAATTAAGCAGCGCGCTAAGCATTCAATACCTCAATTTTTCCGCCCGTGCCTTTAATCTGCTCTGCGGCTCTGCGCGAAAACGCATGCGCCTGCACGGTAAGCGGATTCTTTATCTGGCCATCGCCTAGAATCTTTACTAATTTGTCCTTATCGCCGATAAGATTATTCTCCTTGAGCACATGAGGGTTTATGAGCGTTTCTTTTATCCTCGATAAGTCCTTCAGGTTTACAATCTGAAATTGCCTTTTGCTTCTGGAGGTAAAACCCCTTTTCGGTATCCTGCGGATTAAGGGGGTCTGGCCGCCTTCAAAACCCGGATAAAAATCCCGGCCGGCACGGGAGGTCTGGCCCTTGCTGCCCCTGGTAGAGGTCTTGCCGTGCCCGGAACTGGGGCCGCGGCCTAAAATTCTTTTGCCCTTGTTTGCTCCGCGGACAGCAGGCAAATTATGTATACCCAGCCATTTAAGCGAAACCGCAACCTCTTTTTTCTTTTTTGCAGGCGCTTTTCTTTGAACTGCCGGCTTTGGCCCGGCTTTAACTTCGTCTTTTTTTCTTATTTCTGGAATTTTTTTCTTCATCTTCAAACCTTCAGGTTCTTAAGGCCCTGCGCCGTAGCCTTAATAACATTAACCGGATTATTGCTGGTAAGGCACTTGGTTAAAATATCTTTTATGCCCGCTGCTTCGCAAACTGCCCTTACCGGGCCTGCGGCGATTACACCGGTACCCTCCGAAGCAGGCTTCAATAAAACGCGTGCGGCACCGAATTCACCGACAATTTCATGAGGTATAGTGGAGCCCTCCATGGGGACCTGAAAAAGGCTCTTCTTTGCCTTAGTAAGCGCCTTACGTATGGCACTGGCAACTTCATTTGCCTTTTCCAGGGCAAAACCAACCCTTCCCCTGGTGTCGCCGACCACAACCAGAGCGCTAAAATGTAGTTTCTTACCGCCTTTGGTAACCTTTGTTACGCGATTTATGGTAATTACCCGTTCTATTAATTCCGGACCCTGTTCGATATTTACTTCACGCATCTTTTAAAACTCCAATCCGCCTTTTCGCAGGGCCTCGGCAAAGATCTTAACCTTGCCGTGATATAAATAGCCTGCGCGGTCAAATATTATTTTTGTAATCCCTTTTTCCTTTGCCTTCTGGGCAAAGAGTTGTCCGAAAATTTCCGCTGCCTTGGTATTGACTGCAGCGGGTATTTTCTGCCTGACTTCTTTATTTGTGGTGGAATAAGAGAACAGCGTTTTGTTGGCGGTATCATCGATGACCTGGGCGCTAAGATTCTTAAGGCTACGCTGGACTACCAGCCTGGGACGCTGGGTGGTTCCGCAGATCCTTAATCTTATGCGACGGTGGCGTTTTAATCTTAAGGCTTTTCTCTTGTTCATAATTATTTGGTGGTAGCCTGGGATTTACCGACCTTTTTCTTTATATATTCTCCTGCAAAGCGTATCCCCTTGCCCTTATACGGTTCCGGCGGGAAAATCATGCGTATCTCCATAGCTACCTCGCCTACCTGCTCCTTATCAATCCCGCTTACCATAATCTGATTAGGCTTTGGGGTTTCTATCTTTATACCTTCGGGTATGGGAAAATTCACCGGATGTGAAAACCCGAGCTGCATATTCAGGACCTTTCCCCGCACCTCGGCCTTAAACCCCACCCCCACTATCTCCAACTGCTTGGAATACCCTTCGGTAACGCCTTTAACCATATTAAAGATAAGGGCGCGAAAAAGCCCGTGCAGCGATTTATCTATCTTTGTATCGCTTAAACGCCCAAGAATAACCTGACCATCCTTTATCTGGAGGCTGATCCTGTCGGATAAACTACGGCTCAAGTTTCCCTTCGGACCCTCTACAAATACCGTACCGTCCCTGACCTCTACTTTAACTGCCTGGGGTAAACTTATGGGTTTTTTTCCTATTCGTGACATAATTAATGAGCACTTAATTTACGAACACGATAGTGTGAGTAAGTTAATGTGCGAATTAACCCCGCACCTTTTTATTATTCAAAAGTACTTATAAAAACGTCTTGAATAGTAAAAGGTGCGGGGTAAGTTCGGCCAGACGACTTATGTTCACTTCGTTCCATAAGTCGTGGCCTCACTTACCAAATATATCCGATAACTTCTCCGCCTAAACCTTTTTCCCGGGCTTGTTTATCCGTCACTATACCTTGCGATGTGGAAATAATAGCTATCCCCTTGCCCCTTATAACTACTGGAATCTTGTCGCGTTTTACGTATACCCGCAAACCAGACCGTGAGACGCGCCGGATATTTCTTATTGCGGGCCTGCCTGCGCTATACTTCAGGTGCACTCTTGCCGTGCCCTGCTTTTTATCCTCTATAATCTTAAAATCCTCTATGTATTCTTCCTTTTTTAGGATCTCCAGAATGGATTTGATGGTATTGGAAACAGGTATATCCACAACATCCTTCTTGGCCATGATGGCATTGCGTATTATCGTGAATACATCGGCTATTAAATCCGTCCTTGACATCTATACTCCTCTCACCAGCTTGCCTTCCTTATTCCCGGGATCAACCCCTGCCAGGCCAGCTCCCTGAAACAAATCCGGCAAAGCTGAAACCTTCTTAAATACCCTCCGGACCTGCCGCAGATACGGCAGCGGTTATGTGCGCGCGTAGAAAACTTTGCCGGCCGCTTCCATCTTGCTATCTGTGAATTCTTAGCCATCCCTTATTGGTTCTCCTGGTTTCTAAAAGGCATCCCGAATGCCTTGAGCAACTCTTTCGACTGCTCCTTGGATTTGCTGTTTTTTATTACGAAGGTAATATCCATGCCCTGCGTGCGGCTGATCTTATCATACTCTATCTCGGGAAAGATATTCTGCTCGGTCATTCCAAGCGTATAATGGCCGGCCATATCAAAAGCATCGGCTGAAACCCCCCTGAAATCTCGTATACGCGGAAGGGCGATACTAAGCAGCCGGTCCATAAACTCATACATTATTGCCCTGCGCAGGGTAACTTTGCAGCCGATTGCCTGCCCCTCTCTTATTTTAAAGTTAGAGATGGCCTTCTTTGCGCGCCTGATCACCGGCTTCTGCCCGGTAATCAATCCCAGTTCTTCCATGGATTTTTCCAATAACTTGATATCCTGGACCGCCTCTCCGACTCCCATATTCACCACTATCTTCTCTAGGCGCGGGGCGGCAAACCTGTTTTTGAGATTAAAGGCCTGCATCAACTGCGGGACAATTTCATTCCTGTATTTTTCCAATAATCTTGGGGTAATTTTATTCATATACCCTCTTTACAGCTCTTACAAAATCTTGATTTGCTGCCGTCTTTTAATACCGTAAAACCAACCCGCACAGGACGGTTACACTGCTTACAGAAAACCATCAGGTTGGAAATGCTAAGGGGGGCTTCTATCGAAACAATCCCTCCCTGCTGGTCCTGGCGCGTCTGGCGCTTATGCTTCTTGACCAGGTTTAAACCCTCAACCAGCGCACGCCTGCCTTCAGGCAGAAGTTCCAACACCTTGCCTTTTTTGCCTCTATCTTTGCCTGCGATTATCTGGACTGTATCGCCTTTTTTTATCTTAAACATAAAATGAACACTTAACTTACGAGCACGATAGTGTGAGTAAGTTAATGTGTGAATTTATCCTGAGGCTGCGCAAGCAGCCGAAGGATCTATTGTTCCCCTGTCAGATTACCTCTGGAGCCAACGATATAATCTTGGTAAAGTTTTTCTCCCTCAGTTCTCTTGCTACCGGCCCGAAGACGCGTGTCCCGCGGGGGTTAAACTGATTATCTATAAATACGATGGCATTGCGGTCAAACCTTAAGTAGGAACCGTCGGGCCGCCTGATCGGCTTTCTCGTCCTTACTACAACCGCCCTGGCAACCTCACCCTTCTTTATTACCGCTCCGGGAGAAGACTCTTTTATGTTGACATTAATTACATCGCCGACGTTAGCGAAACTTTTCCCTTTTGCCCCCAGGACGCCGATCATGGCAACGCGCTTGGCACCGGTATTATCCGCGACATCTAAAATACTACGCAGCTGAATCATCAGTCTCCTCTTTTACCTGCGCATAACTAGCAGCCTTCTTAACTATGGCCGCAAGGCGATAGCGCTTATCCTTTGACAAAGGCCGGGTTTCAATGATGCGTACCGTATCGCCGATTTTTGCGGTATTATTCTGGTCGTGCGCCTTAAATTTACTGTACTTCTTCATGATTTTAGCATACTTGGGATGCTTGCTCATTCTCATCACTCTGACGATAATGGTTTTCTGCATCTTATCGCTTATTACAATGCCCTCGTATTCTCTTCTTTTTCCCATTCTATTTCTCTTTCTTTTCGTTTAAAATGGTCTCGATGCGCGCAATATCCTTCCTGACCAGTGAAAACCTGTGCGGTTTCTCTACCCTGCCGCCATAACGCTGCAGATTAAGTTTGTACAGCTCCGCTTTAAGCTCTTCTTCTTTCTGGAGCAACTCCTCCCTGGAAAGACCGCGTAGTTGGTCTATCTTCATCTTTATCCTTCGCTCGTTATTTTTCTGTTCTCGCTCAGGATGACCCCGAACGTAATCGAGGGGGTCATTTATGAATCCTGCTAATAAATTTTGTCCGTAACGGCAACTTATAAGCCGCCAGCCTGAAACACTGCCGCGCATACTCTTCCTGCACACCGCCTAATTCAAATAATACACGGCCCCTTTTTATTACAGCAACCCAATGGTCCAGTTCACCCTTGCCCTTGCCCATACGAACTTCGGCGGGTTTTTTGGTTATGGATTTGTCCGGAAAAATCCTGATCCAGAGTTTTCCGCCCTTATGCAACTGCCGCGCAAGAATAACGCGCACGGACTCTATCTGCGTATTTTTAATCCAGCCGTTTTCCAGGCATTTTAAACCAAACTCTCCAAACGCCAATTCTGCGCCCGTTGTGGCAACTCCGCGCCTGGAGCCTTTCTGTAATTTCCGGTATTTTACCCTCTTGGGCATTAATGCCATCTTTTAAACCCTGGTATAATCATCAAGACATCCTCTTGTTGTTCCCATTATAGGATGTCTTCTTGATAAGAATATCGCCTTTATAAATCCAAACCTTGACCCCTATAAGCCCATAAGTAGTTAGTGCCTCGGCAAAGCCGTAATCAATGTCTGCGCGAAATGTCTGCAGGGGGACCTTTCCCTGCTTATAGGTTTCGGTGCGCGACATCTCGGCACCGTTAAGGCGCCCGGCACAACTCACCCTGATGCCCTGGGCACCGGCGTTTATCGACTGTTCCATAGCGCGCTTTACCGCCCTGCGGAAAGCGATCCTCTTCTCTAACTGCATAGCGATGTTTTCCCCCACCAACTGCGCCTCCAGCGCAGGCATCTTTACTTCCTCAATATCAATAGACATCTCTTTTTTAACGATGTTATTGAGGTCCTCGCGTAAACGTTCGATATCAGAACCGTGCCTGCCGATGATGATACCGGGGCGCGCACTGAATATGCGGATCCTTATCTTTTCAGTAAGCCTCTCTATAATAATCCTTGCCACCGCCGCATTTTTGCACTTTTCTTTAATAAATTTCCTTATCTTGTAGTCCTCGAGTATAAAGCGCGCAAAATAAGGCGATTTTGCAAACCAGCGGCTGTGCCACGTCCTTATAAAACCGACCCTGAGTATAAACGGATGAACTTTTTGTCCCATATTTTATCCTTTAATATCCAGCTCTATTCTTATATGCGAAGTCCTCTTTTTAATCGGGGCGGCCCTGCCGAAAGCAGCGGCCTTAAACCTTTTCCAACTTGGGCCGGAATTGCAAACTATCTTTGATATGTAAAGCTGTCCCGGATTGAAACCTTTAACTTTTGCATTGGCTACTGCGGAGTTCAATATCTTTGCCAGAAATTCCTTCGGGCGTTTGTTTAATATCCGAAGAATGCTCTGCGCGGTCAAGACGTCCTTGTGGCGGATAAGCGCCATTACCTGCCTAACCTTCATAGGTGAAACCCTTAAAAACTTGCCCTCTGCCTTAACAATCATTTTATCCCCTAACTACCAACTACTATCTACTGACTACTATGTTTTATCCGGCGCCTTCTTTGCCTTTACCCCGCCGTGCCTTCTGAATATGCGCGTAGGGGAAAATTCTCCGAGTTTATGCCCGACCATATTCTCGGTAACAAAAACCGGGATATGTTTTTTTCCGTCATGCACCGCAAAAGTAAATCCTACAAATTCCGGGATAATCGTCGAACGCCTCGACCAGGTCTTGATCGCCTGGCGGTTGGCAGAACGGCGTACCCGGTCAACCTTCTTCAAAAGCTTTTCATCTACAAACGGGCCTTTTTTTAACGAACGGGGCATAGTTCCTCCCTGCGGTCGTCAAAATTCAAATTACAAATTTCAAAATCCAAAATAAATTCTGTTTTTAATTTTAATTTTTGGATTTGGGATTTATTTTGACATTTGGATTTTGGCATTTGGATTTATCCTCTCCTTTTAACTATGAATTTACTAGAATACCTCTTCTTATGCCTGGTCTTATACCCCTTAGTCGGTTTTCCCCACTTGGACACCGGGTGGGGATTGCCCTGCCCGGATTTACCTTCGCCGCCGCCATGGGGATGGTCCACCGGGTTCATCGCCAACCCTCTTACCGTCGGGCGTGTTCCGAACCAGCGGCTCCTGCCGGCCTTACCCAAGACTATTGCCTCATGTTCTACATTGCCAACCTGCCCGATGGTAGCGTGACAATCAAGGCTGACCAGCCTAACTTCTCCGGAAGGAAGTTTTACGTGCGCAACTTCCCCCTCTTTTGCCATAATCTGCGCGCTTGAGCCGGCGCTCCTTACAATCTGCCCGCCCTGTCCCTTGCTTAATTCTATATTATGAATCGCGGTGCCTGAAGGAATATACCTTAAAAGCATGCAATTCCCTATTTTAATTTCGGCTTCCTTCTGGTTTGATGAAACTACGCTATCGCCTACATTCAAACCTAAAGGCGCCAAAATATACCTCTTTACTTTATCAGGATATTCCAATAACGCAATCCGGGAGGAGCGGTTGGGGTCATATTCAATAGCAGCGACCTTTGCCGGCACTTCAAACATATCCCTCTTAAAATCAACAATACGCATCATACGCTTGTGCCCGCCGCCATGGTGCCTGACGGTTATGCGGCCGTAAACATTCCTGCCCCCGGTTTTCTTTAGGGGCCGGATTAATGACTTTTCCGGCCTGTCTTTGGTAATCTCCGAAAAATCAGGGCCGCTCATCCATCGCCTGCCGCTGCTCGTAGGTTTAAATTTCTTTATTCCCATTTTTATGCTACCTCAATCTTCTGGCCATCTTTGAGCGTTACCACTGCTTTTTTAAGATCCCTGGTCCTGCCTAACTGGTATCTTACCCTTTTTAATTTCCCCGTTGAAATGAGGGTGTTTACGTTTTTGACTTTTACTTTATAAATTTCCTCCACCGCACGGCGTATCTGGATTTTATTGGCACAATTATTGACTAAAAAAAGGTATTTCCCCTCCGGTTCGTAAAGGGTTGTTTTTTCCGTATGGATCAATGCCCTGATTATATCGTGCGCGTTATCCATTATTTCAACCTGTTAGTAAGCTGCTCAAGCGCGCCTTTGGTAATAATAATCTTGCGGTGCGCCAAAACTTCATATGAATGCGTATCCCTGGCGGCATTAACGTCTAAAAAACTTATGTTGCGCAGGGCCAGTTTCAAATTCTTATCTAATTTATCCAATAATAACAGTGTGCTGTATTTTTTTGCCCTGCCGGCAGACTTAAAGCTCATTAAATTAGAAAATACCATGGCTGCCTCTTTGGTTTTGGGTTTATCCAGCTTCAACTCATCTAAAACCATAAAGTTGCCCTCCTTAACTTTGGCGTTGAGGCTTGATTTTAATGCCAAACTTTTTAATTTCTTCGGCAGCTGGTAATAGAAATTCCTGGGGTGCGGGCCGAAAATAACGCCTCCGTGACGCCATAACGGAGAACGGATAGAGCCGACTCTTGCGCGGCCGGTGCCCTTCTGCCTCCAGGGCTTAACGCCGCCTCCGGAAACCTCTCCCCTGGTCTTTGTGCTAGCCAAACCTTTTCTTTGGCCCGCCCTATATGCCACCACTGCTTGATATAAAGAATCCTTATTGACGCTGCCGTCGAAAACCGCAGCGTTTAATTTTACTGAATCTATCTGTTTGCCCTCGCTATTGTATATAGGTAAGGTTATTGGCTCCATCTTATTTATTAGCCGCCGGTTTTGCCTTGCTTTCCTGCTTTTCTACAGCCTTCTTTTTCTTTGCCTGCCTTATTATCAAACAACTGTTCTTAGGCCCGGGCACAGCCCCTTTTACCAGAATCAGATTTTTCTCGGCATCGGCCCTGATCACCCGCAGATTTTGTAAAGTTACCCTCTGGTCCCCCATATGCCCGGGTAGATGCTGTCCCTTCCAGACTCTTCCCGGACTGGTAGAGGCGCCGATTGAACCTATGCGCCGATGCGACGTGGAACCGTGGCTCTTGGGGCCGCCATGCCAATTCCAACGTTTCATACCACCCTGAAACCCGCGGCCTTTTGAGGTGCCGATAATGTCTACGTAGTCGCCCGGCTTAAACAAATCGGCCTTTAACTCTTCACCGACAGCATACTCTCTTGAAGGGTCCTTTAAGACCTCCTTTATTACTCTACAGGGAGCAAGGTTCCTTTTCTTAAAATACCCTAAAAGCGGCTTATTGATGCGGTTTTCCTTTACCGGGCCAAAACCTATCTGTATGCTTTTCTCCTTAACCGCAAGCACAGTACAGGGGCCTGCTTCGATAACCGTGACGCTGACGAACTTTCCGTCTTCGGCAAAAATATGCGTCATCCCTATTTTTTTCCCTAATATCCCTTTAGGCATTTTCAGCGTAATTTCAGCGTAATTTCAGCGTAATTTCAGCGTATTTCAGCTTCTATGCTTCTACTTTATTTCAACATCCACGCCTGCCGGAAGATTGAGCTTCCTTAATGAGTCGATTGTTTTGGCAGTAGGCTCAAAAATATCTATAAGCCGCTTATGCGTGGATAACCCGAACTGTTCACGCGACTTTTTATCGATAACCGGAGAACGCAGCACCGTATAAAGCTCGTTTTTAGTAGGAAGCGGTACCGGGCCGGACAATTTGGCACCGGTGCGCCTTACGGTATCTACGATTTCCGTTACCGCCTGGTCTAACAGGCGGTGGTCGTATGCTTTTAATTTAATCCGTATCTTTTGCATAGTTAATGAGTGCTTGACTTACGAACATGATAGTGTGAGTAAGTCAATGCACGAGATTCTTCACTTTGTTCAGAATCGTCCATCGAGTCCTGAACGAAGTGAAGGACGAATTAATCCTGAGGCTGCGCAAACAGCCGAAGGATCTACGCTATAACCTCTGTTACTACACCTGCGCCAACGGTGTGGCCGCCTTCGCGTATAGCGAAACGCGACTCTTTTTCCATGGCGATAGGCGTAATCAGTTCTACTTCCATGTTGACGTTATCTCCGGGCATCACCATTTCTATGCCCTCGGGCAGCTTTGCGGTCCCGGTAACGTCGGTAGTGCGGAAATAAAACTGCGGCCTGTATCCGGTAAAGAACGGGGTATGCCTTCCGCCCTCTTCTTTTGTCAGGATATAGACCTGGGCCTTAAACTTGGTGTGCGGGGTAATGGATTTGGGCGCTGCTATAACCATCCCGCGTTCGATATCGCCTTTTTCAACGCCTCTCAGCAATAACCCTACGTTATCGCCGGCCTGGCCTTCATCAAGGATCTTCCTGAACATCTCGATACCGGTAACTACCGTCTTTTTAACTTCAGGCCTTAAGCCAACCAGCTCTACTTCTTCGCCTACTTTAACCTTTCCGCGTTCAATCCTTCCTGTCCCTACCGTCCCGCGGCCTTCAATGCTGAAGACGTCTTCCACTGCCATGAGTAACGGCTTATCCATGTCCCTCTGGGGTAAAGGGATGAACTCATCAACTGCCTTCATTAAATCAAGGATCGGTTTGCATTCGGGATTGTTGGGGTCCCCGCCTGCCTGCAACGCCTTAAGCGCGCTGCCCTTGATAATAGGCGTTTTATCGCCGGGGTAATTATATTTCGTAAGTAACTCTCTTACTTCCATTTCAACCAGGTCAATCAGCTCTTTATCGGAAACCACATCAACCTTGTTCAAAAAAACCACCATCGCCGGAACGTTAACCTGGCGCGCCAGAAGAATATGCTCTCTGGTCTGGGGCATTGGGCCGTCTGCCGCGGAAACCACCAGTACCGCCCCATCCATCTGAGCGGCACCGGTAATCATATTCTTAATGTAATCGGCATGGCCCGGGCAGTCTATATGCGCGTAATGACGGTTATCGGTTTCGTATTCTACGTGCGCAACCGAAATAGTTAAAATTTTGCTTTCGTCTCTTACTGCGCCGCCCTTTGCTATTTCAGCGTAGGATTTGGCCTGGGCCTTTCCCAGCTTGGCCAATACATGCGTAATAGCTGCGGTTAAAGTAGTTTTGCCGTGGTCTATATGGCCAATTGTCCCTATGTTTACATGCGGTTTAGTCCTTACAAATTTATCTTTAGCCATTTAAACACCTCCTGTTAAGATTTCGCTAAGTTCTTCTGGTGCTCGTGCCCGCTAATCCTGTTATAATTTTCTCAGCTATATGTGAAGGCACCTGCGCGTAATGCGAGGGCTCCATTGTATAAGATGCGCGGCCCTGAGTCAATGACCTCAATGACGTGGCATAATTGAATATCTCGGCCAAAGGGACGCTTGCCCTGACCGTACGCAAATTATGCCGTTGAGACAACGATGATATTTTAGCGCGCCGTGCACTCAAGTCTCCGATTACCTGCCCCATATATTCTTCGGGCACGATAATCTCAATGTCCATAATCGGCTCCATTAAAATCGGCCTGGCCTTCCTTAACCCCTCGGTAAAGCCGATGGAAGCCGCCATCTGAAAAGCCAGCTCTGAAGAATCGACTTCATGGAAAGAACCGTCTACCAGCGTTACCTTTACGTCTGTCACGGGGTAATTGGCCAATACGCCGCTCTTGGCAGCACCCATAACCCCCTGTTTTACCGACGGGATAAACTCCCGGGGAATCGCCCCGCTTTTAATTTTATCTTCAAAAGTAATGCCTGTGCCGGGAACCTCCTGCGGCTCCATCTCTAAAACCACATGCCCGTATTGCCCCCGCCCGCCGCTCTGCGAAATGAATTTACCGACCGAGGAGACTTTCTTTGTCAGTGTTTCGCGATAGGCGACCTGCGGCTGGCCGACCTGTGCCTCCACTTTAAATTCGCGCAATATCCGGTCTATAATGACCTCCAGGTGTAACTGTCCCATCCCGGCAATCAGGGTCTGCCCGGTCTCCTGATTATAGATAACCTTAAACGATGGGTCTTCGTCTTCAAGCTTATGCAGCGCCATGCCTAACTTTTCCTGGGCATCCTTTGATTTGGGCTCCACTGCCTGCTGAATTACCGGCTCGGGGAAACGCATCGCTTCGATCAAAATATGATTCTCCTGGGTGCAAAGCGTATCTCCGGTCTTGGTCTCCTTTAAGCCTACCGCAGCTGCGATATCCCCGCAAGATACGCTCTCTACAATCTCCTGGTGGTTAGCGTGCATCTTTACGATTTTTGCAACGCGCTCTCTTTCTCTCTTTGTAGCATTATATATATAGGAACCGGAATTAAGCACACCCGAATAAACCCTGATATAATTAAGCTTACCCACAAAAGGGTCGGTGGCTACCTTAAAACAAAACGCGCAAAAAGGCGCTTCTTCCGAAGCAGTGATCTCTTCAAAATCTCCGCTGTCCGGATTTGTCCCTTTTATCGGAGGCAGGTCAACCGGAGAAGGCAGATAATCACAGACGGCGTCCAGGACCAGCTGAATGCCTTTATTCTTGAATGCCGAGCCGCACAAAACCGGGACAAATTTATTGGCAATAACGGTTCTGCGTATCGTTTCCTTAATCTCTTGCGCGGAAATCTCTTTTCCCTGCAGGTAATCCTCCATAATCTTATCATCAACCTCTGCCAGCTTCTCAATCAGGATAGTGCGGTATTTCTCCACATCGCCATGAAGCTCCGGCGGTAGCGGCCTATCTTCAAACTCTTTACCCATGTCATCCGTATAAAACGTCAGTTTCTTATCGATCAGGTCAATCAGGCCCGCAAAATCACTCTCTTTGCCAAAAGGCAATTGGATTGCCGCGGCATTTGCCCCCAGCCTTTTATGTATCTGCTTTATTACCTGAAAAAAGTCGCTTCCGGTCCTGTCCATCTTGTTCACAAAGGCAATCCTGGGCACCTCGTATCTATCGGCCTGGCGCCATACTGTTTCCGACTGAGGCTCAACGCCCCCTACCGCGCAAAAAATAACCACCGCACCGTCTAAAACCTTCAGAGACCTTTCTACTTCAATCGTAAAATCAACGTGGCCCGGCGTATCGATAACATTTATACTGATATCCCTCCAGATGCAGGTAGTAGCGGCAGAGGTTATGGTTATTCCTCTTTCCTGCTCCTGGACCATCCAGTCCATAGTTGCCGTCCCCTCATGAACCTCTCCAAGCTTATAGGTCTTTCCGGTATAATAAAGGATACGCTCGGTAGTGGTGGTCTTGCCGGCGTCTATATGCGCAATAATCCCGATGTTCCTAATTTTATCTAATGATATCTTTTTCATAATACGATAGATCCTTCGCCCCGCCGTTGGCGGGACTCAGGATAACTTCGGTCATAAACTTATGTCGCTCTTCCAGAGCTCCATAAGTTTAGGCCTCACTTACCAACGGAAATGCGCAAAGGCCTTATTGGCCTCTGCCATTTTATGCGTATCGTCCCTTTTCTTTATCGCTGAACCTTCGCCTTTATAAGCGGCGACTATCTCATCGGCAAGCTTTTCCTTCATCGGCCTGCCCTTTTTGCTCTTAGCGAAATCCCTGATCCAGCGCAGCGCTATGGAGGTGCCGCGTTCCTGCCTTACCTCGACGGGGACCTGATAGGTCGCGCCACCCACGCGCCTGGGCTTTACTTCCAGGCGAGGCCTGGCATTATCCAACGCCTTATAAAAAATATTCAATATGTCCTGTTCATTGAGGTTCTTTTTTATTATTTCAAAAGCGCCGTAAACCATCTTTTCCGCAAGCGACTTCTTGCCTTTGAGCATAACCATGTTTATGAATTTTGCTACAATCTTGCTGTTAAACTTGGGATCTAAGATAACTTCTTTATTGGCTGTCCTTCTTCTTCTCATGCTTCGACTCGCTCCTGACTTTTATTTTAATACCAGCGCTCGCTCAGCATGACCCTCAAGCGCAGCGAATGGGTCATTTAGGCCTCTTGGCTCCGTATTTAGAACGCGATTGCCTGCGCTGATTAACGCCCGCCGCATCCAATGTCCCGCGCACGATATGGTATCGCACGCCCGGCAGGTCCTTGACACGGCCTCCCCTTACCAGGACTATGGAATGCTCCTGAAGGTTATGGCCTTCCCCCGGGATATAAGAGGTAACTTCTATGCCGGTAGTCAAACGGACCCTGGCAATCTTTCTTAACGCTGAATTCGGCTTCTTGGGGGTCATCGTGCGCACCTGAAGGCAAACCCCTCTCCTTTGCGGACAGGCCTTCAGGGCCGGTGACTTTGTCTTTTTTCTTTTCGAAATCCTGCCTGACCTTATTAACTGCGAAATTGTGGGCATAATTATTCTTTCTTCTCTTGGCTCTTTTTTAGGACTTCGATATCGCGGTGCGTATGAAATCCGGTCCCGGCCGGAATCAGGTGTCCGACGATAACGTTCTCCTTAAGGCCGAATAATTCGTCGCGTTTTCCTGATGTCGCTGCCTCGGTAAGCACGCGCGTAGTCTCCTGGAAGCTTGCCGCGGAGATAAAACTTTCCGTGGTCAGCGATGCCTTGGTAATTCCCAGTAATAAAGGCGTTGCCTGTGCAGGCTTGCCGCCCTTTTTTATCACCCGCGAATTCTCTTTCTGGAACTTCCATTTATCCACCTGCTGTGTAGCCAGGAATTCGGTATCGCCCGGGTCCTCTATCCTTATCTTCTTTAGCATCTGCCTGATAATCAACTCTATATGTTTATCGTTAATACGCACACCCTGCAGCCTGTATACCTCCTGAACCTCATTGACCAGATATTCCTGCAGGACTTTATCGCCACAGACTCTTAATATGTCCTGTAAAACAACCGGCCCGTCGGTCAGCTGCTGCCCGGCAATAACCTTATCCCCCTTATAAACATTGGGATGTTTGCCGTGCGGAATCACGTATTCTCTCTGCATACCGGTGGTAGATTTAACCACAATTACGCGCTGGCCCTTTTTGGTCTCGCCAAATTCCACAAAACCGTCTATTTCGCTGATTACCGCCGGGTCTTTGGGCCGCCTGGCTTCAAATAACTCCGCAACGCGCGGAAGGCCGCCGGTAATATCCCTGGTCTTTACTACCGAGCGCGGGATCTTGGCTAAAAGCTCCCCGGCGTTGACCTTGTCCCCGTCTTTTACCAGAATATGCGCTCCTATGGGAATCGGATAAATCCCGAGTACCTCTTTGGCCGCATCCAATATTAATATTGAAGGATGGTAATCCTGTTTGTGTTCGACAACGACGCGTTCGCTCAGCTTTGTTACCGGATTTAACTCTTCCCTTACGCTAACGCCCTCGCGCAAGTCCTCATATTTTACCTGGCCGTCGACTTCCGTAAGAACCGGCAGGGTATAAGGGTCCCAGCGCACAAAGGCAACGCCCTTTGGCACTTCCTGGCCGTCGGCAATACTGATAAATGCGCCCTGCGAAACAGTATAACGCTCAAGCTCCCTCCCCTGTTTATCATTTATGCTGATTGAGCCGTTCCTGTTTAAGACTACAAATTCCTTGCTCCTGTGCGCAACCCTTAAATTATGGTATCTAAGCGTACCCTTGTTTTTAGATTTTATAAATGACTGCTCGATGATTCTGGAGGCGGTCCCTCCGATATGAAAGGTCCTCATGGTCAGCTGCGTGCCGGGTTCGCCGATACTCTGCGCCGCAATTACCCCCACGGCCTCGCCCAATTCTACAAGCCTGCCGCTGGCAAGGTTCCTGCCGTAGCACATGGTGCAAACACCCCTGCCTGATTCACAGGTTAATACGCTGCGGATGCGGATCTTCTCTATCCCCAGCTTCTCGATCATCTCCGCCTTCTCTTCCGAAATCTCATGCCCGGCCTCCACTATAACCTCGTCGGTAATAATATCCACGATATTATCCAGTGCCACCCTGCCGACGATACGGTCTTTGAGGCTGACTACTTCTTCGTCCCCTTCGATAATCGCAGAAACCGTAATCCCGTTAAGGGTACCGCAGTCAAGTTCGGCCACGATGACCTCCTGTGCGACGTCTACCAGCCTGCGGGTCAGATACCCTGCATCCGCGGTCTTAAGCGCGGTATCGGCAAGGCCCTTGCGTGCGCCGTGGGTGGAGATAAAATACTCCAGAACATTCAACCCCTCCCTGAAGTTTGCGGTAATCGGACTTTCAATGATTTCTCCGGAGGGCTTTGCCATCAGCCCGCGCATACCGGCCAGCTGCCTTATCTGCAGCCGCGAACCCCTTGCCCCGGAATCGGCCATCATAAAAATGGGATTAAACGCATCCATCCCCTGGAATAATAAATCGGAAACCTTATCCGTTGCATGCGTCCAGATATCGATGACCTTTGATTTACGTTCGCTGTCGGTAATAATCCCCTTGTGGTATTGCTCCTCGACTTTAACCACTTCGCTTTTTGCTTCCTTAAGGACCGCGCCCTTTTCCTTGGGGACCTGAAGGTCGTCTATGCCGATGGAAATCCCCCCGAGCGTCCCCATCTCAAACCCCAGCCTCTTCATATCGTCAAGTAATTTGACGGTGGTGTTCTGGCCGAACCTCTTGTAACATTCCACCACGATATCGCCGACCCGGTTTTTATTCAATTCCCTGTTTACAAAACCGAAACCCTGCGGCAGGGACTGGCTGAAGATGACCCTGCCGACGGTGGTTTCAATGAGTTGTTTTCCCGCGATGAATTTTCTCGTTTCCATGTCGAAGACACCGTCAACCCTTACCTTTATCTTTGCGTGTAAATCCACGGCTTTATCATCGTAAGCGATTATGACTTCGTCACAGTTGGAGAAAACCTTGCCCTCTCCCTTTGCTCCTGCTTTTTCCTTGCAGATGTAGGAAACACCTAAGACAATATCCTGTGTGGGGGTAACGACCGGCCTTCCGTCTGCCGGAGAGAAGATATTGTTTATGGAAAGCATTAAAATCTTGGCTTCCAGCTGAGATTCCAGCGATAACGGTACGTGTACCGCCATCTGGTCGCCGTCAAAATCAGCGTTAAAGGCAGTGCAGACAAAAGGGTGGATCTTTATTGACTTGCCCTCTATCAGGCGCGGCTGAAATGCCTGTATGCCCAAACGGTGCAGGGTAGGGGCGCGGTTTAAAAGCACGGGGTGATCCCTGATTACTTCGTCCAGTATATCCCAGACCTCGATTTTGCCGCGTTCGACCATTCTGCGTGCGCCCTTTATGGTATGCACAAAACCCTTCTCTTTTAGCTTCTTGATAATAAAAGGCTCGAATAATTCCAGGGCCATCTGTTTAGGCAGTCCGCATTCGTGAAGTTTAAGCTCCGGGCCCACCACGATAACCGAACGGCCGGAATAATCTACGCGCTTGCCCAAAAGGTTCTGCCTGAACCTGCCCTGTTTTCCTTTAAGCATGTCGGAAAGCGACTTCAACGGACGGTTATTGGCGCCGTTCACCGGCTTTCCGTGCCTGCCGTTATCCAACAGGGCATCAACGGATTCCTGAAGCATACGCTTCTCATTACGGATAATTATCTCGGGCGCACTTAATTCCATAAGCTTCTTCAGGCGGTTATTCCGGTTAATAACGCGGCGGTACAGGTCATTCAGGTCTGAAGTGGCAAACCTGCCGCCGTCTAAGGGAACCAGCGGCCTTAAGTCCGGCGGGATTACCGGAAGCACCTCCAGAACCATCCACTCCGGCCTGTTGCCGGATTTTTTAAAATCTTCGACGATTTTCAGGCTCTTCAACCCCTTCATGCTTCCGGGGGCATCTTTAGACTTGGAAAGGTCACGGCGCAGCTTACGGCACTGCGCATCAATTTCAAGCTCCTTCAATAAATCCCTTATTGCCTCGGCGCCGATTTTGGCCTTGAAACCCGCACCGAACTTCTCCAATGCCTTCTGATATTCCTCCTCGCTAAGCAACTGCTTTTTTTTGAGGCTGCTGGTGCCGGGGTCGATTACCACGTACTCCTCATAATAAATTATTTTTTCCAGGTCCCTTAAACCGATATCCAGGAGAGCCGACATCCTGCTGGGAACCGCCTTAAAAAACCAGATATGCGTGACGGCAGAGGCTAATTCAATGTGGCCCATCCGTTCGCGCCTTACCGAAGAGCGGTCTACGGTAACTCCGCAACGGTCACAGGTTATCCCTTTGAACTTTATACCTTTATATTTGCCGCAGTTACACTCCCAGTCGCGGACCGGCCCGAAAATCTTCTCGCAGAATAACCCGTCTTTTTCGGGTTTAAGCGTGCGGTAGTTAATCGTCTCTGCTTTTTTTACCTCTCCCTTAGACCAGGACTTGATCACCTGGGGAGAAGCGATTTTTATGGAAATACTATCAAATAAGACTACCTCGTCCATATCTTTATCTAAGGTCCTTCGCTTGACTTCTCTTAAATTCTCTGCGTAAGCTCAGGATAAGTTCGGGCATAAACTTATGTTCACTTCGTTCCATAAATTTAGCCCTCACTTACTTTTCTCCGTTTTGATATCCAGGCATAATCCCTGCAGTTCCTTTATTAAAACATTAAAGGATTCCGGTGTCCCGTGGGTCAGGCGCTGCTCGCCTTTAACGATGGCTTCGTATATGCGGGTCCTGCCTGAAACGTCATCGCTTTTTACGGTGAGCATCTCTTGCAGGGTAAATGCCGCCCCGTATGCCTCCAGTGCCCAGACCTCCATCTCGCCCAGCCTCTGGCCGCCAAACTGCGCCTTGCCTCCGAGGGGCTGCTGGGTTACCAGAGAATACGGGCCGATAGAGCGGGCATGAATCTTTTCATCAACCAGATGAATTAATTTCATAATGTAAATATACCCGATGGTTATTCTGTGGTCAAATGGTTCTCCCGAGTAGCCGTCATAAAGAACGGTCTTGCCGTCCTGGTCTAACCCCGCTTTTTTAAGCATCTCTTTGATTTCATCTTCCCTGGCGCCGTCAAACACAGGGCAGCCGACATATAACCCAAGGACTCTGGCAGCCCACCCCAGATGCGCCTCCAGGATTTGGCCGACATTCATACGCGAAGGCACGCCTAATGGATTCAATACTATTTCCACGGGAGTCCCATCCGGCAGATAAGGCATATCTTCCTCGGGGAGTATCCTGGCCACCACGCCTTTGTTCCCGTGCCTGCCTGCCAGCTTATCGCCCTCTGATAATCTGCGCTTCGTGGCGATATAGACAACTACCCTCTTTAATACTCCGGGCGGCAATTCATCCCCTCTTTTTACCTTTTCTATCTCCTGCTCCTCTTCGGATAAGAGCTCCTGAATCTGATTATCAAAGGAGGCAGCCAGAATCTTTGCCTCTTCATTATCGCTGAAATCCGCTTTCTCCAGTTTATTCTTATCTATGCCTAAAAGCTGGCATAGGCGCGTCTGGCGCTCCTTCTGCACAAATTCTATCTCCTGCTTGTAGTAGGCCTTTAATTCCTTAATCTTTACCTGCTCCTTGGCTTTTTCCTCTTTTGATTTTCTGCCGCGCTCCTTGCGTTGGAATACATGGACGTCTATTGCCACGCCCTCGACGCCCGGAGTAACGGTCAATGAAGAATCGCGGACATCCCCTGCCTTTTCTCCGAAAATAGCCCGCAGCAACCTTTCTTCGGGCGAAGGCTCTACGTCAGTCTTGGGGGTAATTTTTCCCACCAGTATGTCCCCGGGCCCGATTTCCGCCCCGATGCGGATCACGCCCGATTCGTCCAGGTTTCTAAGGGAGTCTTCGCTTACATTAGGTATATCACGGGTTATTTCTTCGTTTCCCAGGCGGGTTTCGGTTGCCTCAATTTCAAATTCTTCTATATGTATAGAGGTAAATGTATCCTCTTTGACCAGTTTATTGCTGATCAGTATCGCATCTTCAAAATTGTAGCCTCTCCAGGGCATAAAGGCGCAAAGCACATTCTTGCCAAGGGCGAGCTCTCCCTGCTGTGTGCTTATACCGTCGGCAATAATATCGCCCTTTTCAACATGCTGGCCCAATTTAACCAGCGGCCGCTGATTCAGGCAGGTATCGGCGTTGGTACGCAAAAATTTATTCAGGTGGTAGGTATGTTTACCGATAATGATTACCGTAGAATCAAGATAGGTTACCCTCCCGGAATTTTCCGCGGTTATTACCGAACCTGAATCGCGCGCAACCTTTTCCTCCATTTCAGTACCCACTAAAGGCGCCTCGGTTATCATCAGGGGTACAGCCTGGCGCTGCATATTTGAACCCATCAGCGCACGGTTGGCGTCGTCATGTTCCAGGAAGGGAATTAAAGATGCCGCCACCGAAACCAGCTGTTTCGGAGAAACATCCATGTATTCAACTTGTTTGGCCAATACTTTAGGGAAATCGTTTTTATAACGGCAGGATACTTCGCGCTCTACAAAATGGCCTTCGTTATCCAGCGGGACATTGGCCTGGGCAACGACCTTATCCTCTTCGATATCGGCAGTCAAATACTCAATTCTTTTTGTAACCCGGCTGTCTTGGACCTTTCGGTAAGGGGTCTCAAGCAGCCCCAGCGGGTTGACCCTGGCAAAAGTACTTAAGGAGGCAATCAAACCGATATTCGGGCCTTCGGGAGTCTCGATAGGGCAAACCCTGCCGTAATGAGAGGGATGAATATCTCTGACTTCAAAGCCGGCTCGTTCACGGGATAACCCTCCCGGCCCCAATGCACTTAATCTTCTCTTATGGGTTATCTCTGCCAGGGGATTTACCTGGTCCATAAACTGGGACAATTGACTGCGGCCAAAAAAGTCACGAATCTGGTTGGATAATAATTTCGAATTAATAAGGTAATGGACATTGAGATTATCGAGTTCTCCCAGCAGGCTCAGGCGCTCCCTCATTGAACGCTCTACGCGCGCAAGGCCAATCCTGATCTGGTTCTGGATTAATTCGCCAACCGTCTTGACGCGGCGGTTACCGAGATGGTCTATATCGTCGATTTTGCCGATGCCTTCCTTTAATTTAATCAGGTATTCTATGGCCTTTATAACGGTTGCGGAATCCAGAATCCTTTTTTCAAGCGAAACATCCATCCCTAATTTTCTGTTTAAGATAAACCTTCCGGCACGCTCCAGGTCATACCTGGCCGGGTCAAAAAATAATCTGTAAAATAAGGCCTCGGCTGTCTCCTTGGTCACCGGTTCCGTCGGCCGCATCTTGCGGTAAAAATCAAGATAGGCCTCTTCTTTATTCCTGGTACTATCCTTATTTAAGGTATTGGCGATCTCGGGATATTCCTTGCCGAAAGCCCTGATGATATCCGTATCCTCGGAGAATCCGAGTATCCTTAAAATCTGGGTGGCGGGAAAATTCCTGCGTCTGTCGACATAAGCCAGGATGTTGTCTGAAAGGTCATATTTGAATTCCAGCCATGCCCCGCGGTAGGGGATAATCCTGGCGTAAAATATCTTTTTGCCCGTAGGATGCTCCTCTTCCTCGAATGAAATTCCCGGAGAACGCTGTAACTGGCTTACCACCACACGCTCATCCCCGTTTATTATAAAAGTCCCCTTATCTGTCATCAACGGCAAGTCGCCGAAATAGGCATCCTGCTCTTTGGTCTCTTTGGGGGTGGTCAACCTGAAGCGCACCTTAAGGGGCGCAGCGTAAGTCAGTGCCCTGATTTTGGACTCATTCATGGTATATTTATGCTTTCCCAGCGAGTAACTGATAAACTCCAGCTTTACCGAACGGTCTGCATTCTCAACCGGAAATATCTCCTCAAAAACCTCCTGCAACCCCTGGCGTTTTCTTTCCCGGGCAGAAACCTCCATCTGTAAGAACTCGCGATAAGCATCAAGTTGCACTTCCAGAAGGTTGGGAAGCTGATAAACTTCTTTGAGTTTAGCGAAACTCTTGCGTTTTATCATATGTGCTATTTTAGCTCAACTGTGGCGCCGGCAGCTTCAAGTTTCTTTTTCATATCCTGAGCCTCTTCCTTGGTCGCGCCTTCTTTTACCGGTTTTGGCGCAGCATCCACGAGATCCTTGGCTTCTTTTAAGCCCAGGCTGGTCATAGTCCTTACTTCCTTTATGACCGCAATCTTATTTGCGCCTGCACTAACCAAAACTACAGTAAAAGCGCTCTTTTCTTCCTCCGCTGCCGCAGCAGCTCCGCCAGCCGCAGCACCGGGTGCGACAGCAACTATTGGCATATTGGCCTTTACGTCAAACTTCTCTTCCAGGGCCTTGACTAAATCCGAAAGCTCTAATACGCTCATAGCTTCGATGGATTTAATCAGCTCCTCTAATTTCACAGCAGCCATTTTATTTTCCTCCTTAAATGAGCGCTTGATTTACGAGCATGACAATGCGAGTAAGTCAATGCGCGAATTTATCCCGAGTCCCTCGCGCCATAACAAAAATATAATATGCGCTCGGGACGAGGGATCTATTGAGCTTCTCCTTCTGGTTTTTCGTTTGCCTTTTTTTCCTTTATCTGGTCTAAGCAATAAACAAATTTCCTGATTATCTGGCTCAATGCCATGACTAGGCCTGAGATGGGGGCATTTAATGTCATAACCAGCTGCGCCCTTAAAATCTCTTTGGAGGGCAGGCGGGCCATTGATTCAATGTCCTTGCCTGCCAGAACCTTGTCCTTTAAGAATCCGCTTTCTAAGATAAACTTCTCATGTCCCTTTTTGAAGTCGCAGAGAATTTTAGAGGTAACTACCGGATCCTCCTTGATAAACACCAGCCCGCATGGCCCCTCTACGCTTGTAACCAGGGAATCGTAGCCGGAATTTTTCAGTGCCCGCCTGGCCACGCTGTTTTTTACCACAAAAAAAGAGCCATTTTGCCCTTTTAGGCTCTGCCTCAAGACACTTAAATCAGGTCCGGAAACCCCCGCATGTTTTATAATAAGGAAGGCCTCGGATTTTTTAAGGCGGTCTTTAATAATGCTTTCGGACGTCTCTTTAAATAAAGGCCCCAGTTTTTTCATAGTTAAACCGAAAGTTTAAGCCCCGGATTCATCGAGGTGGCAATCCAGAGGCTGCGGATAAATTTACCCTTAACCGAAGCCGGGCGCGCCTCATTTATTGCCTCTATGACCCGAGAGGCGTTCTCGTATAGTTTATCTTCGCTGAAAGATACCTTGCCCACGGAAAGATGAATCCCTGCCTGTTTATCAATACGAAACTCTACCTTGCCTTTTCTTACGTCTTCCACTGCCTTCGTGATATCCTTGGTTACCGTGCCGGTTTTAGGGCTGGGCATCAAGCCGCGGGGCCCTAAAATTTTTCCCAGTTTACTTAACTCCTTCATCATATCCGGCGTAGCGATGGCACAGTCAAAATCAAGAAAACCTGCCGCTACTTTATCTATTAATTCATTGCCTCCTACGTAATCCGCCTGGACGTCCCTGGCGACCTTCTCGTCTTCGCCCTTGCAGAAAACCGCAACCCTTACTTTCTTGCCCGTGCCGTGAGGAAGCACCACCGTTCCGCGGACCATCTGGTCCGAATTCTTAACGTCTACATTCAGATGATAATGCAGGTCTACGGAACTGTCGAATTTCGGCAGAGGCATCTTCTTTAGTATCAAAATGGCATCCTTTAACTGGTAGGCCGTGTTTTTTTCGGCCTGTTTTTCCGACTCTCTATATCTTTTGCTCGCCATCTTTAGCCGCCCTAAAAACCTTCTATCCCGATACCCATGCTTCTGGCTGTCCCCTCAATAATCTTTATGGCCTGGGTTAGATCTTTGGTGTTTAAATCCTGCATCTTCTGTTTTGCTATTTCTTCAACCTGGCTCCTGGTTACCTTGCCGATTACCTCCTTGCCGCTGGTGCCGGAGGCCTTTGCCAGGTTTGCCGCCCGTTTAAGAAGTATGGAAGAGGGCGGGGTTTTGATAATAAAACTAAATGTCCTGTCTTCGTAGACGCTTATGATGACCGGCAAGACCAGGCCGTCCCTGCCCTTAGTCTGCTCGTTGAATTGTTTGCAGAATTGCATAATATTTACGCCGTGCTGGCCCAGGGCCGGCCCGACCGGCGGCGCGGGATTAGCCTGCGCTCCGGAAACATGCAATTTAATCTGCACTTTTAGCTTCTTTGCCATCTCTAAACCTTCTCCACCTGCCAGTATTCCAGTTCCACCGGCGTTGCCCGGCCGAAAATGGAAACGCTGACCTTGATCTTTCCCTTTTCCGGATGGACCTCTTCGATAGTCCCGTTAAAATTCACGAACGGCCCCTCCGTCACCCTAACCTGCTCTCCCTTTTCGAAAACAACTTTGGGGCTGGGCTTTGCCTGCGTCTCCTGTGTCCTTTTAAGTATGTTATCTACCTCAGCCTGCGGCAGGGGCATGGGCTTCTTCCCCAGGCCTATAAATCCGGTTACCCCCGGCGTAGTTTTAATGAAGAGGTAGGTCTTTTCGTTTAACTCCATTTCCAGCAGAAGGTAGCCCGGAAAAAACTTTCTCTGGGAAATCTTTTTTTTGCCGCCGCGCACCTCGGAAACCTGTTCAGTGGGGACAATGACTTTCGCAATTAGCTCTCCGAGGCTTTCGGAAACGATTCTTCTCTCCAATGCCGCTTTTACCTTCTCCTCAGAACCGGTCTGAGTATGGACGACATACCAGCTTTTCATCGAAATAGTAAACTCAACAATTTTGAAAGAACCAGGTCAATCCCTCCGATATAAATAGCCGCCAAAAAAGTAGCCACGATGACAACAAGGGTGGCTCCGATTAATTCCTGGCGCGTTGACCAGGAAACTTTGCTTAATTCCGCCCTGACTTCCTTTATAAATTTAACCGGTTTACCCAGGAAACTCATCCTCTATCCTTCTTATTGTTAATTCCGCCGCTTTTCTTTAATCAGCAGGAGCGACAGGACAAATCCCGCACTTTTTTACAGGGGTGGAGGGAATTGAACCCCCAGTCCTGGTTTTGGAGACCAGTGGTTTGCCAGTTAACCGACACCCCTAATCTATTTTAGATCCTTCGCTCGCCTTCGGCGGGCTCAGGATAAGTTCCCCGCCATGATTCGTGGCGGGTCACTTATTTTATCTCTTTGTGCGGGGAATGCTTGTGGCAAAACTTGCAAAACTTGCTGACTTCCAGCCTTTCCTGGTGCAACTTCTTATTTTTCGTCGTCGTATAATTCCTGTTTTTGCAAACTGTGCATTCTAAAGTAATGGTTTCGCGCATCTTCTGATTCCAATGTTATCAATTTAGATCCTTCGTCGCTGTCGCTCCTCAGGATAAGTTCGGTCATAAACTTACGTTCCCGCTTCGCTTCGCTCGCGGTCCATAAGTTTAGACCTCACTTAGCTGGAGACGGGAATCGAACTTAAAATTCCCTTCTCTTGCCTGTTTGGAATTTTAATCCTGAGGCCTAAAAGGCCGAAGGACCTCTGAAAAATTCCAATGTTATCAATTTAGATCCTTCGTCGCTGTCGCTCCTCAGGATAAGTTCGGTCATAAACTTACGTTCCCGCTTCGCTTCGCTCGCGGTCCATAAGTTTAGACCTCACTTAGCTGGAGACGGGAATCGAACCCGTGACCCCGTCCTTACCAAGGACGTGCTCTGCCGACTGAGCTACTCCAGCATTAAAACTTAACCCAGCCAGCTTGTAGTGGGCTCACTAACAAAATTCATTCTTTATAGCATACCGCTAGGCAAAGACTCCCTCACCTAGAGAATTTTTAATAAAATTCTCTAATAACTACGGGCTAAGTTACCCCCTAAAAATAGTTATCTGGGATTTTAGTAAAGCCCAAAGTATATAGCATAAAAGGGGTTTTGTCAATAATTTTTTTGAATATTTGCAAAATCCTGCAGGGTGAGCTGTTCGGGGCGGATACGCGGGTCAATCGAATACCTGCTAAAATACTCCTCTAATTTAGACCGGGGCAGGATCCCCTCAAGGCTATTTTTCAGGGTTTTTCTCCTCTTATTAAACGCCCCTCTGATAATCTGAAAAAAAAGTTTTTCGTCTTTAACGCATACCGCCGGCTCTTCTCTCATCGTTAATCTTACCAGCGATGAGTCGACCTTGGGGGCCGGGAAAAAACAGCTCTTCTTAATATTGAACATGATTCTGGCTTGCGCATAATATTGCACAAAACAGCTGAAGGACCCGTAATCTTTGGAGCCGCAAAGGGCAGTCATCCTGCGGGCAAATTCTTTCTGTACGGTAACAAAGGCTTGAGTTATATTATCCCTGAATTCAAGCAGGCGTTGGATAATCGGACTGGATATATAATAAGGAATGTTGCCGATAACCTTGCCCCTTGAGCCCTTAAAGAATTTTCTGAAATCAAGCTTTAAGATATCGGCGTTGATTATTTCAACATTGCGGAATTTTTTTAGTGCCTCCCTGGCAATCTCGCACAGGTGAGGATCTATCTCCAGGGCAAAAACTTTTTTTGCTCTTTCGGCGATCAGTCCGGTCAGCTCCCCTCTGCCGGCGCCGAGCTCAACCGCTATATCGGTATTTTTAAATCCGCAGGCTGCGATTATCTTTCTCCGAATATTTCCGTCGATAAGAAAATTCTGGCCTAATCTCTTTTTAGGTTTAATCTGCATCTTAGGGCGAGCTTTACTGCTTCGATGAGCGGCTGCGGGCAAGCCTGCTTGTAACGGCCGGCGATTTCAAAGGCTGTCCCGTGTAGAGGCGAGGTCCTGATAAAGGGAAGGCCTAAAGTCAGATTTACGCCCGTCTGTATGCCGGTTAATTTAAGGGGTATCAGGGCCTGGTCGTGGTACATTGCAATAACGCAATCATAATGCCCCAGGCTTGCCTTATAGATTGCCGCGTCAGCAGATAACGGACCGTCTATACTTAGATTAAACCTGTTCTTTATTTTTTTAACTGCCGGGGAGATAATCATCGGCTCCTCCTTGCCGATAACGCCGTTATCGGAAGCATGGGGGTTCAATCCGCAGACCACCAGGCGCGGCCGCCGGATGCCAAATAAATCTTTAAGGCCGTTATAAGTAACCAGGAAATTATCGCATAGCTTTTCTTTAGTTATCTTCCCCGGAACAGCTTTAAGTGCAATATGCCGGCTGATCAGGCTGAATTTTAACTTTTTATTTAAAAGCATCATCACCGTATTGGTACTCTTGGTTTTTTCTGCCAGATATTCGGTATGGCCGCCGTATTTAAAACCGGCGAGGTTAATCGCCTCTTTGGATATGGGTGAGGTCACCAGGCAATCTATCTGCTTCTGATTGATTAAGCCTAACGCTGTATCGAGGTATTCCATAGATGCCCGCCCGTATTCTGCCTTGATCTTTCCGAATGAGAATTTTTTAATTTTTACATTGGCTAAATCAACAAATCCTATCTCTTCCGCCAAATTTCTCGGCGGAAACTGATCGAAAACCCATCTATCTCCGATAATAACAAATTTAGCTAATCCGCTAATGCTCTTAAGCGCCTTATGGATTATCGCCGGGCCTATCCCTGAAGGATCGCCCATTGTGATGCCGACTCTGATTTTATAACGCTTCTTAGCCATCTTGCGAATTATTTTTTGCACTGGCACGAAAAGATTCCATATTCTTTATTACCCGCTGTGAATTCAGTTCTCTCTCAAGATGAAAGTTAAGAAAAGTATTCAGGACAAAATCCAGCTCCTTCTTAACCTGCGGGTTCATTCCCAGGTTAAGGTTGCTCCTGAAATCATTCTTTTCGATATGCAGAATCGAAGCTATCGAGCCGCGGAATATCGAGCGGGCTGCAGGGTCCTTACGGAAGCAGCCTTCGCACAACAATCCTCCCAGGGTAAGGCTGAATTTTGACTGCCCTAATATTTTATTCCCGCAGGAGAGGCAGGAGTCAAGGTGGGGCTTGAAACCCGAAATCACAAGCATTTTAATCTTAAAAATAGTGGCTATCTTCTCGGGGTTATCCGTTCTTCTTAGTTCCTGCAGGCATTCCAGTGCCAGGTCAAAGGCCTGGCCATTGCTATCTTCCAGGGGCATAAGCGCGGCCAGTAATTCCATCATAAAACCGGCTACCGTGCATTTAGCAATATTGTTCCTTAAGGGAGCGAAATTTTCTTTGGCGTCGCACTGACTAACCAGGTGCAGGGAACTATTGTTTTTTCTGTAAAATATGATCTCATTATAAGAAAACGGCTCCAGGGTGCTGGCGAATTTGGCCGGCTCAGCCCTAAACCCCTTGAGCAGCCCGTTTACTTTTCCGAAATCGCGGGTATAGAATTCCGCGATAAGGGAAGTTTCTCGGAAATCGCGCCTTTTTAACACTAGGGCTTCGCTTTTCTGGATAGGCATGTTAATTTAGTCAGGTTGAGGTTGAGTGAAGATAAAATCTCTTCGGCTTTATCCTGCATCAACTTCTTTCCTTTGGGGTTATCGTCGCGGTAACCTAAAATATGCAAAACTCCGTGTACCAGGTAAAGATATGCCTCGAATATCTTAGAGGTTCTAAAAATTCCGGCATTGCGGACTGCCGTCTCGGCAGATACCACGATATCGGCACAGATGCAGCCTGCATCCGGGGGCCCGCTCATATCGAAAGCTAAAACATCGGTCGGTGAATCTTTTTTGAGGTATGCGCGGTTAAGCTCTTTAATCCTGCTGTCATCGACGAAACAAACATTGATCCGCGCCGGCTTGCTTTTTGCCTCTTTAGCTAAAACTTTAAGGACTATCTGTTTTATCCTTTTAGGCCGGATGTGAATCTTGTTTTGAAGGTTTTTTATGGTTATTGTCACTTCTTGACTCTTCAGGGTAGGTTACGCGGCTATGGTAAATTCCGGATAATATCCGGATAAATATCTTGGAAATCTTTTCCAGGTCATTCAGGGTCAGTTCGCATTCGTCAAGCTGGCCGTCTATGAATTTATTATTGATTACCTTGTGCACTACTTCGGTAATCTTGGGAGGGGCGGGGTCTTTTAAGGCGCGCGTAGCCGCCTCAACGGAATCAGCCAGCAATACAATTGCCGCCTCCTTCGTATTCGGTTTGGGGCCCGGATAACGGAAACCCTCCTCCTTTACCTCCTGGGCATCTTCCAGTTCTTCCAGGGCGCGGCGGTAAAAATAAAAAACCAGGCTGCTGCCGTGGTGCTGCTGAATAAAATCTATTATGAAAGGATTAAGCCTGTATTTCCTGGCAAGCTCAACCCCCTCCTTGACATGGTTCATAATTACCATCTTGCTCATTGAAGGGGCGAGGGTATCATGCTTGCTCTGCTCTAGGCTTTGATTCTCGCTGAAATAGCCCGGCTTTTGAAGTTTGCCTATGTCGTGGTAATAAGCCCCGATCCTGGCCAGGAGCGCATTGGCCCCTATGGCGCTACAGGCGGCATCTGATAAATTCCCGACCACCAGGCTATGGTGATGCGTACCCGGCGCCTCCATAACCATCCGCTGCAGGAGCGGATGATGGAAATCAGCCAGTTCCAGCAGGCTGATATTGGTAACCCTCTTGAAGAGCCATTCAAACAAGGGAAGTACTCCGATCACGATGATACTGGAAACAAAGCCGTTTAACATGATAATTAAATAACTTTTTAAATAAATCTCCGGCGGCCCGATCCAGAAGCGGTCAATAAAAAATAAAAGTACTGCCTGAAGAATACCGATTAAAAAACCCGCCCGGATAATCGTCATACGCCTGCGGGCATTCCAGACCAGTAAACTGGACAATATGCCGCTTACCAGGAATAATACCCCCAGGTGCAGATGGTTGCCGGAAATAGAAGCTATCACCACTGCAATCGCCAGGCTCATCAATAAAGACAGCTCAAGCTGGTTAAAAAGCAGCGTCACCAGCATCGGCACGATACAAATCGGTATATAAAAACGCGAAAGCCCCCGGTTAATGATAATATAACTGGTTACCGATATGATTATAAAAAGGAGGGTGAGGTTGAGCATATTGCAATCTTTGAGGCTTTTTTTGCGGTAAAAGATATACAGCGCAAGGGTCAATAAGAATACGGGGATAATCAGGTTCAATTGCAATATAGAACTGATCACAACCAGTACCACTGCAGACAAGAGAAATTTGATACATTCGGCGGCGCTCAAAACCCGCCATAAAGGACGGGGACAGAATGCGCCGCCTTCAGTATCAATCCTGAGCGAAGTCGAAGGATTGATTTTATTTATTACGTCCTGTTTTATCATATGCCTCGATTATCCTTTGCACCAATGCGTGCCTGACTACGTCAAAACCGCTGAACTCTATAAATTTTATCCCTTCGATACCGCTCAGGATACCCCGTGCCTGCAACAGGCCTATGGGTTTACCGCCGGGCAAATCGCTCTGCGTCACATCCCCGGTAATAACCGCCTTGGAATCAAACCCCAGGCGGGTTAAAAACATCTTCATCTGTTCCGCAGTGCAATTCTGTGCCTCATCCAGAATGATGAAAGCGTCATTAAGTGTGCGGCCCCTCATATAAGCCAGAGGGGCGACTTCAATAATGCCGGTCTCCAGGTACTTCTCAATGCGCTCGGCCTCCATCATATCGTATAAGGCGTCGTACAAGGGCCTCAGATACGGAGATATTTTTTCCTGCATATCGCCGGGTAAAAACCCTAAAGACTCCCCGGCCTCGATTGCAGGGCGGGTGAGAACTATCCTGCGCACTTCATGTTTTTTTAAAGCCTCCACCGCGCAGGCCATCGCCAGGTAAGTCTTTCCGGTCCCCGCCGGGCCGATACCGAATACGATATCAAACTTCCTGACTGCCTCCACGTATTCGCGCTGGCCGGCAGTCTTGGGCCCTATCGCTTTACCGCTCAAAGAACAGCTGAAATTAAGGTTTTCGGTATCTAAAATGCCTTTTTTTGAATTCTTAAGGTTGGTTATCAGGCGGCTTAATTGACCCCTGTCTAACTCCGGCTGGCCGCTGCGGGAGACATCCAATATCTGGCCGATAACCCAGAGTGCCCTTTTAATATTAGTTGCCGTACCGCTGACCTTTAAATCTTCCCCCCGGATAACCAGCTTAACCTTAAATTCCCGCTCTATTGTTTTAAGGTTTTCGTCATGGGGCCCCAGAAGCGCCTGCGCTTCACGATGTGTCCCCAGTCTTATTCTTTTATCCATATCATATAGTAGATCCTTCGCCCTTCACTTTGTTCAGGGCTCAGGATAAGTTCGGCCAGACGACTTAGCTTCGCTTATCGCTCACTAAGTCGTGGCCTCACTTACTTGAGGTTCTCGGCCGGCTCTTTTAGTCTTTCGAGCGGTATCCGTATAACCTGCCCAGGACGGATTTTGTCGGGGCCCTTTAACTTATCCGTATTGGCTTCGAAGATCTTCTTCCATTTTTTGGTAGTGCCGAAATATTTCTGTGAGATCTTCTGCAGGGTATCGCCCTTCTGGACGGTATAATTTTCGAAATACTGCTCGCTGACAACCCCGCTGCCGGAAGTCTCGGAGACATCGCCTAAAGTATCCTGAAAAATTCCCTGCGGTGTTCCTGCGGCAAGCGATTCCTCTTCGTATAGAGGCTTTGCCCGTTTTTCTATTTTAACCGGAGAGCCCAATTCAATCTCAAATACCCGCATAGTCCGGGTTGTGCTCCTCTCTTTCTCTTCGCCAGCCGGCGGCTGCCCCATAATATAACCTCTGTTACCTGCGGAGCTGGAGAGGTCCTGATCAACCCTGTCTTTAACTACGGGATAAGTCCTCACCGTGCAGCCTGCCAGTATCAATACCAGTGCCAATACAATCAATTGTATCGCCTTTTGATTCTTCATAGCTTACCTCCTTTAATGGTTATATTCAATTCTTTTAACTGTTTCTCATCGACTTGCGAAGGCGCGCTGGTTAACGGACAGTATGCCGCGCTTGTCTTGGGAAAAGTTATCACCTCCCTGATGCTTTCTTCGCCTGCGAGTATCGCCAGCAGCCTGTCCAGGCCAAAGGCGACCCCTGCGTGCGGCGGCGCACCGAATTCAAAGGCCTCTAAAAGAAAACCGAAGCGCCTTTTGGCCTCTTCTTTATTTATGCCGATAATCTTAAAAATCTTTTCCTGCAGCCCCTGATTATGGATCCTCACCGAACCCGACCCTATCTCTGCGCCGTTTAAAACCAGGTCATATGAACGGGACTTTATCTTCTCCGGATCTTTCTCAAAGTTGCCCAGGTCATCCTCTTTCGGAGCGGTAAAAGGGTGGTGTTCGCTTTCCCAGCGCTTTTCCTCTTTATTATACTTAAATAAAGGGAAATCCGTTATCCAGGCAAAGGCAAATCCACAGTCCTGCTCCTTCCTTAAATCAGGCTTATCGGTAGCGTATTTGTCCTGCGCAGCTTTAAAGGTAATCCGCGGAAAAGGGAGTCTTAACTCTATGCCCTTGAGGTCCCTGAATACCGCCTGCATTAACCTCTCGCTCAAAGAAAGAATATCCTCCTCTGTTACAAAAGACATCTCCAGGTCAAGCTGAGTGAACTCCGGCTGGCGGTCTGCGCGCAGGTCCTCATCCCGGAAACACTTGGCAATCTGGTAATACCTCTCAATCCCGGCAACCATAAGGATCTGCTTGAACAACTGCGGCGACTGCGGCAGGGCAAAAAACTTTCCCGGATTCGGCCTTGAAGGGACAAGATAATCCCGCGCGCCCTCAGGAGTAGATTTGGTAAGGATAGGGGTTTCGCATTCTATAAAGTTTTCTTTATCCAGGAAAGCACGTATCAACTTATAGAGCCTGCTCCTCAACAGGAGGTTATCCAATACCCTCCTCCTCCTTAAGTCAAGGTAGCGGTATTTAAGCCGCAACTCTTCCGCAATCTCCAGGTCTTCCGCTATCTCAAAAGGCGGGGTAAGGCTGGGGTTTATGATCTCCAGCTTCTTTACCAGGAGTTCTATCTCGCCCGTGGATAATTTCGGGTTTACGGTATTGGCCGGCCGCCTGTTTACGCTGCCGGTGAGCTTAATTACGAATTCGCTCCTTAACCCCTGCGCCTCTTTGTATGCCTCGGGTGCATCCTGGGGTATAAATACCGCCTGCGTATAACCGTAGCGGTCGCGGATATCGATAAAGATAAGCTTGCCGTGATCACGCCTGCGCGCCACCCAACCGCAAAGGATAACCTCCTTGCCGGCATCTTTGGCAGTTAACTCACCGCAGGTATGTGTCCTTAGCATTTTAATTCCTTTATTAATGCCTGACGGGCTATTTCCTTCTGTGCCCCGGAAACCATATCTTTGAGCGTTACTACGCCTTTCTTTAGTTCGTTCTCTCCTATAATCAAAACCTTGCCTGCATTTAAATCATTTGCTGCGCGCAGCGCACCTTTTAACGATTTAGATTCATAATCCGCCTCGCAGGCAACCTCGTTCTTACGAAGTTCTTCTAATAACTTCAATCCTTCTGTCTTCGCCTCTTGACCTAAAGTTATCAGATAAAGAATATTTTTACTTTTGGCTACGGACTCCGGACTACGGACTAATAAAAGGCGCTCCACCCCGAATGCAAACCCGATTGCCCCCGCCTCAGGGCCGCCTAATTCTTTGACCAGATTATCGTATCTTCCGCCTGCGCCCAGGGCATCCTGAGCGCCCAGGTCTTTATGGACAATTTCAAATACGGTATGGGTGTAATAATCCAGGCCGCGCACAAGATAGGGGGTAACCTCGTAATTTATGCTTAGGGCATCCAGCCCTGCTTTTACTCTGGAAAAATGCTCGCGGGATTGGAGGCAAAGATACGAATCATCAATCTCTAATCCGCTGATTACCTTAAGGCAATTGTCGTTTTTGCAGTCCAAGATGCGCAGTATATTCTTCTTGAAACGGGTTTTGCAATCCGCGCAGAGCGCGGAAAGCTTACTTTTAAGTTTTTTATTTAAGAGAGCGATTAATTCCTTTTTGTCTTTCAACGACCCCAGGCTGTTGATCTTGATCTTATAGTCTTTTACAGAAAAGGCCTTAAGCAGGCTATCTGCCAGCGCAATTACCTCAACGTCTAAGTCGGGATCGAGCGAACCGATGGCCTCGCAGCCGATATGATGGAACTGCCGTAACCTGCCCTTTTGCGGGCGCTCAAGCCGGAACATCGGCCCGAAATAATAAAATTTCCTGAACCTGGCTGTTTTATCCAGGTTATTTTCAATATAGGCCCGCACAATGGAAGCCGTGCCTTCAGGGCGCAAGGCATACAGCTCCTCTTTATTTTTAATCAGGAACATCTGCTTCTGGACGATTTCCGTAGATTCACCCAGCGAACGGTTAAATAAAGAAGCCCCTTCGATTAAAGGGGTGCGGATTTCTTTATAATTATAACGGGTAAAAATATCGCGGGATATCTTTTCCAGCTCCTGCCAGAATAATGCCTCTTCCGGCAGAATATCTCTTGTTCCGGAAACTTTCTTCTGCATACACGGGGGGCTAAATAATGGCTTTATCTAA
Organism: Candidatus Omnitrophota bacterium; assembly: GCA_016782485.1. Taxonomy (GTDB): domain Bacteria; phylum Omnitrophota; class Gorgyraeia; order Gygaellales; family Profunditerraquicolaceae; genus BS750m-G77. Next base: position 39,618 of record JADHYK010000002.1, read on the forward strand.
CTTTCTGTTTCATTTCCAGGCCGGCCTTAAAGACAACTACTTTTCTGGGCGGGACAGGAATTACCTGATTGGTGCGAGGGTTTCTACCGGTACGGCTTTTTCTCTGTTTTATCTTAAAGACGCCGAAATTGCGCAGTTCGATCTTTTCTCCCCTTACCAGTGCCGCGGTAATGGTGTCAAAGGTCTTCTGCACGACCTGTTTTACGTCTATCTGTTTTAAGGCCGTGTCATCAGATACCTTCAGGATTATATCCTTTTTCGTCATTCTCACACCCCCTTATTGTCGCTCGCTACGCTCGCTCCTTAAGAGGGGGCTTGCCCCCTCTTAATGTTCTCCCCCAAACGTGGGGGACATCGCTTTTCCCCCACACCCCCTTAGGTTCTTTCGCCTGTTCTATTCATTTTGCGAAAGAACCTATTATTTTGCGGTAAAAGGTAAACTCAAGAAGATTTTTCCTTCTTGAGTAATTGTAACTATAATATCATCAGAAAGTTACAGTGTCAAGCAAAATCGCTTTCGGGGGTAAAGCCTTTTGGCGATTCTGCGCAGACCCGCCGATGCTATGGTGGCGGGTCAAGAGGATTTCGCGGCGGTCTGGATTGCCCGTGCCATCTCTTCCTGGCGCAAATCCTCTTCTATATAGACGGCCAATTCCGCCTTTAATCCTTCCAGGCGCTCCTTTGCGCGGGCCTCCTGCTCCCCTATAAGCTTATCGACTTTTGCCTTGTATGCGGGATTATGGTTATACCTGTATTCGGAGACAATCCTTACCGGCGTATTGAATACCCCGCCGACTATCCCCCAGAAAAAACCCAGCCGGTCAGAAACATTTTCCTTCAGCCGGTTTTCGATCACCCCCATCTTTTTATAATAATCTTCGACGGTCCTGCGGCGCCGCCTAAAACGCACCCTTGCCAATTCGATATCCTCGGGTACTTTATTATCGGCTCCTACGGTATACTCCAGAAGAACCTTTCCCTCCCGCTTAGCCACATAACCTTCGTCATAGGGTTTTTTAATGCCCTTTTCAATCCTGTAAGGCGCACAGCCGCTTAAAAATACAACAAGCAAAAGAAAAATTAGTATTTTTCTCATTTAAATGCTCCTCTTTTATAAAAGATGTTTGAATATTGGAATTTGGTCATTGGTTATTGTTTGGTTATTGTATCTTGATGATTGGTTATTGCCCATATTACTCATTTGACATAATACTTTGCTTCATAATCGATTAATTTCAATGTCAGCGAACCTTCTAAAGCAGATTGCACTAAGCCGCCGGGGATCTGATCAGAAAACCATAATTTCTGCAGTTCTTTTCCGGTATCATGCTCATAAACTTTACAGGCCATGACCTGATTTACCACCAGGGTATCCTGCACGTATTCGAGCATATCGGGTTTAACCGGCGTCTCCGATTCAGTATCAAGGTCCAAAAGGATTTTCTCTTCGGAGCTGCCGACTATATCTGCCTGCTTAATCATTTCAACCTTCAGGGTAATCTGCGCATCCGTCTTATTAACCAGGCTCACTTTTTTCTGCAATCCGTCAGGAAGTTCATACAACACCCAGCTCCCCGGGTTAAACCTTTCCCAGTACCGGGCCTTTTCTGCGGCCGAAGAACAACCTGTGAAAATAACCAATACGATAAGTGTAATATAAACAATGCCTGCAATCTTTTTCATAATACCAAAGTCAGCCGCTCTTCACCCAACAGGCCCTCTATGTCCTGGATCAGCTTCTCGGAAGGGCTGACGTAAAGCCCTTCCCCGACAATTATATGCGCCCTGGTCTTGGTCGGCGTATCTATGCGCAGATAAATGGGAACCTGGCCCCTGAAGGAGGCCAAAAGGTCCTTAAGGCTCTCAAAAATATTCTCCCGGATACCCGAAAGATTAATATTCATCGCCGTTATCAGTTTATAGATTTCGTCCACCGGGAAAAGGTCGTTAACCAGGATTTTCGGGGTATCCTCCCTGAGGCTCAAGTTTCCCCTCACCAATACTACGGTATTGGGCACAATATAGCGGGAAACCTTCTGGTATGCCCGCGGAAAGACCAACCCTTCCACCACCCCGTTTAAATCCTCCAGCTTTAAAATCGCCATCTTTTCCTGTTTCGCGCGGGTAGTGGTCTGCTTAATCTTGGCAATCAATACTACAATCTTTATCTCATCCTGGTCCCGATACTCGTGAAGCTGCGCGATAGAAGAAGAGACAAAACGTTTAAGCTGCCTGGCATAACGCGCCAGGGGATGTCCGCTGACGTAAAATCCGAGCATGTCTTTTTCAAAGGCCAAAAGCTGCGGCTCGGGCCATTCCTTTACATGAGGAATACTTACCGCTGCCCTTTTAAAGCCGTCCTGGGAAAAGGCCATATCAAAAAATGAAATCTGGCCCTTGGCCTTTTCTTTCTGTGTGCGCGAAGCGCCCTCCAGGACCGTATCCAGTGCCGCAACCATCTGTGCCCGCGGCATATTGAATGTATCCAGCGCCCCGCATTTTATCAGCGCCTCTAATACCTTCCTGTTAGCCAGCCTTAAATCAATCCGCTGGCAAAAGTCCTCAAGGGAAATGAATTTTGCCTCAATTCTCGCCCTGACGATGGATTGCGCAGCGCCTGAGCCTACGTTCTTTACCGCCAACAGGCCAAAACGAATAGTACCTTCATCCACTGCCTTAAATAACTCCTCACTCTCGTTGATATCAGGAGGCAATACTTTTAATCCCATGCGGGCTGCCTCATTGACATACTCGACTATCTTATCGGTGTTATCGCGCTCAGAGGTAAGCAGGGCGGTCATAAATTCTACGGGGTAATTCGCCTTCAGGTAAGCGGTGCGGTATGAAATCAAGGCATAAGCGGTACTGTGTGACTTATTGAAGCCGTAACCGGAAAAATATTCTATTAAATCGAATATCTTATTCGCCACCGATAAGCTGATATCGTTTCTGGAGCAGCCGGAAACAAAGTTATTGCGCTCTTTTTCCATGACCTCCGGTATTTTTTTGCTCATTGCCCGGCGCAATAAATCCGCCTGGGCAAGGCTGAATCCGGCCATACTGGAAGCAATCTGCATAATCTGTTCCTGATAAACTATGATTCCGTAAGTCTCCTTTAAAACCCCCTCCAGCCGCTTATGGTCGTATTTTATGGGAACGCGGTTGTGCTTGCGCTGCATAAAATCATTTAACATCCCCGAACCGATGGGCCCCGGCCGGTATAACGCCAGCAAAGCGATTAAATCCTCGAAACGGTTAGGCTCCAGTTTTTTTAATAGATCGCGCATCCCCGAACTTTCCAGCTGAAATACGCCCATGGTCTGCGCAGAGGCAAGGAGTTTATAGGTTTTATCGTCATCCAGCGGCAATTCATTTATATCGACAACCTCTCCTTTAGTTTCCCTGATTAATTTCGCTGTCTGGTCGATAACCGTTAAAGTCCGCAGGCCCAAGAAATCCACCTTCAACAGGCCGATCTTCTCCAGTATCCCCATACTGTAACCCGAAGTGACCTGGTCGTCCCCGGTCTTAAACAAGGGCATATAATTATCTAACGGCTTATCGGCGATAACCACCCCTGCGGCATGAACTGAGGCATGGCGGTTAAGGCCCTCCAGCGATAGGGCGGTATTAATCAATTTCGTTATCTGGGGGTCATTTTTATAGAGCGTCTTTATCTCTGTTTCACTCTCGATGGCGTCTTTGAGGTTAAGCGAGGAGTCAGGGGGGATCATCTTGGCAATCCGGTCGACATCGGCGTAACTGATGCCCATCACCCTTCCCACATCCCTCACCACAGCACGCGCCTGCATCGTCCCAAAAGTAATAATCTGTGCCACGTTTTCCCGGCCGTATTTTCCGGTTACATAGTCTATTACCTCCTGCCTCCTCTCATAACAAAAGTCTATATCGATATCCGGAAGGCTGAGGCGCTGCGGATTTAAAAACCTCTCAAACAGCAGGCCGTATTTTAAAGGGTTCAGGTCGGTAATTCCCAACAAATAACTTACCAGGCTGCCGGCTGCCGAGCCCCGTCCGGGCCCCACCGGAATCCCCTTGCTTTTGGCATAATGGATGAAATCCCAGACGATTAAAAAATAACTGATAAAACCCATATCCTTTATAATTTTTAATTCATGTTCCAGCCTTCCGTTTATTTCCGGCGTAACCTGCTCGATTTTTTCCTTGAGCCCCTGCTGGCAAAGTTCCTTTAAAAACTCCTCCTTATCCCTGCCTGCCGGAGGGGTATATTTGGGAAGATGCGCCCTGGAAAAATCCAATTCCAGGTTACAGCGGCCGGCTATCTCAAGGGTGTTAGTAATCGCCTCCGGAACGTCCTTAAAGGCATCCCTCATCTCCTGCGGTGATTTAAAATAAAATTCATCGGTTTGAAAACGCATCCGGTTGGGGTCGTCAAGCGTGGTCTGGGTCTGGATACACAAAAGCGCCTCGTGGGCAGATGCCCGGTCCCGGCTTAAATAATGCACGTCGTTAGTTGCCACCAGCGGAATCTTCAGTTCGCGGGAGATTTTTATCAGGCCGACGTTGACCTCTTCCTGCTCCCGGATGGCGTTTGACTGCAGCTCCAGGTAGAAATTATCCCTGCCCAGGATATTAAGGTAAGTGTCGGCGGTTTTCAGGGCATCGTTAAAACGTTTCTGCTGCAGTAAAACGGCAATCTCGCCTTTAAGGCAGGCGGATAAACCGATTAAACCCTTAGAGTGCTGTACCAATATCTCTTTATCGATGCGCGGCCGGTAATAAAAACCTTCCAGATACCCCGTGGAAACCAGTTTCATCAGATTCTGATAACCCGTCTCGTCGCGGGCAAGAAGTATGAAGTGATACGACGCATCCTCAATACCCGCGGAGGTTTTATCCAAACGGCTCCCCGGGGCAACATAAACCTCACAGCCGATGATAGGCTTTATCCCTGCCTTCTGCGCCTCAAAATAAAATTCTATTGCGCCAAACATATTGCCGTGGTCGGTAATGGCAAGGGAATCCATTTTGTATCCTTGAGCTGTTTTTAAAATCTCGGGGATGCGGCAGGCGCCGTCCAGGAGGCTGTATTGGGTATGTAGGTGCAGATGGATAAACTCGGAATGCGGCATATCGCTGTTTCTATTCCCACTCGATAGTAGCGGGGGGTTTGGAAGAAATATCGTAAACCACGCGGTTTACGCCTTTTACTTCGTTGATAATGCGGTTAGAAATCCTTTCCAGAACTTCGTATGGTAATTTTACCCAGTCGGCAGTCATGCCGTCGAAACTGTTCACGCAGCGCAGCGCCGCTACGTTCTCGTAGGTACGCTCATCTCCCATAATCCCCACGCTCTTTACCGGCAGCAGTATGGCAAAGGACTGCCAGAGCTGTTCGTAGAGGTTTGCGCTCCTTATCTCCTCTATTACGCGCCGGTCAACTTCGCGCAGTATCTCCAGCCGCTGCGGCGTTACTTCTCCGATAATCCTTATCGCCAGGCCCGGTCCGGGAAAAGGCTGGCGGTTGATTATGTTGTCGGGCAGGCCCAGTTGTCTTCCAATCTTCCTTACTTCATCCTTAAACAACTCCCGCAAAGGCTCGATGAGCTTTAACTTCATCTGCTCGGGCAAGCCGCCGACGTTGTGGTGGGTTTTAATCCTCTTACTCGGCGCTCCTGCCGGAGACATTGACTCGATCACATCCGGATAGAGCGTCCCCTGAGCCAGGAATTTAACCCCTTTTAATTTCTTTGACTGCTCTTCAAAAACGCTGACAAACTCCTTCCCGATAATTTTTCTCTTTTCCTCCGGATCGGTTATCCCTTTCAGGGCGGCTAAGAATTTTTTACTCCTGTCAACATAACCGAGATTAAGATGAAGAATATCGCGGAATATCCTCTTTACCTGCTGGGGCTCATCCCGGCGCAGCAGGCCATTGTCTATAAAAATACACCTGGAATTCCTGCCTATTGCCTTGTGTATTAGCAGCGCAGCAACCGAAGAATCCACGCCCCCGCTCAAACCTAAGACCACCTTATTGCGGCCCACGGTCTTCTTAATATTTTCAATCGCCTCCTTGATAAACGACTCCATTGTCCAGCGGCCGAGGCACCCGCAGGCCTTAAAAATAAAGTTGCCCAGGATCTGGTTTCCTTTTTCGGTATGGGTTACCTCGGGATGAAACTGGACCGCAAATATCTTCCTCTTTGGATTTGCAATAGCGGCGATGGGCGAATTTAAAGTATGGGCGCTGACCGTAAAACCCGCGGGTGGCTTGGTCAGATAATCTCCGTGGCTGGCCCAACAGGTAAAATTGCCCGGCAGATGGTTAAATAAATGGCGGTTGTCGTCAATAAAGAGCTCAGTTTTGCCGTATTCGCGCTCTTTTGTGTGCTTAACCCTTCCGCCGAGCATCTCGGCAATAACCTGCATGCCGTAACAGATACCCAGCACGGGGATGCCTAACTTAAATATCATTTTATCGGGGCGGGGGGCTTTCTTCTGCGTCACCGACTCGGGCCCGCCGGATAAAATCAGCCCCTTAGGAGCAAGGAAGGCGATCTCTTTGGCGGAAATATTGTAGGGGACAATACGGGAAAAAACCCTGTTTTCCCTGACGCGCCTGGCGATTAATTGCGTGTACTGCGAACCGAAATCCAGGATTAATATAGTATGTTTTGTCATTTGCCCATCCCTACCCTCTGGCCGACCTGGAAGACCTTGCCTTCGGTCTGAATGGAAGGGGCGATAATTATTTCAACATCATGCATCTCGTGTATGTTGGCGGCACCCAGCGAACCCATGGAGGTTTTTAAAGCACCCATCAGGTTCTGCGAACCGTCATCGACCCGGGCAGGCCCGGTGAGAATCTCTTTTAAGCTGCCGGTGGTCCCCACGTATATACGCGTGCCGCGCGGAAGATTAACATGGGAGGTTGCCATCCCCCAGTGATAACCTCTGCCCGGCGCTTCTTTTGCACGGGCAAAACTGGAACCGATCATTACGCTGTCTGCTCCGCAGGCAAAGGCCTTGCAGATATCCCCGCCGCGGTTCATACCACCATCAGTAATAATCGCAACATACCTGCCCGTCTTTTT
>JADHYK010000009.1 GCA_016782485.1 Candidatus Omnitrophota bacterium
TCGCAGGAGGAGAAGGAAAAGAATCTATTAGGGAAATTAAAATCCGTTCTTGAAAAAGAAGAATTTATCTTTAATGCCGGATTAAACCAGGAGGAAAAAGCGGAAATCAGCGGCTACGGCCTTCTGACAAATAAACCGGTTATTGCCGCCACCAGGGATGAGCTGCAGGACCTGGACCGCCTTTTATCCAGGGCGGTTAAGCAGTGCGGTTTTATCAGCTTTTTTACTGCCGGGGAAAAAGAGGCCAGGGCCTGGTTAATAAAAAATGGCACTAGCGCCTGGGAGGCTGCCGGAGCCGTGCATTCCGATATACAAAAAGGATTTATCCGCGCCGAAATTATCGGCATTGACGATTTTCTAGGGGCCGGCGGCGAGACCCAGGCAAAACAAGCGGGAAAATTGCGCCTGGAGCAGAAGGAATATGTAATGCAGGACGGGGACTGGACGAATTTTCGTTTTAATAAGTAGTGCAATGGAATAACTTACAACGGAGAAGAGAGAGATGGTTAGAATTCAACGTGCTTTGATCAGCGTATCGGATAAGACGGGAATTGTTGATTTTGTCAAAGAGCTGGATAAATTGGGGGTGGAGATTCTTTCTACGGGAGGCACGGCAAAACTGCTGCACGATAGCGGGATAAAAGTAAAGGAGGTATCCGAATATACCGGTTTTCCCGAGATGCTGGACGGCAGGGTAAAGACCCTGCACCCAAAGATACACGCCGGGCTCCTGGCGCTGCGGCATAACACCCAGCATATGCAGACCTTAAAAGAGCATGCTATCGGCTGCATAGATATGGTGGTAGTAAACCTGTATCCTTTTGAAAGGACAATCGCCAAGCCCGGGGTTAGTATCGAGGAGGCAATCGAGAATATCGATATAGGCGGGCCGTCGATGCTGCGCTCTGCTGCCAAGAATCATTTAGATGTGGCGGTTCTCTGTAATCCCGGACGTTATAATAAAATTATCAGCGAGTTAAAAAGAAACAAATGCCGTCTTTCCCGCCAACTCTTGCGTGACTTGGCGGTTGAGGTTTTCGCCCTGACCGGGGCATATGACTCTGCCATCCATAATTATTTAAGGGGGCATTTTAAAAAAGAGCAGGCAAGCCCGTCTTTCCCTCAGGAGTTAGTTATATCTTTTGATAAAATCCAGGACCTTCGCTACGGGGAAAATGCGCATCAGCGGGCTGCTTTTTACCGCCAGGCAAAGAAAACGGCAGGGTTGGCGGCAATGAAACAGCTTGGGGGCAAGGAGCTCTCCTTTAATAATATCCTGGATTTAAATGCCGCAGCAAATATCGTAAAAGAGTTCGAACTGCCTGCAGCGGTATTCATAAAACATAATAACCCCTGCGGGGTTGCAGAAAACAGGGATTTGCTTAAGGCCTATCAGGACTCTTGGGCCTGCGATAAGCTTTCCGCATTCGGCGCAATAGTAAGCGTAAACAGAAAAATAGAGCTGCCCCTGGCAAAATTAATCGCCAAAAGCGGTTTTCTGGAGTGCGTGATCTGTCCGGAGTTTAGCCCCCAGGCAGTTAGCGTATTGAAGGAGAAAAAGAACCTTCGCCTCCTTGAGCTCAAAGACCTCTGCCGCAAGAACAGCGAGTTCGATTTCAGGAAGGTTGAGGGAGGATTACTCCTGCAGGAAGACGATGATATAACCTTAGACCAGAACAGCCTTAAGGTGGTTACAAAAAAAAGGCCGACAGCAGCACAGATGCAGTCGCTTATCTTTGCCTGGAAAGTAGCAAAGCATACCAAGTCCAACGCCATTATTCTTGCCCGCGGATCAAAGACGGTGGGCATCGGGGCAGGGCAGATGTCCCGCGTGGATTCGGTGTTTATTGCCGCAAAGAAGGCAGGGAAGTTTACGCAAGGCTCCTGCCTTGCTTCGGATGCCTTCTTCCCAAAGGAGGACGCAATTACTCTTGCCGCCAGGATTAAAGTCAAGGCCATAATCCAGCCCGGGGGCTCCATCGCAGACGAAGAGATTATCAGGGCTGCCGATAAACACAAGATTGCGATGGTCACAACCGGCATCCGCCACTTCAGGCATTAAATAGTTTTGCTGGTTATGAATTACCCAGAAGCAATTTCTTTCCTGGAGTCCCTGGTTAATTACGAACAGATTTCCAATTATCCCTACAAAGAATACCTGAATCTGGAACGTATAAAAGAATTCCTCTGTATAATAGGCAATCCCCAGAGCGGATTAAAATGTATCCACATCGCCGGGACAAAAGGCAAAGGTTCTACCTGCGCTTTTGTCGCCTATATATTAAGGCAGGCCGGGTATAAGACGGGATTATATACCTCGCCACATCTTTCAGATATCAGGGAGAGGATCCGGATAATTAGTCCACAGTGTCCAGCAGTGTCCAGCAGTGTCCAGCAGTCGAAGGAATTTGAGGGGATGATATCCAAAGCGGCGATAACGGATTTAGTAAAGAGGCTAAAAAGCCGGATAGAAGCCTATAATAAAAAATCAGAATACGGCCCGCTTACCTTTTTTGAAGTCTACACCCTTCTGGCCTTTGTTTATTTTAAAGAAGAGCAGGTTGATTTTGCGGTCTTGGAAACCGGCTTAGGCGGGAGGCTTGATGCCACCAACATCGCCCAGGCATTGGTGTGCGGGATTACCCCTATCAGTTACGAACACACCCAGATATTAGGGAGTTCTTTGGGGGAGATTGCGGTGGAAAAGGCGGGGATAATAAAAGACTGTCGACAGTCGACTGTCGACTGTCGACAGTTAATTGTAGTGAGTGCGCCGCAAAATAATGAGGCCCGAAAAGTCATCAGGGCTAAATGTAAAAAAACAGGGAGTAAATTATTTGAGGTAGGCAGGGATATTATTTATAAAAAAACAGATGGGGCCCTTAGCATTAAAGGCCCCTTCAGGCAATATGCCGGCCTGAAGTTAAGACTTTTGGGGGAGCATCAGATGGTTAATGCCGCAGTAGCCGTCGGTATAATCGAAGCGTTGCGTTGCCATAATATCAGTGTGAAGGCCGGGTCTATAAGGCGCGGGCTTTATAATACCGTCTGGCCGGGCAGGTGCGAAGTTATCTCTAGAAAACCTCTCACTATATTAGACGGAGCGCAGAATGAGGCCTCCTCCGCCGCCCTCGCGGATACGATCAGGCACAATTTTTCTTACCGGAAACTTATTCTTGTTTTGGGCATCTGCAGAGATAAGGATATAAAAGGGATATGCATCCGGTTAAAAGCCCTGGCGGATAGAGTTATTTTAACCCGCTCCAGGAGCCCCCGCGCCAGCCTCCCGCAGTCTCTGGCCGGTTATTTTCCCGGGAAAGAAATTTACTTAACCAATACTATAAAAGAGGCAAGGTCAAAGGCAGCCGGTTTGGCCGAGCCTTTGGATTTAATCCTGGTTACCGGTTCATTATTTGTAGCGGGTGAGTTCAGGGATGAAAACAGGCCAAATTAACGATACCATTACAGCGATAGCTACCGCCGCAGGGGAGGCGGGCATTGGCATAGTGCGCTTAAGCGGCAGGGATGCCTTAAAGATCGCCGATGGGATCTTTATTTCCAAAGATAAGCAGAGGCCTTCAAAGTTTAGAAGTTATACCATTCATTACGGCTGGATAACCAAAGGGGGCAACATAATAGATGAAGTTATCCTGACAGTGATGCGCGCGCCCCGCTCCTATACAAAAGAAGATGTCGTCGAGATTAATTGCCATGGAGGGCTGCTGGCTACCCGGGCAGCATTGGACCTGGTATTGGATAAGGGGGCGCGCCTGGCTGAGCCGGGAGAGTTTACCCGGCGCGCATTCTTAAACGGCAGGATTGACCTGAGCCAGGCAGAGGCGGTACTGGATATAATCCGCGCTAAAACCGATTCCGCCTTAAGGGCGGGGTTGAGGCAACTGGAAGGCGGGGTCTCACGCAGGATAAACAAATTAAGGGATATTTTATTAAGCGCGCTTTCTGTATTAGAGGCTAATATCGATTTTCCCGAAGAGGAGATTGGTTCGGCAGACCCGCAGGAGATTTACAAAAGATTAAGCGAGATAAACCGCGAAATCAACTCCCTGATCGATTCCTCCAAATACGCACAGATGTTGCGCGAAGGACTGCACCTTGTTATCTGCGGCAGGCCCAATGTCGGAAAATCTTCCCTGCTTAATGCGTTATTAAAACAGGAGCGCTCGATAGTGACGCCGATCCCCGGTACTACCCGGGATACCATCGAAGAAATTATTGATATAAAGGGCATCCCGATAAGAATAGTGGATACCGCCGGGATACTTCAGCCGCGCGGCCTGATAGAAAAAAAGGCGGTTGAGCGCTCAAAAAGATACATTGATCTTGCCGACCTGGCGCTACTTGTGTTTGACGCAAGCCAGCCGTTGCGCAGGGAGGATGAAATCCTCATAAATAAACTAAACAAAAAAAGGGTTATCGCCGTTATCAATAAGATAGACCTCAGGGACAAGAAGATCCAGCGGGATAAAATCCTAAAGAAGTTTGCCAAGGTAGTAGATATCTCGGCTAAGAAATCCAGGAACATAAATTTACTGGAAGATGCCATCTGCGATTGCGTATATAAGGGCAGGGCTTCTGGGCTTGAGGCGGCGGCGGGAAACTCCAGGCATATTGCCGCGCTTTCGCAGGCGCAAAAACTTATTGCAGAAACCCTGCATTCATTAGATAATAAAATATCTGCGGAATTCATCTCCCAGGGCATAAAAGATGCCCTTTTGCAATTGGATATCATCTTGGGAAAAGAGGCCCCCGCGGACTTATTGGATAGGATCTTCAGCGATTTCTGTATCGGCAAATAAAGGAAAAGCAATGGATAAGAAAAAGATAGAAAAAGCAATCAGCCAGATATTAGAGGCAATAGGTGAAGATCCCGGGAGAAAGGATCTCCTGGATACTCCCAAGCGGGTTGCCGAGATGTATGAGGAGATATTTGCCGGCATTAATCAGGATCCACAGAAGGAGCTGGAGGTTATCCTGGACCAGAAGCACCATGAGATTATTCTGTTAAAGGATATCCCGCTCTACTCTTGCTGTGAACACCATCTTCTCCCGTTTCTGGGTAAGGCACATGTTGCCTATATTCCGAAGAAGGGGCGGGTCACCGGTTTGAGCAAGTTAGCGCGGGTAGTGGACATTTTATCCCGCAGGCCGCAGGTTCAGGAGAGACTTACCACGCAGATTGCCAACATAGTTATGTCAAAGTTAAAGCCCCTTGGCGTAATGGTGGTTATTGAGGCGGAACATCTGTGCATGTCCATGCGCGGGGTGAAGAAGCCGGGGACGCTGACGGTTACCTCTGCGGTCAGGGGGATATTTAAGGAAAACCAGAAGACCCGCTCCGAGGCATTGGCATTGATGGGGCGATGATAAAGGAGGCTTTATGAGGCGGATAATAGCGTTGGTTTTCGTAATCGGCTGTTTTTATTTTATGAATTTTACAGACACCGCCCAGGCAAACCTTAAACGCTATACTTACAGCTATGATATAGCCGAAATCGAATGGCAGCTCTTAAATTGGACCGCTGCCTGGCGCGGCACTACCACTCCGGCAAAGCCTTTTATTTTGGACAGGATGGAATACGACAGAGGGACGCGAAAAGTGAGCATCTATTTAAAGGGCGATACGGACTTGGACACACAGCAGAACCTGAATAAATCCATAGAGGGGATTGTTTCTTTGTTCAGCAAGCGTTTTCCCCCGGACTTTGACCAGACAACAGATATAGTGGTTTATTATGAGCTTAAATCCGCACAAGATGGCCGGGACTCCGTATATATAAACTATGAAAACGGAGTTTTCAGCAGGGGGAAGCCGCAGGATTCCTCCAGCTCCGCGGTCAGGGTAAAAGTCCCTTATTAAAACGCAGAGCCGACATTAAACAAAAAAATCCCTGTCTAAACTCCTGTACTGTATTGCTTCGGAAAGATGTTCCACCTTAATATTCTCACGCTCCGCCAAATCCGCAATCGTCCTTGAGATTTTCAATATCTTATCATATGCCCTGGCAGAAAAATTCAGTTCTGTCATTGCCATCTTAAGCAACTCACCTTCTTCTTTGCCTAAGGTACAAAACTTTCTCACCTGCCTGTGGCTCATCTGGGTGTTAGACATAATGCCTTCATCTTTAAATCTCTCTCGCTGAATGGCACGCGCCCTCTCCACCCTTTCCTTAATTTGCGCAGAGCTCTCCGCCGGCAAATTGCTGGATAACTCTTGGTACCTTGCCGCCGGCACTTCTATATGAATATCAATCCTGTCTAACAAAGGCCCGGATATTTTAGAGCGGTAGCTGTGAATTTGTGTCGTCGAGCACCTGCACAAAGATTTAAGGTCGTGGTAATGTCCGCATTTGCAGGGGTTCATCGCTGCCACCAGCATAAATGAGGAGGGGAAGACAAAGGATTTCCTGATGCGGGATACCCGGATTAATCCTTCTTCCAATGGTTGCCTCAGTGCCTCCAGGCAGTCGCGGTGGAATTCCGGCAGTTCATCCAGGAATAAGACCCCCTGGTGAGCAAGGCTTATCTCTCCGGGCCGTGGCATTGAGCCGCCGCCAAGAAGGGCCACGCTTGATATGCTATGATGCGGACTGCGAAAGGGGCGGATTCCCATTATGCCGTCTCTATTAGGCAGAGTCCCCATTGCCGAGTGTATCCTGGTTACCTCTAATGCCTCCTCCAGGGGTAAGCCAGGCATGATCGTAGGGATTCTTCTTGCCAGCATGGTCTTGCCGCTTCCGGGCGGGCCTATAAAAAGGATGTTGTGGCCTCCGGCAACAGCGACCTCCAGAGCCCTTTTAGCCAGGTATTGCCCTTTTACTTCAGAAAAGTCAAACGGATAAAGGAAATTTTGCCCGAATAATTTTTCTAAATCCAGCCTGAAGGGTTTAATTATTTCCGGATCGTGTAGAAATTCGACAGTTTCTCTCAGGGTCTTTAAGGCATAGGCATTTATCCCCGAGACTATAGCCGCTTCTTTAGCATTTTGCACAGGTAAGACCATGTTTTTGTTTGGCGATTTATTCAGTGCCAGGGCGATGGGCAGTACCCCCTTAACCGGCTTAAGCGAACCGTCAAGGGAAAGTTCTCCCAGAAAAAAGAAGGCAGCTAATTTTTGGCTACTTAATTGTGCTGTGGCGGCGAGCATCCCTAAGGCAATTGCCAGGTCGAAATGCGCCCCTTCTTTTTTTACATCTGAAGGGGCAAGATTGACCGTTATCCTGCCTTCGGGCCAGGTAAACCCGGAGTTTTTAATCGCTGATTTAACGCGTTCTTTACTTTCCCTGATCGCCGTATCTGCCATCCCCACCAGGCTTACCGCCGGAAGCCCGTTTGATACATCTACTTCAATTTCAACAGGATACGCTTCAATTCCAATCAGAAAAAAACTAAAGGCTTTTGCCAGCATATTCAGACCTCCTTCTCTTGAGCCGCTTAAAATTTGGCCTTCACTTATAATTGACGCAAGAAGTTAGAAAATCTCACAGAAAAATACTTGCCCGCTTAATAATTCTATGATAAGCTATTAAAGTATTTTTAAGGGGGGCGCCTTTATTATAATGCACGAGATATTGACCGGCATATACAGAAATAAGATTTTTATGACTACCCTTGCCGCCTGGGTAATCGCCCAGACGATCAAGGTTACCATCGGCGTTATCCGGCAGAAGAGGTTTGATTTCCGTTGGTTTGTCGGTACCGGCGGAATGCCCTCCAGCCATGTAGCGGGGGCTTCGTGTTTGGCCACCACGGTAGGGTTTAATTACGGTTTTAGCAGCGTTTATTTTGCCTTAGCGGCGTCTTTTGCGCTGGTAGTAATGTTTGATGCGCAGGGGGTGCGCCGCGCCTCCGGCAAACAGGCCCACATCCTGAATAAAATTACGGAGGATATTTACTGGCAGGGCAGAATTGATGAGGGCCGCCTGCGCGAATTGATCGGCCATACCCCGGTAGAAGTTATCGTCGGATTTATCCTGGGGGTGGCGATTGCTTTTATCGCGCAGTAAGGAGGGGGCGGCTTAAGGGAGAATAGTTATGAAAAAAAATTTGTTGATCATCAGTGCCGCAATATTAATATTATCGGCCATTCTCATTATTTGGAATGTCAGAAGGGGGGCGCGCCTGTTACAGCCCGGGTCGATGATGCCCTCTTCGGATGTTAATGCATTACTCGGCCGGGCAAAAGACCTCCAGGATAAGGGCGATCTGGCCGGCGCCAGAAGCGCATACGAGAAACTGCTAAGCGACTATTTTAATTCCCGCGATGTTATGGATTGGCAGAAAAAAATCGAGGGCTTAAATTTAAAACTGTTATTTTCTCCCGCCATTACCAGCGGCTCCCTGCTTTATGAGGTTAAGTCCGGGGATACCTTAAGCGGCATAGCCAAACAGTTTAATACCACCGCGGATTTAATCAAAAAAAGCAATAATATCGCAGACGACAGGATTTTCCCGGGAAATAAGCTTAAGGTCTGGACAGCCCCCTTTAGCATACTCGTTGATAAATCGCAGAACTCGCTGATCCTCAAGACGGATGAAAAGGTGATTAAGACTTATGTTGTTTCTACCGGAAAAGACAACTCCACCCCCGCAGGCACCTTTAAAATTGTCAATAAACTCGATAGCCCCACCTGGTTTAAGGCAGGTGCCGTCGTGCCTGCCGACGATCCCCAGAATATTCTGGGTACCCGCTGGTTAGGGTTTGATTTGCCCGGATACGGCATACACGGGACTACTGACCCGGGGAGCCTTGGCAGTCAGGTTACCCAGGGTTGTGTGCGCATGTCCAATCCCGATATTGAGGAACTATATATAATCGTTCCGATGGGGACCGAGGCGACCGTCGTCGATTAGTAACTGCACTGGTATTTACCGTGTTTTAACCACAGGCTATAGTCTGTAGAATATCGAATAAAAATGGCAGGGCTCGATTTCGAAAAACCGATTATTGAATTAGAAAAAAAAATAGAAGAACTCAGGAACTTTGTTTCGGATAAAAGCATTGACCTTTCCTCTGAAATAAAGCGGCTGGAGGTTAAACTCGAGCACCTGAAAAAAGAGACCTACGGCAATCTGACTGCCTGGCAGAAGGTCCAGCTTGCCCGCAATCCGAAGAGGCCATATACCCTGGATTACATAAATATGCTGATGACTGATTTTATAGAGCTGCATGGCGACCGTGCCTTTTCGGACGACAAGGCCCTGGTCTGCGGCTTAGCAAAATTGGACAAAGAGAAACTTGTAGTTATGGGCCATCAGAAGGGGAGGGATACAAAAGAAAACCTCAAACGTAATTTCGGCTGTGCGCATCCCGAGGGATACCGTAAGGCGCTGCGCGTTATGCAGATGGCCGCGGAATTTGGCCTGCCGATAGTAATATTTATTGACACCCCCGGCGCATATCCCGGCATCGGGGCAGAGGAGCGGGGCCAATCCCAGGCCATCGCCCTTAATCTGAGGGAGATGAGCTGTATAGCCACGCCTATAATAGCGATAGTAATCGGCGAAGGGGGCTCTGGCGGGGCTTTGGGCATCGGCGTTGCGGACAAAGTCTGCGTTTTAGAAAATTCTTATTATTCGGTTATCTCTCCGGAAGGCTGCGCGGCTATTCTCTGGAAAGACGGTTCAAAGGCCCCGGAGGCCGCCAATGTGCTTAAATTGACCGCAGAGGACCTTTTAAAGATGGAGATTATCGATGAGATAGTCCCGGAGCCGTTGGGTGGCGCCCATCGCGACCCTGAGAAAACAGCCGAAGAGGTAAAAAAGGTTATCAGCAGGAACCTTAAAGAGTTAAAGGCAAAAAGCATTGAGGAGCTGCTGAAATCAAGGTATAAAAAATTCAGGGAGATCGGGGCATTAGGATGATTGAACACGAATTACTGTTATTGGGCCTGCTCAGGGAAAAGCCCAAGCACGGCTATGATATCAAGATAAAGATCCAGGAGATCCTCTCTTTGTTCGCCGGGGTGGATTTGCGGTCAATTTATTATCCCCTTAAGGTCCTGGAAAAGAAGGGACTCCTGGTAAAGCGGATTGCCAGGGCCGGTAAAAGGCCGCAGCGTTTTGTCTATACCCTTACCCCCAAAGGAAAAAGCCGTTTTGACGAGCTGCTTACTAAAAGCCTGCTTAATGTCAAGCGTCCGCAGTTCAGCCTGGACCTCAGCCTGTATTTCCTGCATTACCTTAAGCCCGATATTGCCCGCCGCCGCCTGCGGGGGCGGCTGCATATCCTCAACAGGATCGCCAAGGGCCTGCAAGAAATGGTAAAGTCGCCCCCTGTAAATCCCCCCTCCTTACGCCGCATACTGGAACACAACCTGCAGATGCTCCAGGCAGAGGCGCAGTTCCTTACCGACCTGATCCAATCGAATTAAAGCAAGATCCTTCGGCACTTGGACTAATAGAGAGCGCCTCAGGATCAAGAAAAATCCGCTCTTCGGGCAGAGACTTCTGGCAGATTTTTCTTGACTTTTATACTAAAGTGCAATATTATCAGATAGATTGATATTTAATATACTTGATTATCAAGGAGGTAAATATGGTTACCCTTTCGCTGAACGAATTTGCCGACCGGTTGAATGAGTTGATACCGGAGCTACTCAGAGGAGTGGTCAGGCGCAATGCCGACGAGGTAACCGAGGGCAAAATTACCATGCCGCAGCTTCTTGTCTGCCAGCACCTCTGCAAAGAGGGCCATTCCAATATGACCTCGCTGGCCAATTATATGGGGGTGACTACCGCCGCGGTTACGGGAATAGTGGACAGGCTAGTCAAGGGCGGTTATGCCGGCAGGCACTATGCCCATGAAGACAGAAGGATTATCAATATAGAGCTGACTGCCAGGGGCAGGGAGATGGTAAGAAAGTTCAAAGAGCAGAAGAGGCGCATGGCAATAGAGGTCTTTGGAAACTTAAGCGAAGCGGACCGGAGGAATTATTTGAGGATTCTTACGCGCATAAAAGGCGTGTTAGCCAGGGAGCAGGCTGGCTGATAGAGGAAACCGAATGAAGAAAGCCGCATTCATTTTTTTGATGATTCTATTGGCCGCTGAAATTGCTTTTGCCGCCGAGGCAAAGGATGATCAGCGCAGGTCGCAGGAGATGGAAAAGGCCGTTTATATGGCTGCGGGCAGTCAGGAGAGGGTCCTGAAGATTGGGCTCGTTGATTGCATCGCCTATGCTCTAAAGAATAACTCCGAGATAAAGATACAGAGAATTGACCCAAAATTGAAAACCGATGATATAAAGGTAGCCCAGTCGGAATTTGAGCCGACTTTTACAACCGATTTTAATTATCAGGATGAAACCATCCGCGCGTCGAGTGTTTTACAGGGCGCCACTACCTTTAATTCCAAGCAGATTGACCTGAGCGCCGGGGTCTCGGGGAAATTTATCACCGGTACGGAATACGAGATCGATTTCTTCAATCAGAGGTATGAGAGCGACTCTACCTTTCAGAACATTAATCCCTATTACAAGACCGAGCCGCAGATTACCATTACCCAGCCCCTTTTTAGGGACTTCGGCACAGCCGTGAACCGCGCCGAGATAGTTATCTCCCGGAATAATTTAAAGCAGTCGCAGGAGAGTTTCCGCGATAAAGTGATCGGGGTCGTCACCGATACCAAGGACGCATATTATAATTACGTATTTCAACTCGAAGCCTACAGGATAGCCAAACTTGCATTGGAGAGGGCAAGGAAGCTATTAGAGATAAATAAGGCCCGCTATGCAAAGGGGCTTTTAAGTTCGGTAAACCTGCTGGAGACGGAGGCAGCGGTGCTGGAAAAGGAAAAATACGTGATTTTCGCCGAGTATGACCTGAAGAAGGCGGAGGACCAATTAAAATTGATCACTAACCTCGTGGATGACCCTGAACTCTGGAACGCCAAGGTGGAATTGTTAGATAAGCCGAGGTTTAGCTTTCAAGAAGCGGAATTGCTTACATCTTTAAAATATGCTTTCCAGCTCCGGCCGGACTACAGAATCGCGCAAGTTGATTTAAAAAACCGCGATATAAATATAATGCTGGCTAAAAACGCCCTTTATCCGACGCTGGATTTAATAGGGAGTTTCGGGTTAAACGGCCTGGGCGAAGATTACAGCACAGCGATTGGCAAGACAAATTTTGACTATCAGGACTGGAGCGTGGGCTTCAAATTCAGCCTGCCCTGGGGCACGGGAGACCGCGCAAAATACGACCAGCGCAAGCTGGAGAAAGCCCAGGCCTTAATCGCCTTTAAAAGATTAGAGGAAAATATTATACTGGACGTCCGGGATAAAGTAAGGAAACTGAAGTCCCAGCAGCAGCAGGTACTGGCCGCCAAGCTCTCTAACGATAAGGAGTCGCAAAACTACGAAGCACAGAAGGAGCGTTATGCCGCCGGCTATGTCAGCACTCACGATTTATTGGACTACCAGGATAGATTAGCCCAGGCGGAGTTGGATTTTATCAAAGCGGTGGTCGATTATAAAATAGACCATATTAACCTCGAAAAGGCAGAAGGCTTGACCCTGGTAAAGAACGATATTAAATTAGAGTAATAAACGAGGAGAATAAAGATGATTAACAGGCGAAAATCCGGGATTACTAAATTTATTACGGTATTTTCTATCATACTGCTGGTTGCAGGTTGCGGTGTCCGGAAAAAGGCAGCCGAAAAAGAAGATATCATCCCGGTTAAAGTCGTAAAAATCAAACTTCAGGATATCAAAGAGACCCTTGATTATGTAGGAAATATTCAGGCAGAGGAAGAGGCGGTTATTTACTCCAGGGTTTCCGGCAAGGTCATTGAAAAACTTAAAGAAGACGGCAGTAGCGTAACCAAAGGCGATGTAATCGCATATATAGACAGGGACGAGGTCGGCTTTCAGTTTGAGAAAGCGCCGGTGGAAAGCCCGTTGACCGGTATTATCGGAAGGTTTTACGTAGATAAAGGCGAAAATGTCACGCCCCAGACGCCGATAGCAATGGTAGTGGAGATGGATAAGGTAGAGATTATTTTAGACGTTCCGGAAAAATATTTATCACGGGTTTCTCTGGAGGAGCTGGCAGAGATTAAGGTCGATGCCTATCCGGAGGGAAAATTTACCGGCAAAGTTTCCAAGATCAGCCCCATCGTAGACCTGGAAACGCGCACTACTCCCATTGAGATAACGGTAAATAATCCTGGCCATCGCCTGAAATCCGGGATGTTTGCCGATGTGAACCTGGTTATTGATGAGCGAAAAGCCGTCCCGGCCATTTTAAAAGAGGCGGTTATGGGCAGAAAGCCGAACCTTTACGTATATGTTATTAAGGCAGGGAAGGCAGTTTCACGGAATATCAGCTTAGGCATCCGTCAGGGCCCTTACTATGAAGTTAAAGAAGGCCTTGATGAGGGGGACCTGGTGGTAGTGATGGGCCAGCAGCGTCTTTACGAAGGGGCTCCCGTAAGAGTAGAGGAGGAAAACTTATGAGCCTTCCTGAATTCGGCGTAAAGAAGCCGGTTACGAACCTAATGATTTTTTGCGTTATTCTCATACTTGCCTTTTATAGCTTAAGCAGGCTAGGGATAGATCTATTCCCCGAGATTGAGCCGCCTTCAATAAGCGTGATTTCAGAATACCCGGGCGCCAGCCCCGAAGATGTGGAGATAAAAGTAACCGAAGAGTTAGAAAACCAGCTGGGGACCACGCCGGGTTTAGAAAAAATCACCTCTTTTTCCTCGGAAGGGACTTCGGTTATTACCCTTAAATTTATCTGGGGGACAGACCTTGATGAGGCATCAAACGATATCCGCGACCGCATTGAACTGGCTAAGCGTTCCCTCCCCGATATCCCCGATGAAATGGAAAATCCGTTCATCTTTAAATTTAATACCGCTAACATCCCCATTATATACATAGGTATCACTGCCGATAAAACATTTCCCGAACTCTATGATTTAGTTGACAGGCGGATAGTCGACAAATTAAAACAGCTTCCCGGTGTGGGGACGGTCCAGGTTATGGGCGGCGGACTGGAGCGGCAGATTAATATCTGGATTGACCGGCAGCG
Organism: Candidatus Omnitrophota bacterium; assembly: GCA_016782485.1. Taxonomy (GTDB): domain Bacteria; phylum Omnitrophota; class Gorgyraeia; order Gygaellales; family Profunditerraquicolaceae; genus BS750m-G77. Next base: position 14,056 of record JADHYK010000009.1, read on the forward strand.
GCTCGAGGGCTACGGCCTTTCCATACTCGATATCAAGAATGCGCTAAAAAACAACAACATTACTCAGCCGGTAGGAAATATAAAGATCGGGCTGACGGATTATCTTATCCGCCTCCCGGGGGAATTTAGTTCTCCCGACGAAATCAACCTGGTTATTTTAGGCAAATACAACGACAGGTTTGTCTATTTAAGAGACGTGGCACAGGTGGAAGATAGTTTCAAGGAGGTCACTACCCTGGTGCGCGTAAATAAAAATCCGGCAATGATGATGATGGTGCAGAAGCAAAGCGGCACAAATACCGTTGAAGTAGCCGAGCGCGTAAAGGAGAGGTTGAAAGAACTTGCAAGAACTTTACCCGTCGACGTAAAGGTGCGGGTAATTTTTGACACCTCCCAGGACATCATTAGCTCGGTTAATTCCTTGAAGAGCGCGCTGTGGTCAGCAATATTCCTGGTCATTCTTGTAGTCTGGTTTTTCTTAAGGCGTTTTACCGCCAGCATGATTGTTGCCCTGACAATTCCGTTTTCATTGCTCATCAGTTTTATCTATCTTTTCTTAAGCGGCAAGACCATTAATATGATCAGCCTTTCTTCGCTTGCCATTACCGCAGGGATGGTCGTGGATAATGCGATCGTAGTCGTGGATAACGTATCCCGGCGCCTTGATCGCGGCCAGAGGCCGCAGGAGGCGGCGATTTTCGGTACATCCGAGATGTTTCTTGCCATAGCCGCATCAACCCTGACTACCGTGGTGGTATTTATGCCGCTGTTGTTCTTATCCGGCGTCGTAGGCAAGATGTTCGGGGAACTGGCGGCCATCGTAATCGTCACCCTTTTTGCCTCGCTTTTTACCGCTACAACTTTCAGCCCGATGCTTTGTTCAAAGTGGCTTACCAGCTCAAGGCCTATAGCCTCCGGCAGTCCGAAGAAGAAGATTTTCGAGGCATTCTACGGAATTTCAGAGAGATTTTTTACGGGCTTAGAAGATTTTTATTCCCGGATGCTGGGCTGGTCTTTAAGGCATAAAAAGATCATCATCTTTGGTTTCTTCGGGGCGTTTATCATGAGCTTATTCCTCACCCGCTTCGTGGGAAACGAATTCATCCCCGATGAAGACTCAGGGGATATACGCGTATATGTGCATCTTCCGATAGGCACCAGGCTTGAAGAGAGCGACAAGGTGGCGCAGCGGATAGAGAAGATTTTCGAGACTGATGTGCCTGAAGCAAGGTTCTATTATGTAAGAAGCGGCCAGACCTCCGGTATTAGTAAATCAATGGGAGGGGATTCCGGTACGCATATTATTGCAGCCGGAGCGAAGATGGTTCCCAAAACAGAGCGGGAGCGCTCGGATAAGGCAGTGGCGCAGGCGCTCAGGGAGAAGTTTACTGATATTCCCGGAGTGCTCAAGACCGATGTCAGCAGCGGAAATCCGATGAGCAAGATGCTTACCGGCGGAGGAGGAAAAAGCGTCCAGCTTGAGATAATCGGGAGCTCCTTTAAAGAGACCGATGCACTGGCGGAGAAGATTAAGGGGATAGTTGAGAACGTTCCCGGTGCAGTGGATGTGACGATTTCGCGCGAAAGCAACCGTCCGGAGTTCAGGATAAAAGTGGACAGGGAAAAGGCCGCCGTGCTGGGGCTGGATATGAAAACGATAGCCGACGCCGTTACGACATACATCCAGGGCGCTACCGCCACCAAATACCGGGAGGAGGGCAAGACTTACGATATTTACGTAAGGCTGGAGGATACCTCGCGTTCAAGGGTTGAGGATATCCATGACCTTTCCATGGTTTCTATGCTCGGCGGAAAAGCCAGAAGGATTAAGTTATCCAACATAGCTACAGTTTACGAAACCGCAGGCCCTCAGGAGATTGAGCGTAAAAACCGCGAGCGGGTAGTAAAGGTTGAATGCAATGCCTACGGCCGTTCAACCGGCAAGGTTACGGAAGATATAAAGAAGGGGATAGAAAAGATAACCCTGCCTGCCAACGTGATGATAAATTTCGGCGGGGAGGCAGAGGAGCAGGCAAAGGCATTCAAAGACCTAACGCTGCTGTTGATATTGGGCATTATACTCGTCTACATGGTCATGGCCGCGCAGTTTGAATCGCTACTGGACCCTTTCATCGTTATGTTCGCCATCCCCTTTACCTTCATAGGAGTTATATTGGCATTTATCATTACGCATACGACGCTTAGCATCATCACTTTCCTTGGCATAGTAATGCTTATGGGGATCGTCGTTAATAATGCCATTGTGTTGATAAGTTACATCAATATCCTGCGCGCAAGGGGCTTGGGCATGGTTGATGCAGTTACCACCGGAGGCAAAGAACGTTTAAGGCCGGTATTAATGACTACCATTACTACTTTGGTTGCCTTGATGCCTCTGGCGTTATCTCGCGGTGAGGGCTCTGAAACCTGGCAGCCGCTGGGGATTACCATGATCGGAGGTTTATCTGTTTCCACCTTGATTACCCTCTTATTTGTACCAACGCTTTATTCGGTATTCGAAGCAAGGATCAGGAAGAACGGGAGGCCAAGAAATGGATAAGATGGCGATGATTGTTTATAATGAAGCCCTGGATACGGAGGTAATGGAGGCCCTGAAGAGTTGCGCCCTTAAGAACTTTACCAAAATCCTGGGGGTTTTTGGCTCTGGCAGCGCCTCGGGGTTTCATTTGGGCAATGATGTCTGGCCGGGAAGGAATAATATTCTGTATGCCGCCTGTACCCAAGACCAATCCCGGCAGCTCCTCTCTTGCGTGAGGGAATTAAGAAAAGGGCTTTCTCGAGAAGGCATAAAAGCCTTTGTCCTGCCTATAGAAGCAACAACTTAACCAATAAAAAATAGTAAAAATTTCCTTGACAGTAGGCGATTTATCAGTATAATTATAGTTAAATTTAAATAGTAAAATTTTACTATATTTCAGGGGTTATTTATATGAACTGGGAAGTTAATACCGAATCTAAATTTAAAAGGATGATTGCCAGGATCCCTGTGTTTCACCGCACCATAACCGAGATCATGGTTACTAAAAGGGCGCAGGAGAACGCTAAGCTGAGGGGCTCAATCCTGGTATACGAAGAGGATGTAATCGCGGCCTTTTTTTCCGATGTCCCCAGCCCATTTTACAGCATGATGATACGCCTGCTGGGACAGGGCGGGTTCGATTATAAGAAATACGGTTTCCCCAAAGACCGCGTAATAACGCAGAAGCTGGCGCGTAACTACGCGGAGAGCCTGAATAAATAGTGAAGATTGCGGTTATAGGCGCAGGCGCCATAGGTGGTTTAGTAGCAGGATATTTGCAGGCCCGTAGAGAAAAAATGGGGACAGTCCCCTACGGGGACAATCCCCATTTTTATGAGGTCTCTCTTATAGGGCGGCCCTCATCAGTGGAGGCGATAAAGGATAAAGGTTTGAGGATTTCCGGGGTCAGGGGCGCTTTGAATGTCAAGGTTGATATCTCAGAGAGGCTTAAGCAGAAAGCGGATTTGGCGATCCTGGCGGTAAAGTCGCAGGATCTGGAAAAGGCGATAAAGGATAACCTCAAATTTATCAGAGAGGCCCAGGTCTTGACCGCGGAAAACGGCATCCGCGCCGATGGAATCGCAGCTCAATATCTCCCCAAAGAAAAGATTATCTCAAGTATCGTAATGTTCGGGGCAACGCTCATTACGCCGGCAGAGATCGTCCATAACTTTGAAGGCAGCTGGATTGTCGCCAGGGCATTCGCTAAAAACGACGATAAAGTCATAGCGACAGCGAATTTTTTAAATAAAATTTTCCCCGCAATTGTGGCAGAAGAGTTACAGGGGATGAAATACCTTAAGATCTTTGTCAATGCCAATAACTGCCTTCCGGCGATATTGGGGGTGAGCATGCAGGAGGCGTTCAGCGATATAAACGTTGCCCGCATCAGTATCGGCATATGGCAGGAGGGGCTGGAGATCACCAGGCGTGCGGGGATAACGTTGGTATCCCTTCCTGATTTTCCGCTGGAGCGGCTGACTAAGCTGGCCGCCTTACCTATATTAGAGGCAGCAAAGATATTTTCAGGCATTATGCTGAATTTAAGCAAAGACCCCCTCTACGGCTCGATACTGCAGAGTATAAAAAGAGGCAGGCCTTCGGAGATAGATTATATAAACGGAGAGTTTGTAAGGCTGGCACGTGAAAATAATTTCAGCGCACCGCTTAATGAGAAACTGGTGGAGATGGTACATCAGGTTGAGAAAAGCGGAAGGTTTTTGAGCAAAGAACAACTGTTGGGGGCGTTAAATCAAGATGGGTAAAGTCAGTACTCCTTTTCCGAAACTGAAACTTACCGTAAAGAATGTTTACGGTGAATGTTACCACGGTTACAAGGCAGGCGATGAGCTGGTGCTGGAGGATTTTACCCACCCGCCGAAATATTTCTGCCTTGGCCTGGCCCACGTTTTATTCCCGGTCATCTACGCCTTGAGTTTCGGGGCAAAATTTCCCTTTCGCGATAATCAGCGTTCATTACTGGTCACCTGCCCCGACGGCGGCAAGATGGAATTTGAGGCTGAGATTTTCGATAAGGAAGGCAAAATCGAAAAAGCCCCTAAAGACCCTGATTTCAAGGGGCCTGACCCAAAGAAGATGGTTATCGAAGTGGTAAAGTCAAAGGGCAAATGCAGTTTTGGTTATAAGCTGGGGGATAAGTGGGAGACCACAGGGTTAAAATGCATCCCGGGTTTTTGCGGAGCGGCGTTCCACTGTACGTTTCCCGCGCTTTTTGCCCTTAATTTCGGGGCAAAGTTTTTGTTTATGGATAACCCGGATTCTATAGATACGGTCACCTGTCCAGACGGAGGCAATATAGTCTTTAAGGTGGCCAGGGTCAAAGAGAAGGAGAAATAATTAATGCCAAAGCGCCGCGTAGTAATTACAGGCCTGGGCGTCATCTCCCCAAACGGGATTGGAAAAGACAATGCCTGGACAGGAATGAGTTCAGGGAAGTCGGCAGTAAAGTTAGTGGATGGTTTTGACGTATCACTGTTTAATACCAAGATCGCCGCAGAGGCAAGGGATTTTGACCCCTTTAAGCTCGGGCTTATTCATGACGAAGTTATGCGCATGGACAGGTACGTGCAGTTTGGGGTGGTCTGTGCGGAGATGGCGGTAAAAGACAGCGGTATTGATTTTTCCCGGGAAGACCGGCAGCGCATCGGGGTCTGCCTTGCCAATGCCATCTGCGGCACAAAGTATATGGAAGAGGAGTTTGCCCTGGTTACCGAAGACGGCCACGCCCCGATTGACCCCGCAAAGGTCAGGCCTGATCTCTATGACGCGGCGATGTTTAATACCCCCTCTATAGAAATCTCTGCCAGATACGGCCTTAATGGAATCTGCGATACTCTTTCCACCGGATGCACCGCCGGGACCGACTCGCTGGGGTTTGGCCTCGAGACCATTCAGGACGGAGAGCACGATATAATGTTCTGCGGGGGCGCTGAAGCCCCGATTACCCCGATTACCTTCGGGGCCTTTGACGTGGTTAATGTTTTGTCCAGCCGCAATGATAATCCCGAAGCTGCCTCGCGGCCGTTTGATAAGAAGCGCGACGGCTTTGTCCTTTCCGAGGGCGCCGGGATTTTGATTCTGGAGGAGCTAACCCGCGCCTTAAGGCGCAAGGCCAGAATTTATGCCGAGGTCATCGGCTTTGGTACAGGCTGCAATGCCTACCATATGACCGACCTGCCGGCAGACGGGGTAGCCATGGCAAGGTGCATCGACCTGGCATTAAAAGATGCACAGTTAAAACCCTCCGAGGTCGACTATATTAACGCCCACGGCTCCTCCACAAAGATGAACGATATATTCGAGACCAATGCCTATAAGACTATTTTTGGCGATTATGCCTATAAACTGCCGATCAGCTCCTTTAAATCCATGATCGGGCATCCCCTGGCCGCTGCCAATGCGGTTGAGCTGGTGGTCTCCTCGATGATTTTCCAAAAAGACCTTCTCCCTCCGACTATCAACCAGGAGGAGAAAGACCCCCTCTGTGATCTGGATTACATTCCTAACGTAGCGCGGAAAAAACGCGTAAACACCATATTAAAGACAAGCAGCGGTTTCTCCGGAATACATTCTTCATTAGTTCTAAAAAGGTTCGGTGGATAATGGAAAAGATAGCGGTCAGCGGGATAGGGGCAGTTACTCCTTCGGGGATCGGCAAGCGCCAGTTCTGGGCAAACCTGAAGTCAGGCAGGTCCTTTATAAAAGAGATTACCCGTTTTGACGCCTCAAAGTACCCCTCGCATATTGCCGGGCAGATTGACGACCTTGAGAAATACAGCCACGTCTCAGAGCGGCTTTTAAAAAAGATAGATGCCTTCTCGCATATGGCGCTCATCGCCGCGGAGCTGGCCCTGCAGGATGCCGGAATTGAGATTAAGAACGAAGACCCCAACCTGGTGGGGATATTTTTAGGTAATGCTATCGGCGGATGGCTTTACGCGGAAACAGAGCTGCGCAATTTATACCTTGAGGGCCGCGAGGGCGTTTCTCCCTACATGGCCTCTGCCTGGTTCCCCGCCGCGCCCCAGGGTCAGCTATCTATTTATTACGGGATAAAGGGTTTTAGCAAGACCGTCGTCGCAGACCGCGCCAGTTCCCTGATGGCGCTGGGATACGCAGGCAAGGTTTTGGATAAGAATAAACTTAATATGATTTTAGCCGGGGGTATGGAGGCGCCGGTTACCCCCTACGCCTTATTATGCTGCAATACTTACGGCGCCCTCTCTGAGAATAACGCCTATCCGCAGAGTGCCTACCGGCCTTTTGATAAAAAGCGCGACGGTTTTGTAATCGGGGAGGGAGCTGGCATAGTGCTCTTAGAGCCGGTTGCGCGCGTCAAAAAAAGAGGGGCGAATATCCTTGCCTATTTATCCGGCTACGGCACCAGTTGCGACGGAGTTGACAGGATTAACCCTGCTGCAGACGGCAAGGAATTAGCCCGCGCGATTAAAATGGCCCTTGCCGATGCCAGGGTAAGCCCGGATGAAATCGATTATATAAGTTTAGACGGTTTGGCAGTGGAGATCTGGGATAATTCGGAGATCGCTGCAATTAAAAGCGTTTTTGGCAGCAGGATAAGACAGATACCGGTAAGCTGCCCCAAGTCCATGTTCGGGAATCTGCTCGGCGCATCAGGGGCAGTGGATATGATTACCGCTATTCTGGCGATGGAACATAATCTGGTCCCGCCGACCTTGAATCTGGAGGAACCGGCAACCAACGGTTTAAATTATATTACTGGGAAAGCAAGGGAGTTTAATATAAAGAAAGCATTGATAATCTCCCGCGGAAGAGGGGGGATCAATTCAGCGATAGTGATAGAGAAAGGAGCATAAATGAAGATTTTATTTGTTATGCCAAGTGTCGGCTGCTGGGCGACTCACGGGATACACAGGTCGCCTAATCAGTTATACGCGCATTGGGCCAGTTACATACGCGAAGCCGGATATACCGATGTTTCGGTTATTGACGGAAGGGCCTATGAGACCCCGATGGATCAATTAATAGAACAAGTCAAGCAAAAGTGTCCCGATATCGTGGTAATGGGCGAGCAGATACACGGCTATGGGGGATATGGAGTCCTGCGCCACTTTAAAGAGGCGGCTCAGAGGATTAAAAAAGTGCTCCCCAAGACAAAAATAATCTTAGGGGGCTTATGGTATTCAGCCATGCCTGTGCCGACCTTGGAAGAAAACCCGGCTGTGGATTTTGTGGTTATGGGGGAGGAGGAGTCTTTCGCGGACTTAATCGAGGCCATAGATAAGAAGAAAAATTTAGCAGATGTGGGCGGGGTCACCTCGCGCATCGATGGTAAAATTGTTATGGGCCCGCACAAACCGCTGATGACTGACTTGGACAAGCTTCCTTTGCCGGCGTATGATTTATTCCCGATGGACAAATACGTGGGGCATACGCACTGGAAGCCCTTCGTAGATATGATCACTTCCCGGGGGTGTCCATCGGCCTGCACATTCTGTTATGAGTGGGACCAGTTTGACCCGCGAACGCCTTCTGACTTTTTAAAATGGCGCGCAAAATCACCCGAACGGGTTGTTGAAGAACTGGAATTATTGCATAAGAAATACGGAGTAAAAGTCGTGGTTATCCAGGACGACAATTTTAACGTGGATCCTGCCAGAGTCAAGAGGTTCTGCGAGTTAAAAAAACAAAAGAATATTCCTATCAAATGGGTTTCTCTGGGCAGGGCTGTTGACTGGGTGAATTGCGAATCAATTTTGCCCCTGATGAAAGAGACAGGCCTGTTTATGGGCGTCTTCGGAATCGAAGTCACGACACAGGATGAGCTGAAAAAAATTGCCAAAGGCACCACTATCGAACAGATCAAGAAGACTATTGAGATCTTGCGCAGGAACGATATCGCTATTGTCGCCGATATTATGATCGGGTTTGATTATGATACGGAAGCAATAATCAAACAGAGGTTTGAATTTGCCGATCAGGTTGACCCCGATGTTTTATGGATCGGCTACGTAACCCCTGCTCCCAATTCTCCGATGTGGAGGGTTTCTTTAAAGAAAAACTGGATTGACCCTAAAAAAGTGGATTTCAGCCAGTGGGATTTCCTGCACCCGGTCATACCGACCGACCATCTTTCGATCGAGGAACTAGGCAGATTAGGCGCATGGTGTATGCGCGAGTTCTACTCCAAGCCCGGCAGGATTAACCGGATTATGGAGAGTAACTTCGACATACTGGCGAAGCTATGTTTCCAGGATGTGATGGCAGGGGTGACCAAGTGGGAGGCCGGCGCCACAAAGGGCGAGGTGCATATTTAGTCCATAGTCCACAGAAAAAGAAGGAGCGAGAATATGGAGACGAAAGAAAGGATAAAAGATATCCTCTCAAAGTTATTAAAGGTCAAACCCGAAGAGTTAAAGGACGATGTTTCATTGGAAAGCAGCATCGGCGTTGATTCAACCGAGATGGTAGAGACGGTTATCGCTTTAGAAAAGGCATTCAATACAAAACTAAGCCCCAAAGAGATAATCAAGTCTTCAACCATTAACGACATCGAGGCCGTCATAAAGTCAAAATTAAGCGCTGATGAACATAATTGACCTTAGCCTGCCCATTGACGAGAAGGCCTTTGAAGTGCACAAGGTTGAAATTGAGCGTGTAACCCATAAGGCGGGCGTTGAGAAATTTAACCGCCTAATTATGAGTAGAACCCTCTTAGGCCGCATAAAATATCTGCTTGGGCAGCGCATCCTAAAAAAGCAAGACCTCCCGGATGAAGAATTTTTATCGCTGGAGATAGTCCATTCGCCGGTACATATCGGGACCCACCTGGATTATTCTTTTCATTACGGCTCGCGTTCTGAAGGAAGGGCCGCAAAGACCGCAGATGAAATTCCGCTTGAGTATTGTTATCAAAACGGCGTAAAACTTGATTTTAGGCATAAAAAGGCCGCCTCGACCATAAACTCCAAAGATGTAGGCGATGCCTTGGGGAAAATTAATTACCAATTGAAGCCTTTGGACATTGTGCTTTTTTATACCGGGTCAGATAAATTATACGGTACCCCAAAATATTTTTCAGATTATCCCGGAGTGGACATTTCGGCCATAGATTATCTTCTGGACCGCGGGATCAGAATATTCGGCGTTGATACCATGGGTATTGACCGGCCCTATAAATTTATGTTGAAAGAATTTTTAGAGAAAAAAGAATCCGGATTTTTGTATCCGGCACATTTTTACGGCAGGAAACGCGAATTTATCCATATAGAACGATTGGCTAACTTAGAGAAACTCCCCGATTACGGCTTTAAGGTTATCTGTTTTCCGGTACGCATTAAACAGACCGGTGCGGCCTGGTCAAGGGTAGTGGCAATTCTAGGAGGTGAGTAATGGCAGGGCATACCTGTAATTCTATTATCATTAACGCGCCATACGAGCTGGTCTTTGATATTTCAAATGATATTCCGCGCTGGACAGAATTATTCGGCGGAGAATATCAAAAGGCAGAGGTATTAAAGAAAGAAGGCAATAAGCTTACCTTCCGCCTTACCGACGACGAAGGCAACTCCTGGCAGTCATACCGGCTGCTTTTTAAGGAGTATAATTTTGCTTATGCCCAGAAATTGCCTCCGGAGTTTCCCTTTAAATTCATGAAAATTATCTGGTTATATACGCCCCGGCCGGAAGGGGAAGGGGTGGCTTTGGCTACTGGAAGCCAAACCACGGACTTCTGTCCTGTAGAGATGACCTGGATCCAGCACTTCGAGATGGACGATAAGGCAAAATTTAACGACCAGCAGGTAGAAGCCCTAATTAATAAGCATTCCAAGGAGAATCTGGCGATATTTAAAGAGATTATTGAAAAAGAATCCACGAAGTGAAACGGTCAACCTTTATAATCCTCTGCCTTCAGGGCGCGGTTTTATCTTTCAATGTGGCGGCAAGCGCGGCATTGATCCCTTCGATTGCCGCTGAATTTGCTGTTTCCGCATTTTTTATCGGGACTATCGTCTGGATATACATGCTTTCTTACGGGACGGCAGCCTTAATCTACGGTCCTTTGATACGGGCCGTCGATGCCAAAAGGATAATCCTGGGCTGCCTGTTTTTATTTTCCTGCGCCAACTTTTTGGCCGGGATATCGCCTAACATAAAAAGCATTTTTGCGGCAAGGTTCTTCATGGGTGTCTTTGGCGCCGCCTTTATACCGATTGCCCTGATACTGATTGCCAGGAGCATAGAGCCTGTTCGGCGCGGCAGGTACGTGGGTGGTTTTTTCGGCGCTACATTTTTCGCTTCTCTTTTGGGGCTTTTTTTAAGCGGCATTATCCCCTGGCGGCTGATATATCTTATTCCGTCCTCAGCCGGATTCATACTCTGCTTCTTTGTTTATTTTTATCTGCCGCATTTCCGGCAGAAGAAAGAAAAATTCCGTATAAATTATCTGCCGGCGCTGCGCGATAAGAGGGTGCTGGCGGTCTTTAGCTATATTTTCTTTATCAGCCTGTTTTATCACGGCGTCCAGCAGTGGCTGGGGGTTTATTTTTCTAATCGGTACCAGCTTAATCAGTTTATTATCAGTATGCTGATCACACTGACCAGCTTCAGCGGGATATTCGGAGAGCTCCTTGGGGGGTGGTTTTCGGATTCTCTGGGCAGGATAAAGACCGTAGACTTAGGGATAGGATTAATGATCTTAAGCGTATTCCTTTTGATATTCAATCTGCCCCTGGTTGTTCTTTATTTATTGATGGTTGCCTGGGGGCTGGGGTGGACATTTAACCATGCCGGGCTTTCCACCTTGCTTACCGACCTGCCGAAGGAGTTTCTGAACGAGTCGGCAAGTCTTAACAGCAGCGTGCGCTTTCTCGCCGGAGGAGCGGGGGCGTTTCTGGGGGGCCTGCTCATGCAGCGGAGCTTTACCCTGGGTTTTATCGTTTTCGGAAGCTGCCTTTTGTTATTATTATTCTTTAGCCGGTATTTAAATCAGAGCCGTTTTCGCACCCAGGCCACCTAAGAAGGAGGAGTGATGAGCATTGATTTAAAAGGTAAAACCGCCATAGTTACAGGCGCAAGCCGCGGGATCGGCAAGGCCATTGCCTCTACGGCAGCCAGTCTGGGGATTAATCTGGCCATAGCCGCACGCAATGAAGGGCCGCTAACGGAGACGGCGCAGGAGGTCGCTAAAAAATATAAAGTAGAGGTGTTACCTGTGTCTTGTGACGTAACAAAGCTTAGCGACTTGGAAGGGTTGGTGCATAAAACAAAAGAAAAATTCGGCAGGATAGACATATTGATTAACAATGCCGGGGTTTCCAGCCAGTATCCCTTTGAAAAACAGCCCTTCGAAGACTTTGAGCGCCTGGTGCATACAAATTACCTGGGTTATGTACGCCTGATCCGTTTAGTTATCAACGATATGATCCAGCAGGGATCCGGCGCAATAATCAATATGGTCTCCGGCTCAACTCTCTGTGATCCCCTGCCGAGAAACTTTCTGGTATATAGTTCTTTAAAGGTGGGGCTGCGTGCCTTTTCCAAGGGGCTATTCTGGGAGTTACGCGATCGCGGAATTAAAATTACCTCTATTCTTCCCGGTGTCACTGATACCGATTTAACCGGGAAATTAAAAGAGATCACAACAGATACTTCAAGGCTGATGACTACGGAGGCGATTGAGAACGCGGTCAGGTTTGCGCTTACCGTCCCGGCAAACGTCTGTCCGCTGGAAATCGCGGTAATCAACCAGCAGACGCCATGGACAGCGCCGGTTATACCGTTTAAACAGGAACATCCGGGAAAATAATTTAACAAAGGAGAGGATCAATGGATAAACAGGACTTAAGGAATTTAAAGAAACGTTATTTTGTATGGCTCTATAAGACCACCAAAGAAGCCTTTGACAAACATGAACGTAAATTTACCCA